>CAYONG010000335.1:0-4894 GCA_964405235.1 uncultured bacterium | reverse complement strand
AGGGGCGCAGCTCCAACACCGCTCCGAGGTCGTCGATGATGCCTCCTGGTCGAGTTTGACTGGCTCGTGCGTAGATCACGCCATCGGACCGGTTCGCACCGGCCTGCGACATGTTCTGCGAGGCCGCGCTCAAGGCGAATCGCGACCGATCCAGACCTCCCATGGCGAATTGGAGTGTCTGAGCGCCTGTCAGGCTGCGATCGAAAAACTGAGCTTCATGGCTGAAGAGGCTGAACAGCGAGAGCCCGAGGATGGTGAGGGCGACCACCATCATGACGACACCGACCAGGAAAACCCTCGGTGATGCGTCAGGGTCCACTCGAGGGTGGGGAGCCTCATCGGTCGCAAAAGGCCGCGGCCGAGGACATCACCACGAGCCGGCCGTTGGCGGGGCGCATCCCGAGGGCCAGCACGTTGACCGCGCCGGCGGTTCTGGAGAGGTCGAAGCGCGCTCACCAGGGGAGCGGGGCCACGGCGATCAACGAATCCACCGCACCTCCACGGGACCGAGGCGGTCCGGGTTCTGTGCGGAGTTCAATTCCAGAGTTCAATTCTGTCCAGGCTTCAGGGTGTGAATACCCCACCCGTAGCCCGATGGTATGTGTATGTAACCGTAAGGGTGGGATCAGGGGTCGCCGGAGCAACGACTTTCCGGCTGGCAGTGACGTGATAGGTGGTCGCGGTGACCTGGTCGATCATAAAGCTCCACCCAGTTTCTGCCTCAGTCAGGTCCACCTCATTCGCTGACTTCAGAGCAACAAGATCCGCGAAGGTCGCAGTTCCCAATCCAGCCGTCCGCTCGTAGTGCACCTGCTGCGCGCTGATGATCGCACCGATCGCACCCTTCGCCTCGGCGCGCTGAGCGTCCTTCACGTAGTTGATGTAGAGGGGCACCGCCACTGCCGCCAGAATCGCGACGATCACGATCACGACCACCAGCTCCATCAGCGTGAAGCCGTGTTCGGCTCTGTGCCTCTTCATCGAGTGAGTCTCCTGTTCGGGTTCCGGCTCTCATCTCATCTCGTCTTCGCGGACCCCGAAGGATCCGTGCTGCGACTGCGGTCTTCAACCGCCCCGTCCGTGCGGGGTGGCCCACCATGCCGTCCAGCACGACGATCGCGATCGGCTCGATCAGCGAACTCGAACCATCCACCGCCGCCGACACCCGATGTTCGTAGAAGTCCGCGGCACGGCTGAGCATAGTGTCGAGCTGGCCGGTCTCTTCGTCGGTCGCGGTCAGGATGCCCAGAGTACGGGCGAATCTGGTGACAGCATACATGCGAATGAGCGAGCCGAAGATCGGCATCAGGAACTTGGCCCGATCGAGCCAGAACCGGCCGTTCTCGGTCTGCGACCACGACCAACCGAGCAGGGCCGGAACCTGTCAACGACTTTGAGACACTCGCTTCGTGAGTTTACTGAGCAGCGGTCATGCAGAGGTCCTCGGACGTGAGATGGACGCTCGCGAGGGGTTCGACCCTCGAATCGGCTTCGCAGGATGCCCCAGGATCGACGATCGTCACCTCACTCGACTTCCGGGTCATGGTGTTTTCGCCCGCCGAGACCTTGGCGCGGTCCACCGGCGGGTTGATCCACACCTCGGTCGGCACCGCCTTGGGCTGCGGCATCCCGTTCGGGAAGCGCTCCGGGTTCCTGGCGAATGCCTCCGCCAGCACCCGCGCCCGCTGCGCGCGCTTCGCCTCGGCGAGTCCGTAGTGGACGTCGTGCGGCGTGAACAGCCCGAGCCCGACGTGATGATGCTCGGTGTTGTACCAGGGGAAGAAGTCCTGGCCATGCTGACGCGCGTGTTCGAGCGAGCCGAAGCGCTCCGGGAAGTCGGGCCGGTACTTCATGGTCTTGAACTGCGACTCGGAGAACGGGTTGTCGTTCGAGACGTGCGGCCGCGAGTGGCTCTTGGTGACGCCCAGGTCGGCGAGCAACAGCGCGACCGGCTTCGAGATCATCGCCGGGCCGCGATCGGAGTGTACGGTGAGCCGGCCCGGCGCGATGCCCTGCCGGTCGCAGCTCTGGCCGATCAGCTGCTCGGCGAGCCGTGCCGACTCCTGCTCGGCCAGCAGCCAGCCCACCACGTAGCGGCTGAACACGTCGAGCAGCACGTACAGGTAGTAGGAGGTCCACTTGGCCGGGCCCAGCAGCTTCGTGATATCCCAGCTCCACAACTCGTTCGGCCGCGTGGCGAGCAGCTGCGGCGCGGCGTACGACGGGTGCCGGAGCTGGTCGCGCCGTTCGCGGACCTCGGCGTTTTCGCCCAGCACCCGGTACAGCGTGCGCTCCGAGCACAGGTAGCGGCCGTCATCGAGCAGCGTGGCGTAGATCTCCGCCGGCGCCAGGTCCACGAAGCGCGACTCGTGCAGCACGTCGCGCACCGCCTGGCGTTCGGCGGGCGGCAGCGCCCGGGCCGGGGTCGGTCGCGGTCGCGGCACGGGACGCGGCTGCCGCTGCCGGTAGTAGGTGGCTCGGGCCACTTCGAGCGCCGCACAGGTCGGCGCCACCCCCAGCCGGGGCCCGAGTTCGGCGACGATCTGCATCAGTCCCTCCCGTCGCTCGCCAGCGGGATGCCCAGGAGCTCCGAGACTTTTTTTTGGACGGCGATCAGCCCCTCAGCGCGCTCGAGCCGCGCCTGCAGCCGGGCGATTTCGCGGGCCTGCTCGGTCAGCTTGCGGTCGCGAGGATCCACCGGCTTCGCCTTCGGGCCACGCGCACGGGGCGTCAGCCCCGCCAGCTCACCCCGGCGCCGCGCCTCACGCCATGCCGACAGGTGCGAGGAGTACAACCCCTCGCGCCGCAGCAGCGCGCTCAGCTCGCCGGGCTTCGTGCACCCGTCCGCCTCGCGCAGCACCCGCAGCTTCTCGGCGGCCGAGAAGCGCCGCCGCGCCGCCTTCGCCACCACCTCGGTCGCCACCGTCATCCCTGACGCCTCCATGATCGTGGACATCATCGTTTCCCGTCTCGCCCTCTACACTAAACTTCCGGGGGGTCGGTGTCTCACTCATGTTGGCAGAGAGGGGGCCACCAGGGCCACGACGAACACAAGAATCGGGAAGATCCCTGTGATGCAGCGGACCCTGGTTGTTGATCTGCTCGAGCAGCGACGCGATGGTGGTGGACTTGCCGGCGCGGGACGCTGCGATGACTTGCAGCGCGAAGGCCAGGGGGGTCTGGCGAAGGGTGCCAATGCCCGGACCCCCGATTGGCGCCCTCTGCCCCGAGAGCCGATGCAATTTGCACAAACGCGCTTCCGCGGCGCGCATTTGTTCCCGGTTCCTTAGCACGGGGCGCTCGTCGTGACGCCCTCCGGCACTCGGCGCCGTGCGGCGGAAGGTTACTCGCGGGCCGGCGAGCTGGGCCGTGGAAGACAAATCCCCCAGGGCGAACCGGTCGAGCGTTGGCCGCGACGTACCGAAGCGTTGCATCCGGATGGATCGGGGATTGCAGGATTCAATCTCTCACTCCGCTGACCATCCGGGCCGCGCGGCCGGGCTGGTCACGAAATTATCGCGAAGTCCTTCGAATCGCGGCGGTTCCCCGCAGTTGCGCCGATCCCCCAAACGTTCCCATGCCCACGACTTCGGGGGCACGCTTCGTGCTAAAACGCGCCGCGGCTCTGCGGAAATCTCCTCACCTCGCGTTCCACAGGGCTGCCATCTGTAGTGGCAGGTCGCCCGAGCTCCCCTCGGCTGCCGGCATGACATCCATGGATCGTAGTTCCCGAGGCAGCACCCGCGGAGGTCACGGATTCGTCGTTCTCGTCCGGACCGTCGCGAACAGGAGGAGGGCACCATGAAGCCACGGTTCGCCATCGTCGCGGTCATCGCTGCGCTGGGTCTGGGATTGGCGTTCCAGGCCGAAGCGCAAACGACCTGGAACAGCGTCACGATCAACTGGACCACGCCCGGAGACGACAGTTTGATCGGCACCGCTTCTCAGTTCGATCTCCGCTATTCGACATCGCTCATCACCGCGGCGAACTACGCCTCGGCCACCCGCTTCGTGGGCACGCCGGCGCCGGCCGCCCCGGGCACCCCACAGAACGTCGTGGTCACCGGGCTCTCGCCCGGCACTACCTATTACTTCGCCCTGAAGACCGCCGACGAGGTCCCGAACTGGGCGCTGATCTCGAACGTGGTCAGCAGGACAACGCTGCTGGCACCCGACCTGACGCGGCCGTTCGCGATTGCCAATATGAGCGTGGCCTCGGTCACCGACACGTCCGCGCTGCTGAGCTGGACGGCCACCGGCGACGACAGCCTGACCGGGACCGCGGCCAGCTACGACTTCCGCTACTCGAGCACGCCGATCACGGCGGCCAACTTCGCCGCCGCCACGCAGGCGACGGGCGAGCCGGCGCCGACCGCGGCGGGCACCACCCAGACCTTCAACGTGCGCGGCCTGAGCCGCCAGGCCACCTACTACTTCGCCGTACGGGTCACCGACGACGCGGGCAACATCTCGGCGCTCTCCAACGTGCCGAGTGCCACCACCACCGACACCATGGCGCCCGGCCGTGTCATCGACCTGGCCGCAAGCTTCGTGTGGTTCGCCTGGCACACCGCGGCCCGTCACGATCTCGCACTCGCCGAGCCGCGCCGCTGATGCACCTCGCGCCTTCGCCCCCCCGCCGCCGCTCCCTCATTCATCCGAGGCGGTGGCTGTTGGGGGTGGCGGGGGGCGCTCTCCTCATCCTGGCTCCCGTGCTGGCGCGGGCGCAGGGGGCGGGTGCCGACAGCGTGATGCTGCAGTGGACGGCGCCTGGCGACGACGACGCGATCGGCACCGCGACGACCTATCACATGCGAACGTCCACCGCTCCGATCACCGGCGCAAACTGGAATTCCGCGGCCCTCGTGCCGGGCATGCCCGCGCCGCTTGTCTC
>CAYONG010000334.1:0-39876 GCA_964405235.1 uncultured bacterium | reverse complement strand
CGGCGTGCACGAGCATCGTCGGGCCCCTCGCCAGGGCGCTGCGAAACTAGCGTCACTCCGCAGCGCCTCCCCAAAACGGGCTCCGGCGCGTTCCCGCAACTATTTGGCCATAGTCCGGGGCGACGACTTCCGAAACGGCTGACCTCATGCCGCGGCCGTGTCCCTCTTGTTCGTGCCGTGTGATTGTCGCGCGTGGAGGTTCGCCATGCTGCGCTTCGTCCCGTCCCGGGGGTGCGCCCGCGCACCCGTGCTTTGCTCCCGGCACCTTGCATCGGTCATCGCCTACCTTGCCGTGCTCGCTCTCGCCGTGCCCGCAGCGAGTGCCCAGGGCCGCTGGACCATGGCGGAGGACTGGAGCGGGGGCAACGTCGACAAGGTCGCCGTCCACCTGCTGCTGCTGCCGGAGGCGAACAATCCCGACCGCAGCCGCATCCTGTGGTTCAACGGGCAGAATGTCTGCTGTCCGCTCCGCGGGGGCGAGTGGCGCTGGGGGCAGGGCAACGACGACTGCGGGGCGCTGCCCAGCACGGGCTGGACCGCGCTGCCTGTCGCCAGTCCGGGGATGGACGTGTTCTGCTCCGGCCATGCGGGGCTCCCGGCGGGAGGCGGGGCGCTGTTGGCCGGGGGGACCAGCACGGTGACCGGAGCCTACGGCGAGAACCAGTCGCGCATCTTCCAGTCGGGCTCGAACTCCATCCCGGGGAGCTGGCCCCAGCCGTATCCGGGTCTGCTCAACGACTGGCGCTGGTACCCCAGTGCGACCAGCCTGCGGGACCGGGTGCTGGTCACGGGCGGCAGCCGCCATCCGCACCACCGCGTCCTTTTCGGCAAGCGCGGCGCGATCGCCCCGCCCCCGAGCCCCTCCTGGGGGGATACCCTGTTCCGGTTCGCCCCGGTCGAGGGCGGGCTCTGGGACGCCCCGCTCCTCCCGGCGGCGGATCCCTCGACCAACCAGCGCCCGGATCCGCGCCATGCCCACAGCGGGGTGGAGATGGCCAAGGCGCCCGACTTCCAGGCCCAGGTGTACTTCGGGGGGATAGGAAGCAGCGGCCAGCCGCGCAACGATGTCTGGTTCATGACCCGCGACGACAATGTGCTCGGCGCGGACTACATCTACAAGTGGGAGAAGAAGACGATCAACGGCGCCCCGCAGGAGCGCAGCGATCACACGGCGGTGGCGGCCCTCGGCAGCCAGATGGTGGTCTTCGGAGGGCGCGGTCTCGACGGGACAGCGCGCAGTGACGTGTGGCGACTCTATAAACCCATTCCTACTCAGCCGCAGTATCTGTGGTCGAGTATGGTTGTCGTCGGCGCCCCCACGACGCCCGCCGCCCGCTGCGGGCACGGGGCGGTCTACGACGAGACCGTCCTCTCCGGCGGGGGCGGGACGCGCAAGCGCATGATCGTCTTCGGCGGCGTGAGCGCCCCCGGGCAGACGCCGACCGACGACAAGGTCTGGGAGCTGCGCTGGGACCCGGCCCTGCCCAATAACGCCACCTGGTACGAGATGACACTTGTGAACCCCGGCGGACCCAAACCAGCACCGAGATACTGGCACTCGTTCACCCAGGACCCGCAAAGCGGCTACACGCATTCCAGCGGGAAGAACGCCCACATCGCTTGGCTCTATGGTGGCGCGCTCGGCGGCGGTGCGTACTCCAATCAGCTCTGGGCGCTGTGGATCCTCGATGATGGCACGGTGGACTGGGAGCTCCGGACCATTGGACCTTCCGCTTACTCGCCCGGGCCGCGGGCGCGCCACAGCATGACGCTCGATCCCGGGCAGGGAGGGGGCCCGCCTCGGCTTTACCTGTTCGGGGGCGAAAACGCGAGCGGCCCGGCCGACCAGTACGTCTACAAGGTCGATCCGCGCGCCACGTGCTGGAGCCACATGTGTCCGCCTGGACAACAAAACACGTGCCCGGTCCCGAACCCACTGTGCGGGCCGCCCTGGTCACGCTGGGACGACTACGAGTACGCCCTCGTCGGCCACACGATGCTGCTGGAGTTCTCCACCAGAGCGGTCTATCCCCTCGAAGTGGCGCCCAGCCTCGCGCGGGTGGCCGAGACGTACAATCCCGCGACCAACACCTACCAGAAGCACCCCAGTGCGAACCTCTACAGCCGGCTCACGTACCCGGTGACGTTCGTGGTGCCCGGCGGTCTGGCTTCGGGATGCCGGGTGGTGTCGGTGTCCGCTGATCCCCCGGGCGCGTTCTGGCTCGACATCCCCGACGCGGGATCCGCAGCACCATGGCAACAGCGCGTGAACCAGAACCCTGGATTTGCACTCTCGGCCGCGGCGATGTACCGGCCGGGGCGGATGATGATCGCCGGCGGATACTCGGGCCTCACCAAGAGCGTCAACGCCACCATCGACACCGCCTGGACGCCCTCGGCGCCCATGCTCGGGCGCGAGGACCACAACCTGGTGGCCCTGCCGGATGGCAAGGTGCTGGTGGTGGGCGGACTCGGCAGTACCGGACCGGTCAAGCGGCCGCAGATCTGGGATCCGGACGCCAACGGGGGCGCCGGCACCTGGACCCCAGGCTCAGGGACCGGGACGCTGCCCGAGCAGGGCAAGATACGCGACTACCACAGTACGGCAATATTGCTTCAGGACGCGCGAGTCTTGAGCGCCGGGGGTTCGACTGCAGGCGACAACGTCTCGCCCGAGATCTTCTGTCCCCCCTACCTGTTCAAGAACGACGGGACATCGGCCCATGCCCTGCGACCCACGATCACCGGGGCGCCCACCAATCTCACCTACCGCAAGGTGTTCACGGTCTGCACCCCCGACCCGACGCGCATCACGCGCGCCTGCCTGATCCGCCCCGGGGCCACGACCCACGGGTTCGATCAAAACCAGCGCTATGTGCCGCTCACGTTCACCGTGGCCCAGAGCGGCCCGCCGCGATTATTCGTCACCGCACCCGCAAGCCCTGACTCCGCGCCGCCCGGGGACTACCTGCTGTTCTTGACCGGGGCCTACGATGAGGCGACGACCACCCACTACCGAGACGTGCCCTCGATCGCCAAGTGGCTGCGGCTCACCTCGCCATGGACCGACCTGTGCGACGCGACGCCCGCCGGGACCATTACGACGCTGCAGCCCGATGCCGTGGGCTCGAACTCGATCGTCATGCTCTGGTACGCGGAGGGCGACGACGGCACACTCGCCCCCTCGGGCCCGTCGAGGCAGTACCACATGCGTCGCGCCGCGGGACTGATCAACGACGAGCCGAGCTGGAGCCAGGCGACGTCGGTCACGACTCGCGATCCGATGCCGGCCCCGGCCCCGAAGGATACACCGCAGTCCACGGAGGTCACCGGGCTCCAGCCCTGCACGATCTACCATCTGGCGATCCGGGCCGAGGACGATAACCACCCCACGAACCCGCTCGCGGCGCTCCATCAGGATGTGCTGGTGGAGACCACCTGCGGGGGCGGCGGGGGCTTTGCGGCCCAGCGGGTGACCGGAACCGCCGGGGCGTGGGGTCCCTCATCCCCCGAGGGCGCGCCGACCGCCGGGGCGGCGGGGACCGTCGCGCTCGTGCCGGGAACGGGGAGACTCATCGCCGAGCCCGGGCGCGGCCCCGGGGGTAGCTGGCAGGTGAGGCTCCGCTACGCCGGGGAAGGGGATCGGCTCGATCCCGCCGAGAGCGGCGATCTCCTGGTCCAGGTGCGCGACGCTAGTGGCCGGTGGATGACCCGCGGCCGGCTGGTCCCAGGATCCACGGACGAGCGGCTCGGGGTGTGCTCGCTGCGCGAGAACGCGCGCGTGGTGGTGCCGGGCGACTACGCGCTGGAGCAGGTGGCGGCGGGCCTGCAGACCAGCGCCGGGAACTTCGCCCTGGCCCAGGCCCAGCACTCCCGGCTCGGCGAGCTGGGGGCCGGCTTCACCACCGACGGCGGGGGCGTGACGATGACGGCCGGCGACTCGCTCGTCGTCAGCTACCAGGCGGTCGGGTCGGCGCCGGCGGGGGCCGCCATGAGCTACTTCCTCCTGCGCCGCACCGTGACGTCTGGCGGGTTCTCAAGCCACCGTGCGCGCGGCGGCACCTCTGCGATCCTCCCGACCGCGTTCGCCCTTCATCGCAGCCAGCCCAACCCGGCGCGCGGCACCACCGTCATCGCCTTCGACCTGCCGGTGGCCCACAGCGTGCGGCTCGAGGTGTTCGACCTGCTCGGCCGCCAGGTGGCCACCCTGGCGGATGGGCCCTTCGCCGCCGGTTCCCACACGGTCGAGTGGGACCTGCTGGATCCGACCGGCGCGCGTGTGCGACCGGGCGTCTACGTCTACCGCATCGCAGCGGGAGAGTTCCACGCCAGGGAGAAGATCAGCGTACTCCCGTAGCCCGGGATCCCAGGCCGAGGCACCCGTCCGTCCCCGGCAAGGCGTGAGCCCGACAGCACCGCCCGCGACATCGATGCGGTAGGACTCGCCGACCGCGACGGACACTTCCGCGTCGTGGGGCTGCCGGTGCCGGGCCGCTACCGGTTGTGGGTGTTCGCCGATCTCAACGGGAACCGTTCGCTCGAGCCCGAAAGTGACATCCTGACCCCGGTGGACACGGTCTTCACGCTGGAAACGGCGGCGCCGGCCGCGCGCGGCTTCGCGGTCACGGTGGTGAACCCCCGCTCGCCCGGGCGGGTGCGGGGCCTTGTGCTAGACTCGCTGCGCATCGAGCGCGGGGCGCTCGCCGTAATGGCGGTGGCGGCCGACGACAGTCTGCGGCAGGTCATCGGCACGGTGGATCCGGAGTCGCGCTTCGAGCTGTCGCTGCCCAAGGGTGTGTGGTTCGTGCGCGCGTGGCGCGATCTCGACAAGAGCCGATCGTGGCAGCGCGAGAGCGAACCCGCCAGCGCCCCCAGACGGGTGGAGGTCGCGCCAGCAGCTGAGTTCCTGAATGTCATCCTGGCGCTGGAGCCCGCGCCCGGCGGGCGCTGAGGACCCCATGACGATCCCTTTCCTCAAGATGCAGGGCGCCGCTAACGACTTCGTGGTCGTGGACCATCGCGTGCCCTTCCTGCCCGGGACCGACTCGCGACTCGAGCCCCTAATCCGCCGGCTGTGCGACCGCAGGCGCGGGGTGGGCGCGGACGGGGTGCTGCTGCTCGAGCGTGGTCCTGGCTCCGGGCCCGGCTCCGACTTGACCCTCGACTTCGCGATGCGGTACTTCAACGCCGACGGTCGGCCGGCCGAGTTCTGCGGCAACGGGGCTCGCTGCCTGGCGCGCCTGGCGCTCGACCTTGGGCTCGGGACCGGCGGCGAGGTGCGTTTCCAGACCGCGGTCGGCGTCCAACGCGCGAAGCGCGCGAGCGACGGGCGCGGCATCGAGCTCTTCTTCGGTGTGGTCGATGGTTGCGGGCCGGTCGAGACGCTGGAGGCGCTCGGGCGCGGTTTTATCGGGCGCCGTGCCCTGACCGGCGTGCCGCACTTCGTGGTCCCGGTCGAGCGGGTCGAGTGGGTGCCGGTGAAGGAGTGGGGTCCGGCGCTCAGGCACCATCCGGTGTTCGGGCCCTCCGGGACCAACGTCGACTTCGTCGCCCGCCTGGCCCCGGGCCGGGTGGCGATGCGGACCTACGAGCGAGGCGTCGAGGACGAGACGCTGGCGTGTGGGAGCGGTGCGATGGCTTCCGCCCTCTGGGCGGCCGCCGAAGGGGACACGCCGCCGATCGCGATCGTCACCGCGGGGGGGGATGAGCTGTGGGTGGGGCTGGCGCCGGTCGGCATGCCGATCGGGGCGCGTTGGGATGTGCGGCTCACCGGACCGGCCGAGGTGGTCTACCGGGGCGAGTGGACAGAGGTGGCTCCGGCGGACTCAGCGGTCGCGGCGGGCGCTTGACCATGGAACGGAGGACGACATGTTCGATGGACTGACGGTGGCGATGGTGACCCCGTTCCGGGGCGGCGCAGTGGATCACGATGCGGCCGGGCGGCTGATCGATTTTCTCATCGAGGGTGGTGTCGAGGCCCTGGTCATCTCGGGCTCGACCGGCGAGGCGGCGACCTGCACGGTGGACGAGCGCCGCGCGCTGTGGCGGTTCGCCAAGGAGCGTGTGCGCGGCCGGGTGTCGCTGGTGGCCGGCACCGGCACCAACAACACCGCGGAGAGCATCACGCTCACGCGCATGGCCGAGGAGCTGGGGCTGGACGGGGCGATGATCGTGACGCCCTACTACAACAAGCCGACCCCCAAGGGACAGATCGCGCACTTCACCGCGGTGGCGAAGAGCACCGGGCTGCCGCTCATCCTCTACAACGTCCCGGGCCGGACCGCGACCAACACGATGCCGGAGACGTTCGAGCAGCTTCAAGATTTGTCCAACGTGGTGGCGATCAAGGAGGCGTCGGGGAGCGTGGACCAGGCGAGCGCGTTGCGCGCCCGCACCAGGTTCACACTGCTCTCGGGCGACGACTCGCTCACCCTGCCGATGATGGCGGTCGGTGCGGCCGGTGTGATCTCGGTCGCGGGCAACGTCGCCCCGCGCGAGATGCGAACGCTGTGCGATCACGCGCGCTCCGGCCGGATGGCCGAAGCCGAGGCGGCCCACCGCAAGCTTCTGCCCATCTTCAAGGCGCTGTTCCTCGAGTCGAACCCCGGCCCGGCGAAATTTCTCCTGTCGGCCATGCGGTTGATCGAGAACGAACTGCGCCTGCCGTTGGTCCCGGTCGAGCCCGGGACCGGGCGCGCCATCCTCGAGGCGGCGCGCGCCAGCGGCATCGCGCTGCCGGAGCCGGCCGGGGCGGCGCGGGCATGATCCCGATCGTCCTGATCGGGGCCGCCGGCCGCATGGGTCGTGCGGTGGCAGAAGCACTGGCCGGCGCGGACGGCATCACCCTCAAGGCGCGCGTGGAGAAGCCGGGCGTCTCCGCTCCGCCCGATGGGGGCGCGCCGTGGAGCCACGACCTGGGCGCGGTCCTGTCGCACGGCGACGTGGTGGTGGAGTTCAGCACTCCGGCGGCGGCCACGGCCGCCGCCGGAGTGTGCGCCGAACGGGGCGCCGCGCTGGTCTCCGGCACCACCGGGCTCGGCGACGCGGAGGAGAACCAGATGCGCGCCGCGGCGCGCAAGATCGCCATCGTGCGAGCCGCGAACTTCAGCCTCGGGGTGCTGGCGCTGCGGCGCGCGCTGGCGAGCGCCCTGGCGACGCTGCCGGGTGGATGGGACATCGAGATCGTGGAGCGCCACCACCGGGGCAAGCTGGATGCGCCCTCGGGCACGGCGCTCCAGCTGGCGCGCGAGGCGGCCGAGCGGCGCGGCTATGCGGCCGGCGCTGTGCGGGAAGGTCGCTCGGGTCGCACCGGGCCGCGGTCTGCCGCGGAGATCGGCATGCACGCGCTGCGGGGCGGCACCTGGGTGGGGGATCACGCGGTAGTGCTGGCCGGGGCGGGGGAGTGGCTCGAGCTGCGCCACGTCGCCGAGGACCGGAGCGCGTTCGCGCACGGGGTCCTGGCGGCGGTGCGGTTCGTAGCCACGGCGGCGCCCGGGTGCTACACGCTGGATGACGTGGCGGGGGTGGAGACGGCGTAGGAGATGGGTCGAGTGGCGCGCGCGAAACCGTGCAACGGAATTGCATCACGTGACTTCGGCGCCTCTGCGTGGCGCGATGCCGGTATGACCGGCCCCTCCGCGGCTCAACGGACGATGACGGCGCGCGCGGCGGCAGTATCCGGCCCCTGGCGCAGCCGCACCGTGTAGACGCCGGCCGGCAGCCGGCCCGAGGCGCCGAGCCGGATCGAATGGGTCCCCGCTCCCATCGAGCTGATCTCGTGGGAGAGGACGAGCCGGCCGCCGAGGTCGTAAAGCTCGATCGAGGCCGGCGCCACGTCGGCCAGCGAGAACGTCACGACCGGATCGCCGGCCGAGGGGTTGGGGGAGAGGCCGCGCAGCGCGAACCGCAGCGCCGGGACCTCCACCCAGGTCGTGGCGCTGTAGGCGAGGTCGGTTCCCTCTCGGTAGGCGAGCCGGTAGCCGTAGCGGGTGCCCGCCATGACCGCACGGTCCTCGTAGCGGAGCCGCCCGGAGCCATCGGCGGTGATCGCAGCGAGCGCCTCCCAGTCGTCCGACTCGCTCCGACGCTCCACCTGGGCCGCGCTCAGCGCTCCCGCGGCCGCGTACCAGACGAGCCGCACCAGCCCCGGGTGCGCCTCGGCGCTCGCCAGCGACACCAGCACCGGCACCGGCCCCTCGGGCGCGATCCGCAGGGCACGCACGTGCTCGCTGATATCCTCCCAGGCGACGATCGCCCCGCCGATGCCGTCGGCCACCATGCGCGGGTTGCCGGACTGGATGACGGTTGGGATGAAGAGCCCGTTGGCGGGCCATCCCGGAGCCACGCTGCCCTCCCCGCTCAGGTGCTGCACGACCACCCGGGTGTTGAAGCCCTGGGAACTGGACTCCCACTCCCAGGCCAGGTAGACGCCTCCCAGGCCGTCCGCCGCCAAGTCCGGGAAACTGTCGAAGGGCGGGTTCTCGGTGACCCGCAGCCCGTCCAGCGGCCAGCCGGGATGGCGGGAGCCGTCGGCGCCTATGCGCAGCGCGAAGATCTCGTCGGCAAAGGCCCGGTACCGATAGTCGTACCAGGTGAGAAGCACGCCACCCATGGCATCCGCCGCCATGCGGAGATCGTAGCGGTCATCCGGCGCCAGGCACACCGGCACGCCCCCTTCCGGCCAGCCCGGCGCCAGGGCCCCCTCGGCGGTGAAGCGCAGCAGGTAGTAGTCGTCGTCAGCAATGCTCCCCACTGTCGCCAGCGACAGGTAAGCCCCGCCTGCGCCGTCCGGCATGATCTGGCGCCGAGCGCGATCGGCGGCGACCCGCCTGCCGTTCTCCGGCCAGCCCGGGGCGATCTGGCCTCCGGCGGTGACTCGCTGCACATAGGCGTCGATCGGCCCATCGCGCAGGTCGGCCCAGACGATGAACACCCCGCCTGCTCCGTCGGCAGCGAGCTGTGGCGCCCCCTGCACGCCGGGAAAGACGCACACCGGGAGTCCATTGACCGGCCACCCGGGGGCGACCTGGCCGTCCGGCCCCAGGTGCTGTAGATAGATGTCCGGGGTCTGGTCGTCCCAGGTCACGTACACGCCACCGGCTCCATCCGGGAGCAAAGCCTGGACAAACTGATATGAGGCCGCGCGGGTCGCCGGCACCCCATCCGGAACCCAGCCCGGGGCGAGGCTGCCGTCGGCAAGGACGTGCTGGACGTACACATCCACGCTGGTGCCGCCCGTGGCGACGTGGCGGAAGTCCGACCACGCGAGGAACGCGCCGCCCGCGCCATCGGCGACGATCGGCTGTTCGGGGAGGTCCAGGATGCTGGGATCGGTACACACCGGGAGGCCATCGGCCGGCCAGCCGGGAGCGAGTTCCCCCGAGGGCAGGATGCGCTGCAGGAACAGGTCGTCGTTGGTCCCGTCGAGACCGTTGCGCCTGTCACCCCAGCAGACGAAGGCCCCGCCCGATGCATCGGGAGCGATCCGCGCGTAGCGGGCCCAGCACGCGGAGCACAGCAGACGGCCCTCGGGCGGCCAGTCGGCGGCGGAGCGGCCCGCGGTGCCGATCAGAACCGCAAGCGAGGCGATAACGAGGACAACGGCCCTCTGGAGCGCCATGAGGTCTCCCCGAAGCGAGGTCTGAGGTGCGGCCCGGCATTGATGGTACACGGCCCGGGGAGCCGGGCGGGACGAAAAATCTTGACAGGAAAGAAATCGGTGCCAGCCTCCGGTTCCAATCCGCTCAGGGCAGGCGGGACGGGACTCCTCGCCCTCCGGTGCCATGCAGCGTCACCCGAGGCCCTCGCCAGGAGGCCGCCATGGCTGCCCCGAACGCAGCGCCCAAGTCGCACACGTCTTCTCGTCCCCCGCTTCTCCTCGCCTTCATCCTGGCCCTAGCGTTCGCCAGCGCGCGGGGCGCCACGGCCCATCCGGGTCAGTGGTCACCGACCAACCCGCGCTCGCATATCCAGATCCACATGGTCCTGATGCGCGAGGGCGAGAGCCCGTTCAACTCGCGCATCCTGACCTGGGACGGACGCCTCAATGACGGGGAGGAGATCCGCTGGCAGCCGGGAGCTGAAGGCTGCGGGACGGACGCGTGGAACTCCTTCATGTTCGGTCTCGGGGCCTGGAGCCCGGGGGCCAATATCTTCTGCGACGGCCACTGCCATCTGGCAGGGGGCGGGGGCCTCCTCTCGTCCGGCGGCGACGACGTGGTCAACGAGCAGGGGATCCGCGATGCCCGCACCTTCCAGACGGGTTCCGGCACACAGCCCGGAGCCTGGACGGCGCGCGCGAAGATGCACCGTGAAAGATTTTACCCCACGATGACCGCCCTCAGGGATGGACGCGCGATCGCCGTGGGCGGGTCGCGCTCGGAGCAGCTCTGGGTGCTGGGCGGGCGGCGCAACGGCAGCCCGCCGGTGGGCGGAACCGGTGACGAGCTGCACCGGCTCGGGCGCGCCACGGATGGGATCTGGGATCCGGCAACGACCCCCCTTGCGGACGCTCAGAACGAGCGCCCGCACCCGCGCGAGGGCCACACTGCCGTGCGCCTCACGCAGGACGTGAGTGCCCAGGTCGTCTTCGGCGGTAAGGATGGGAACGGAAACACGACGGACAATACGGTCTGGCTGCTCACGAGGTCGAATGGTGCGATGACGGCTGCCGACTACACGTACCAGTGGGGCAGGCGGCCGACGAGCGGCCTGACGATGGTCCCCCGCAGCGACCACATCGCGCTCGCAAATGCCCCCAGCGCGGAGAACAACACGGAGATGGTGATCCACGGCGGCGTGAGCCAGCCCGCCGGGGGCCCGGCCACCGTGCTCGCCGAGTTCCGGCGGCTGTTCAAGAATGCGGCCCAGCAGTGGGTATGGAGCGACGTGATCGCCTCCGGCTCTGGCCCTGGCGCCCGGTACGGCCACGCCGCGGTCTATCACGCGACCGCCCGCCGGATGTATCTCTTCGGCGGCTCCTCCCAGTTCGGAGTCAATCCCACCAACAGCCAGGTCTGGACGTTCACCTTCGACAATCTAACCTTCGCCAGCGGCACGTGGGGCACGGTCACCGTGGCCGGCGGGCCCGGGCCGCTCCGCGACCACACCATGGTGCTCGACCCCGACGTGCCCGCGCTGTTCGTGTTCGGCGGATCGACCGCCTCCTCCAGCACGCTGTGGAAGCTGGACCTGAGCGGGACCCCGGCCTGGTCCCCAGTGGGAGCGGGCGGCGAGATCCCGGCGCCGCGCTCCGGCCACACGGCGTTCTACGACAATCGCATCGGGGCCGGGCGTCTGTTCATCTTCGGCGGTGAGCCGACCTCGGCCACCCCGCTCGACGAGTTCGCCTACACGATTGACCCGTTGGCGGCCGGTCCCCTGTGGTCCAAGGGCGCGCCGGCCGCCGCGCGACTCTCCGGCCACACCATGGACGTCGACGCCACAGTCTTCTCGCCGACGCCGCCCTACGCGCGGATTCCGGAGATCTACACGCCCGGCAGCGGCGGCTCCCCGGGGAGCTGGAGTCTCCAGACGAACTCGGGGCTGCTGTCCGCCCAGTCGGAACTTTATCCGGTGCAATTCCTGGTGCCGGGGACTTCCATCCCGGGCGGCGGGGGCCGCCTGATGCAGGTGGGACCGGACCCCCAGGCGCACTACCTGGACCTGCCGGCCACCGGTCTGGCGGGAGCATGGCAGGCGGTCCCCGGCGGCAACAGTGGGTTCAACGCCTGGAGCGGAGTGATGTACGAGCCGGGCAAGATCCTGATCGCGGGCGGCAAAGGCCAGGGTGTGGTCGGCACTACCAAGACCCTGGACGCGTCCGGTACGGCCGGCTGGCAGGTTCAGCCCAGCATGCTGGCGCGTATCAACCACACGCTGATCATGCTGCCGACCGGGCAGGTTCTGGCCATGGGCGGAGAGGATTTCGTTAATCCGGAAAAACGCCCGCAGATCTGGACAGCCGGGCAGGGATGGACCAGCGCCATGGATCTGGCCAGTGATGATGTGACGCGCGCCTACCACAGCTCGGCCATTTTGCTCGGAGATGGCCGCATCTTGACTGGCGGAGGGCTAGACACCCCACCCGAGAGCAAGCAGCTCCGCCTTTATTGTCCACCGTACCTGTTCAACGCGCAGGGCGCCCTGGCCGTTCGTCCGGCGATCGCGTCGGCTCCGAGCGATCTCACCTGGGGTCAGACGTTCACGATCGGCACGCCCGACCCGAACAGCGTTCAGAAGGTCTGCCTGATGCGGCCCGGAGCGGTGACGCACTCCTTCGACCAGAACGGGCGGTACGTGCCGCTCCCGATCCAAGGTCGCGAGACCAATCCCCCGCGGCTGTGCGTGACCGCGCCGGCGAACTCCGACGACGCCCCGCCGGGCGACTACCTGATGTTCATCTTGGGCTCAAGCGACAGCCCCGACGTGCCTTCGATCGCACGATGGGTGCGCCTCGGTGCGGATGCGGGCGATCTGGTGCCCCCCGGCACCATCACGGATCTCACGCCCGACATCGTGGGATCCAGCGAGGTCTGGTTCCTCTGGACCGCCACCGCTGACGACGGGCAGCTGCCCGCCTCGGGCCCCGCCCGGGACTTCGACCTGCGTTACTCCTACCTGGGACCGATTAACGGTGAGCCGAGCTGGGGGCTCGCCTCCTGGGCCCAGTGTGAGCCCACCCCGGGCCCGCAAGGCACCTGGCACGAGTACACGCTCAACAACCTCCAGTCGTGCACGACCTACCATTTCGCGCTGCGTCCTCGAGATGACAACGCCAACCTCTCGGGGTTCCACGGCCCGGTGAGCGTGCAGACCATGTGCGGAGGCGGCGGGGGCGGTGGCTTCGCGGCGCGCCCCGCGGAGGGGGGCGATGAGGGTGGCGGCGTGCGTGCGGCCGGCGCCGGCGCACTGGTCGGCGCGACCAGCCTGCAGCCGACGACCGGGACGCTGGTCGGCGAGACCCGACGCCTGGCGAATGGCGCCTGGCGCGTCTCGCTACGGTTATTCTCCAGCGCGGCCGGTCCCGATGCTACCGGGTCGGCGATCACGGTTGATCGCGAGGGGGCAGGTGGCGTGCGCGAAACTGTGGGCCGGTTCATCCCCGGGGAGGGCGAGAACCTGCTCGGGCTTTCCGCTTTGCGCGAGCGGGGCCGGGTGGCGATCCCCGCCCTCTACCGCCTGGATCAGGTGATGGCGCGCTTCCGGCATCGCGCCGAGGACTTCGTGCTGGCCGACGCTGTGCACTCCCGGCTCGGCTTCCTGGGCGCGGAGTTTCTCGCCAGCGGGGGCGGCGTGGAGTTGCTCGCCGAAGACGTGGTGGAGTTGACGTATGTGCCCGCCGCGGTGCCTCTGGTGGACCCCTCGCCCTGGTACCTGCTGGTGCGCCGTCAGGGGACGGCCCCGCTCTTGACGTCCTCGAACCCACGCACCCTCGCGGATAGGCTGCCCGAGCGTTTCGCCCTGCACCCGAGTGAACCCAACCCGGCCATGAGCTCGGCCCAGGTGCGCTTTGATCTGCCGCAGGAGAGCCCGGTGAGGCTCGAGGTGTTCGACTTGCTCGGCCGCCGGGTGGCGACGTTGGCCGAGGGTCTCTATCCGCCCGGCAGCCACATCGCCACCTGGAACCTCCGCGATGCCCAGGGAGCGCCAATCCGGCCGGGTGTGTATGTTTGTCGCATGTCCGCCGGAACCTACCGCGCGGGGGAGAAGCTCACCGTGCTCCCGTGAGGGCATCGCACGGCCAGGATCCTCGGGGGCCTGACGAACTCCACCACATCGTTCGGGGCCGTTGTCCTGGGCCAACCTCGTCGCTCTCGCCCGTGCCGGTGGCGCGATCATCATTTCGGGATTGTCGGCGCACCGCGTGCGCGGCTCCCGGTCCTGCAGGCCCCGTCCGCCCGCCATGGACTCCTGATCTGCGTGGTTCTTGCGTATTGTCCGCTGTGCGGTGCGCGGTTACCATTGACCAGGCCATCTGCGCCGCAGCCCGGTAGTTCATCCATCCCTGGGGTATCCTTGATGTCGTTCGCGCGCCCGGCGCGCATGGCGCTGGTCCTCGCCACCCTGGTGGCGTTCGGGGCCGCGCCGGCCACCGGACAGGTCTTCGGGAAGAACAAGGTCCAGTACGAACCCCTCGACTGGAGCGTGCTCGAGACCCCGAACCTGCGCCTCCATTACTACGCGCAGGAAGAGAGTCTCGCCCGGCGCCTCGCCCCGGTCGCCGAGAGCGTGTGCGTCGAGCTCGGCCTCCGCTTCAGGCTTGCCTCGCGCCGGCCGGTCCCGTTCCTGCTCTACTCGGCCCACCATGTCTTCCAGCAGACCAACGCGACGCCGGGGCTGATCTCCGAGGGCACCGGCGGGCTCACCGAGCTCATCAAGGGTCGGGTGCTGCTGCCGCACAACGGCTCCTGGCACCGGCTGGTCTGGGTGACCCGGCACGAACTGACGCACTCCTACATGCTCGAGAAGCTCGCGCACGTGATGAAGGCGAATCATCGCACCCAGGGCTACCTGCCCCCGCTCTGGTTCATCGAGGGGCTGGCGGAGTACTGCGGCACCACGTGGGACGCCGACGCCGAGGGTCTGCTGCGCGACGCGGTGCTCTCGCACCGCGCGCTGCCGCTCACGCGAAGTGGGCCGATCACCGGCACCGTCCTCATGTACAAGGAAGGGCAGTCGTTCCTGCTCTACCTCGCCGATCGCTACGGGCCCGAGAAGGTGTTTGACATGATGGACAACTGGCACCGGGCCGACGACTTCGAGACCGTCTTCCGGCTCACCTTCGGCGAGCCCTTGGGCGATGTGGATGAAGCCTGGTTCGCGAGCCTGCGGCGCCGCTACTACCCGGTCGTCGCCCAGGCGACCGGTGCCGCGGAGGTCGCGGTGCGGATGACCCGGCGCGGTTCGTTCAACCTGGGCCCGCGCGTGCTCCCCTCGGCGCCGGCCAAGGACGGCGCGCCGGCCGATACCGCGCTGCGCTTCTGCTATTTCGCCGCCGGAGAATCGGGTGTGGACCTGATGCTCGACGAGCCGGCGGGGAAGGGACGGCGGCGGTCGCATCGGCTGCTGCGCGGCGGTCAGTCGCCCGCGTTCGAATCGTTCCACCTGTTCCAGAATCGCCCGGACGCTTCCCCCTCTGGAATGATCGCCCTCTCCTCCAAACGAGGCGGGCGGGACGCCCTCTACCTGGTGGACTCCCGGAAGCGCCGGGTGATGCGGCGACTCGACTTCCCGAACCTGGTGGCCATCAACGATCCCTCGCTGGTTCCGGGGGATCAGGCGGTGGTGTTCTCGGCCCAGGACGACGGCGGGCGCAGCGACCTCTACCGCGCGGGCTGGAGCGGGGGTGAGATCAGGCTCGAGCGTCTCACCGACGACGATCATGACGACGTCGAGCCCGATGTGTCACCCGACGGCCGATGGATCGTGTTCGCCTCCGACCGCGCTGGTCGCGATGGGCGCTACTCGCTCTACCGGCTTGCGACCGGCGGCGGCGCGCCCGAGCCGGTGAGCCAGCCGCCGCGGGGCGACGACCGGCAGCCGGTCTTCTCCCCGGACGGCCGCTGGATCGCCTACCGCTCGACCCGTGAGGGGACCAGCGATCTGTGGGTGCGGGCGGCCGAACCTTCGCGCGAGGCGCGGCGGGTGTCGCGCATGGTGGGGCCGGTCTCGGACCCCGACTGGACGTCCGACAGCCGCGGCCTGCTCTTCACCGGTCAGGAGCGAGTGGAGTTCCAGACCTATCGCATGCGGGTCGCACCCGAGTCGCTGGCGGTCGAGCTCGAGCCCTGGGATGAGCCTGCGCCCGCACCGATCGCCGTGGTGCATACCGGGCCGGGCCTGCGCTACCAGCGCCGATTGGGCCTCGACCTGGTGCAGAACGGGGTCGCATTCGACCCGGGACTGGGCGCCGGCGCCGGCGGGCAGATCGCGCTCAGCGACGTGCTGGGCAACGAGCAGTTCCAGATCTTCCTCTCCAACGACGCCGAGCGCTTCGGCAACTTCTGGGACGGGTTCGAGGGCGGCGTCACCTATATCAATCAGTCGCAGCGGCTCAACTACGGCTTCGGGCTGTTCCGGCTCACCCAGCTCTACGACGTCGATCTCGACCTCGTCCGGCGCGAGAAGCGCGTCGGCATGGTTGGGCTCGCCAGCTACCCGTTCGACAAGTTCACCCGGATCGAGGGCTCGATCCTCATCCGCCATGCCACCGACCACCGGTTCCAGAGCGGCCAGGTGGCGGCGGTGGACCTGGTCTCGAACTTCGTCGCCCTGGTCCACGACAACTCGCGCTGGAGCGGGATGGGGCCGAGTGGCGGCAGCCGGCTTTACCTGGGCGGCGGGGTGACGCGTGACCTCGGCACCGGGCAGGGGAACAACGCCTCCATGCTGGCCGAGATCCGCCATTACCGGATGCCGGTCCCGAGCATCGTCTCTGCGACACGGATCCAGGGGCAGGCGAGCCTGTGGCGTGACGCGCAGCGCTACTATCTGGGCGGATACAACTCACTCCCCGGGGTCTCGCGCCGCGCCCTGGCGGGGCAGCAGACCGTTCTGGTGCAGGAGGAGGTCCGCTTCCCGCTGGTCCGCCGTCTGGTGCTCGCCGTACCGGCCCCGTGGGAGTTCCCGACCGTGAGCGGCGCGGCATACGCGGGTGCGGCCTGGACCTGGGACGACGCGTTCGGCCAGCGCTGGGACCAGCGGATCGGCATCGTCGGCTTCGGGCTCTATCTGGGCGGCGGTTACTACCCGGCGATCCGCTGGAACTTCACCTGGCCCACGAACGACTTCAGGACCTTCGCCTCACGCCCGCGCACCCAGTTCACAATCGGGTTCAACTACTGACGCGGGAGGGCCGCGGCTTGCGTTCCGAGGGCCGCAAGCTCAGCGCCCGCCGGGATCCACGTTGATCGAGATCGGGATCTGGAAGCCTCCCTGGATGCGCAGGATGGTCCCCGCCGGCGAGATCCTCGCGACCGACCCGGTGTTGCCGAGCACCACCCATGCCTCGCCGGTCGTGACATCCACCGACAGCTCGCCCGCGTCGTTGAGGCCCGTCACCCGGAACTCCTCCTGGCCGTTCCGGTCGAGCGCGATGACCCGCCCGGCGTAGGGGTCCGCGATCCAGATGCGGCCGCGGCGCGCGTCCACCGCAACGCCCAAGGGGGCGGTGAAGCCCGCGAAGGTGTCGAGCACCTGCCCGCTGGGCGAGACGCGCGTCACGGTGCCGTTCTCGAACGAGGTCACCCAGCCTTCGCGCGTGGTGCTGTCCACTGCGACGCGGGAGGGACCCGCGACCGTGCAAGACCATTGCAGCTGCGCGGCATCGTCGAAGTATTTGACGCGATCGGCGCCGAGCTCGCAGATCCAGACGAAGCCGTTGAACGCATCCACCGCCACGTCGGCCGGCTGGCTCAGGGGTCCGATCGAGAGCGCGTCCACGTTGCCGTCGCGCCGGAGGTGATAGACGCGTCCGCGTCCCACGTCGCAGACCCACCCGGTCGCGTCGAAGGGATCCACGGCCCCAGCTCGCGGCTGCTGTAGCCCCGGGACGCTCACGGTGACCCCGGTGCCCGCCTGGAAGATGACGACGCGGCCGGATCCCTCGTCCGTCACCCAGATGTCGCCGTTTGCCGGATTCGCGGCCACGTCGGTGGCGCGACCGTACCCGCCGCGGCGGACCTGCACGTGGCGATTGTCGGGCGTCAGTCGGATCAGCTCGCCGCCGTCCAACTCGATCATCCACGGTATCGCGGCGCCGGGGCTCGCGACGTCCTCCGCCGGGTGGCTGCCGAGTCCGGACAGGAAAACGAAGTAGAGCCGGTAGGAGTAATCCCCGCCGTTGACCAGCGGGACGTCGCGGAATCCGACCACCGTGGGGGCGAGAACGCCGGTGAGGGCGCGGAAGTCGGCCTCGCCGGGCGCGCGTCGGAAGAGCTGGAATCCGGTGAACGCGACGCCCGATACTGGGTTCCAGCGCAGCGTCACCTCGCGGTCGCCCGCGAGCGCCTGGAATCCGGAGGGCCGGCCGCTGGTCGAGGGATTGAGGGGATCGAAGGGGTTGGCGCGCTCGCGGGCGCTGCACCCCGCGAGCAGCAACGCGGCGCAGGCTAGAAGCGGTAGGAGAGCGCGCATCGCGAGGGATTGAGTGCGAGCGAAACCTTGCTCGGGCCCGGTCGCCGGATGAATCGCAGATAGAGTCCGGCGGCGATCAGCGCCTCTCCGGTCAGGAGCGAGACCTGCGCGCGGTGGTCGTTACGCACCGCGCGGTCGTAGAGCGTCTGGATCTCGACCGGGTCGGTGCTGTCCAGATATTCCGCGTAGGCGTCGTCGGCCTTCCCGGAGAAGACGAACGAGAAACCCACCAGCGAGGCGCCGCCGGCCAGCGTCACGTAGGTCCAGGTATGGCGCCGGGAGGCGGGGGCCTCGAGCGGGACGACCGGGAACGACTCGGCCGCCTGCGCGTGTGCGCGGGCGGCCGCAAGGACGATCTGGAGCGAGAGGAACGCAGCGATGGCGGCGGCCGTCTTGCGAGGCATGACCTGCCTGCTGCTAAGCCGACAGCTTGGCGGCGAACTTGGCCAGGCGCCCCTTGTGCCGGCTGGCCGTCTCCCTCTTGATGACGCCATGGGCGGCGGTCCGGTCCAGAATCGAGGACGCCTGCCGATAGGCCGTTTGCGCCTCGTTACGGGTCTTGGCATCACGAACCGCCTTGATGGCTGCACGCATCCGGGTGCGCAGGGCCACGTTACGCTGCCGCGCCTTCTCGTTTGTGATCACCCGCTTGGCAGCGGATTTGTGGTGCGGCATGCATATCCTCCTTGGCGAGCCCGTGTTACGGAAAGTCGAGTGAACATAGGTGGGGGATGCCCGGGTGTCAAGATGGTCCGTTGCTGGCCGGCTCCGGGCGGGTGTAGGGTGTTCATTCACCCCATCACGTACTGGGTGTCTGGAGCCTCCCGTGAGCCTTTTGAGCGAGAAGATCCTCAATCTTCCAGCCGTTCCAGGGGTTTACCTCTTCAAGGACCCCCAGGGGCGGGTGCTGTACGTCGGCAAGGCCAAGCGTCTCTCCCAGCGGGTCCGGAGCTACCTGGCCGAGGACCCGGTCGAGCCCCGCCATCGGGATCTTGTGAGCGAAGCCGGCGACCTCGACGTCATCCTCACCGACACCGAGGTCGAGGCCCTGCTGCTGGAAGCGACCCTCATCCGCCAGCACCGGCCGCACTACAACATCCTGCTCAAGGACGACAAAAGCTTCCCCTACGTGCGCGTAAGCGTTCAGGAGGAGTTCCCACGCCTGTCGGTGACCCGCCACGTGCGCGGCGACGGGGCGCGCTACCTGGGGCCTTACACCGACGTCAAGCTGCTGCGTCGCACGTTGCGCCAGGTGCGCCGGATTTTCCCCCTGCGCACCTGCCGGAACTTCGAGGACTACCGCCGGGCTGACCGTCCCTGCCTCTACTATCACATCAAGCGCTGCGCGGGACCCTGCTACAGCCGCGCCGCCGTGCGCCGGGAGGAATACCGGGCGCTGGTCGACGGATTGTTGCTCTTTCTCGCCGGGCGCGACGACGAGCTGCTGGCTCGCCTGCGGGTCGAGATGGATCAGGCCGCCACGGCCCGCGAGTACGAGACCGCCGCGAGGCGGCGCGACCAGATCCGGCTGCTCGAGGAAGCGCGTGTGCCGCAAAAGGTGGTGAGCGCCACCGGGCGCGACGCCGACGTACTGGGCCTGGCGCGCCATGGGCGCCGCGCGGTGGTGGCGATGCTGCTGGTGCGGGGCGGCAGCGTGGTGGGGAAGGAGTCGCGCACGCTCGACCGCGTCGAGGCGCGCGACCAGGCGGAGATCCTCGGCGCGTTCGTCGCCCAGCACTACCTGGCGCGGAACGAGATGCCGGCGCGGTTGGTCGTCGGCGTCCGCATGGAGGAGGCGACGCTGCTGGGCGAAGCGCTCGGGCGCCGGGCCGGCCACCGGGTCGAGCTCTTGCTGCCCGCGCGGGGCCGGGAGCGGCGGCTGGTCGCGATCGCCGAGCGCAACGCGGCCCTGGCGCTGGAGGATCTCGAGGCGCGGACCGCGGGACGTCGGGCGCGCTACGCCCCCGAGGTGGTGGAACTGCAAAAGACCCTTTCGCTCGAGAGCCCTCCGCACCGCGTCGTGTGTTTCGACGTCTCGAACCTGGGTGATGAGCACGCGGTGGCGGCGGTGGTGGCGAGCGAGAACGGACGGTTCCTCAAGGGGCTCTACCGTCGCATGCGCATGCGACGATCGGGGCCCGACGACTTTGCGATGATCGGCGAGGCGGTGGAGCGCTACTGGGCGCGGGTCGAGTCGGGTGAGCTGCCGCGTCCCGATCTGGTGCTCGTCGATGGCGGCATCGGGCAGCTCGCCTCGGCCCGCCAGGCGCTCGATCGCACGGCGAGCCGTCCGGTGCCGCTGGTCGGGCTCGCCAAGCGCGAGGAGACCGTGGTGCGCGAGGGCGCGCCACCGCTCCATCTGCCGCGCCGCAGTCCCTCGTTGCGTCTGCTGCAGCGGCTGCGCGACGAGGCCCACCGCTTCGGTCTCAGCTACCACCGCAAGCTGCGGGGCAGGGCGCGGGTCACCAGCGCCCTCGACCGGGTCACCGGGGTGGGTCCGGCACGCCGGGCCGCGCTCTTGCGCGCTTACGGTTCGGTCACGGCCCTGGGCGCGGCCGCGCCCGAAGAGATTGCGGTCCGTGCCCGGGTGCCGTTGAGCCTGGCGACCCGCGTCGCCGACGCGCTGCGCCGCGGTGGCGCGGGGGAGGCCGCGTGAGCTCGGCGACGGGCGGCGCTGCTTGCGCTGCGCGGACCGCTCGAGGCGTTCCTCGACGAGCTGCGCACCGGCCGGCGGCTCAGCCCGCGCACGCTCGACGCCTACTCGCGCGACCTCGCCGACTACGTGGCGTTCGCGATCCGGCACGCGCTGCGCGGATGGGGGGAGGCGACGCCGACGTTCGCGGACGCCTACTTCGCTGGGCTGATGCGGCGGGGTCTCGCCGGGAGCACGGTGGCGCGCCGCCGGTCCGCGCTGCGTGGCTTCCACGGTCACCTCGCCAGGGCCGGGATCGCTGTGGCGGATCCGCTCGCCCAGCTTCCGCCGCCGCGCCGCGACCGGAAGCTGCCGCACGCGCTCTCGGCCGAGGACGTCGAGCGGCTGCTGGCCCAACCGGAGGGAAACGAGGCGCTGGCGCTGCGCGACCGCGCGCTGCTCGAGTTGGCATACGCCAGCGGGCTCCGCGTGTCGGAGCTGCTGGGCATCGAGCCCGTCCACCTGGACCTGCCCGGGCGCACGGTCACGGTAATCGGCAAGCGGGACAAGCAGCGCGCCGTGCCGTTCGGGCGCTCGGCCGAAGGGGCGTTGCGCGAGTGGCTGGGCCGCGGCCGCCCGGTGCTCGCGCGCGAGCCGCGGGTGCGCACCGTGTTCGTGAACGCGCGCGGCGGCAGCTTGAGCCGCATGGGGTTCTGGAAGATCCTGCGCGGTCACGCCCGCGCGGCAGGGCTCGCGACCCGGGTCCATCCCCACGCGTTGCGTCACTCGTTCGCGACCCACCTGCTGCAGGGTGGCGCCGACCTGCGCGTGGTCCAGGAGCTGCTGGGGCATGCCTCGGTCGCGACCACCGCGATCTATACCCATCTTGACCGGGGGTATCTGCGCGAAGTGCACAGAACGTTCCATCCGAGACCCTGATTCGGATCCGACCGGGACAACCCCAAGGAGTGCGTGATGAAGTGTAGCGGTCGAAGTGGGATGGCATTCGTGGTGTTGGCGGGCGCGGTGTTGATGGTGGTCATGCTGGCCGCCTCGGCGACGTGGGCGGCGGAGAGCATCGTACTGCCGCGGCCCGGCCAGGTGGGGCTGGGGCTGCAGGGCGGCTACGGCACCCTGCTCAAGTCGGGGGACCTGGGTGGGGTCTTTGGAGAAGGTGTGACGATCGCGGCACGCCTGCGCTATCGCATGCGCTACGAGCGCGCGCTGGGGCTCACGTTCGAGAACCAGCGCCACGAGATCCGCGTTCCGGAGGCATTGTTCGAGGGACTTCCCGGCCGTGAGCGCGTGAACGTCGTGCTTTCGGGGCTCGAGTTCTACCAGATGTTCGGCACCCGCACGCGCACGATCAAGATGCTGATGGTGGGGGCGGGCATCGCCCAGACCTCGGGCAAGTTCGTGAACAACGAGGCGTTCTTCCCGGGCGACGGGACGTTCGTGAGCGCCGGCTTCGGGGTGGAGCGATTCGTGTTCCGCTCCTGGGCGCTCGACTTCTCGACGCGCTACATGACGTTGTTCCTCCCGGACGATCGGGCGCACGACGTGCAGGTCGCGCTGGGCCTCATGTTCTACGCCAGTTACTGATGCCCAAGCCCCTCTCGATCGCGTTCCAGGGCGCGGCACGCACCGTGACCGGGTCGCGCCACCGAATCCGGTTCGGCGAGCGCTCGTGGCTCTTCGACTGCGGGATCTACCAGGGGCATCGCGACGAGGCGGAGCGGATCAACCGCACCTTCGCTTTTCGACCTGAGGAACTGGACGCGGTGGTGCTCTCGCATGCACATCTGGACCACACCGGAAATCTGCCCACCCTGGTGGCGCGCGGCTTCGCAGGACCGGTCCACTGCACCGCGGCGACCGCAGATCTCTCGCGCTTCATGCTCACCGACAGTGCCCACCTAATGGCGCGGGATGTGGATCGCGTCAATCGGCACCGCAAGGGGCGTCCCCTGCGCGAGCCGCTCTACGCGCCGGAGGACGTGACGACGACGATGGACCGCATCGAGCGCCACGCTTACCACGAGGCATGGAGCCTGTTCGAGGGCGCCCGGGTCGAGTACTTCAACGCGGGTCACATCCTGGGCGCGGCGCTCACCACCTTTGAGTTCAACGACAACGGCCGCACTCTGCGGCTGGGCATGGGCGGAGACCTGGGCCGCCCCAACCGTCCCATCCTGGTCGACCCGGAGCGTCACCCGGGCGTGGACGTGCTGGTTCTCGAGAGCACGTACGGCGACCGGTTCCACCGGTCGGTCGAAGAAGCTGAGCGCGCGCTGGTCGAGATCGTCGAGCGCACCGCCGCGCGCGGCGGCCGGCTCCTGGTCCCGGCCTTCGCGGTCGGGCGCACCCAGGAGCTGGTCGCCACCTTCCATGCCCTGTGCGAGCGGGGACAGGTACGCGACCTGCCGATCTTCGTGGACAGCCCGATGGCGCGCGAGGCGACCGGCGTATTCGTCCGCCACCCGGAGTGCTTCGACGCCGAGACCCGGGCGGCGTTCGCGCGCGGGGACGGAGCGCCGTTTGGCTTCTCGCGCCTGCGCTACGTCGGCAGCCCGGAGGAGTCGCGCGCGCTCAACTCTGAGAAGACCCCGTGCATCATCATCGCCGCCTCGGGCATGTGCGAAGGCGGTCGCATCCTCCACCACCTGCGACACGGGCTGCCCGATCCCAGAAACACCGTGCTGTTCGTGGGCTACCAGGCCGCGGGCACGCTGGGCCGGCGGCTGCGCGACGGCGTCCGGCCGGTCAACGTCTTCGGCGAGCCGGTCGAAGTGGCGGCAGAGATCGCGGCCATCGACGGGTTCAGCGCGCACGCCGATCAGCGGGAGCTGGTCGAGTGGGTGACGAGCCTCACGCCATCACCGCGACGCATCTTCCTCGTCCATGGCGAGCTCGAGTCGGCCGAAACGCTGGCGGCGGTGCTGCGGGCCCGGACCAGTGCGGACGTGCGGATCCCCGAGAAGAACGAGGAGTTCGTTCTGTGGAGCTAACGACCACGACGCGCTACCTGGTGGGTCAGCGGCTCCGCCATCCGCAGTTCGGTGATGGCCTCGTGGTCGAGGTCCACACCGATCGGGGCCGCGAGGTGCTGGAGGTGGTATTCAACGGCGAGCTGCGCCGGCTCTCGGCCATGCGGGATTGGGAGCTGGTCGACGGCAGCTCGGGGTCCGGTGCGTCGGGCTCGGCGCGTGGTGGCGGAGCCGCCGGCGCCCCGGCCGCGACCCTGGCGGTGGCCCGGGCGGCGGCCCGGACGGCAGCCCGGGCTGCAGATGGCCCGGTCGTGGACGTGGGCTTGGGCTCGGTGGCAGCGCCAGTGCGCGTCTGGCACCCGCTCGGGGACGCCCTGATCGAGCGCTGGCGCGATGGGCAGACCGCGCCGGCGCCGCACTTCGACCTGCGCGCGGCGGCCGAGCGTTGGGCGGGCTGGGCCGAGCCCGACCGCCTGGTCTCGCTCAACTCGTTGCGCGGCGTCGAGCGATTCCCGCACCAGCTGCGCGCGTGTCTCAGGGCGATGGGCACGCTCAACGGCCGGGCGATCCTGGCCGACGAGGTGGGGCTCGGCAAGACCATCGAGGCCGGCATCATCCTCAAGGAGTATCTGCTGCGCGGCGCGATCCGCACCGTGCTGGTGCTGGTGCCGGCATCGCTGTGCGAGCAGTGGCGCGCCGAGCTGTGGGAGAAGTTCGAGCTGGATTGCGTCGTCTCGCGCGGCCCCGCCGGGCAATGGGGCCGGCACCCGCTGGTCATCTCCTCGCTCGAGACAGCGCGGCATGAGCGGCACCGCCGCCGCGTGCGGGGCGCCAACTACGACCTGGTCGTGGTGGACGAGGCGCACCGGCTGCGCAACCACCTGACGCTGGGATGGAAGTTCATCAACGACCTCAATCCGCGCTACCTGTTGCTGCTCACCGCCACGCCGGTACAGAACGACCTGCGTGAGCTCTACAACCTGGCGACCCTGGTGCGCCCCGGCACGGTCGGGACGTATCTGCAATTCCGACGCGACTTCCTGACCGGGCACGACAAGCGCGCGCCGCGCAACGCGCCGCGGCTGCGGGTGCTGCTCCAGAGCGTGATGATCCGCGCGCGTCGCAGCGACACCAACATCACCTTCGCCCCGCGGCGGGTGGAGACGCTGTGGGTCGCCCAGACGGCGGCCGAGCGTAAGCTCTACCGCGAGGTGAGCGACTTTGTCGCCGAATCGGTGCGCTCGGAGGATGGGGGCCCGGGGCGCCGACACTACTTCACGCTGGTCGTGCTTCAGAAAGAAATGGGCTCGTCGTGGGCGGCGGCGCGCTCGACGCTCGAGAAGCTGAGCCGTAACCCCGACGGCCTCGACGGTCGGCGCCTCAAGCTGCTGGCGGCGCGCGCCGCCGAGGTCAGCCAGCAGACGAGCAAGGTGCGATCGCTACTTAAGCGCGTCGCCGCACTCGGTGGCGAGAAGTGCATCATCTTCACGCAGTTCCGCTCCACGCAGGAGTCGATCGTGCAGGCCCTGCGTCAGACTGGGATCGAGCCAGAGGTGTTCCACGGAGAGCTCGGCTGGCGGGAGAAGGAGGAGGCGCTCGACCGGTTCCGCACCGTCTCGCCGGTGCTGGTGAGCACCGAGGCGGGCGGCGAGGGTCGCAATCTCCAGTTCTGCAGCGTGGTCATCAACTACGACCTGCCGTGGAACCCGATGAAGGTCGAACAGAGGATCGGTCGCGTCCACCGGCTCGGCCAGGAGCACCCGGTCCGGGTGGTGAACCTGGTCGCGCGTGGGACCATCGAGGCCTACGTGCTCGAGATCCTCGACCGGAAGATCCGCATGTTCGAGCTGGTGGTGGGCGAGATCGAGGAGATCCTCGGGGCCTGGCAGCCGCACGGCTCGTTCGAGGACGAGGTGTTCCGGCGCTGGACCGAGTCCACAAATCCGCGGGTCCGTAAGCGCCGCTTTGCCGAGCTGGCGCAGCACCTGGTGTTCGCGCGGCGCGAGTATCAAGAGCAGAAGGACCGCCAGAATCTGCTGTTCCCGACCGTCGGCGCCGCGCCGGGCTCGGCGGGTGCCGGACCCGCCCAGATGGGAGCGGTATCCCCAACAACGGCAAAGCCGAGCGGCGCTCCGGCACGCCGCCGCTCCGCGGGGAAGGAGAAGGCATGAGCCCGACCGTGACCCGCAAGCGACCTGCGGCACGCCCGGCCCCGCAAAAGTCGGGATCCGCGCTTCGAGTCCCCACCGGGGGCCCCGCGCCGGAGCGTGGCGTGGTGCCGCCGGCCGAGCTACTTCCGGACGGGGTGGCGTGGCGGGATTTCGTCGGGCGCTGGCTTACGGCCGCGGGCTGCTCGCTCGGCAATGCCGCCCGCGGCGATTGGGAGGTGGCGCTCGCGCCCGCGCTCCAGAAGCGCTGGCGTCGCCAGCGCGTTCGGCTCGTGTTCGACCCGCAGCGTCCGACGCTGCCACGCGGGGCCTGGTTCACCGCCCCGGGCAGCGTGGCCGGGCGCAAGATCCTCGAGGTGGCCTGCGCCGATCCGCTGCTCACGCGGCGGACCGCGCTGGCCCAGGTGCCGGGCGCCCCTCAGGACGGGTTCGCCACGGTGTGTCGCGTGCGAGGCCTGGCCTGGGGGCCACCGCGGCTCGGCCCGGTCCGCTACGAGCGCCGCGTCGCGTTCCACTTCGTGGTGACGCTGTGGGGCGGACTTCCGGCGCAGGAACCGTGGGTGATGCTGGTCGGGCCCGACGGTGAGCTCCTCGAGTGGGAGCGCGGCTCGGAGCTGCCCGAGGTGCGCTCACGCGAGGGGCTCTACCAGATCGCCGATCCGCTCGCGCCCGAGGCGTGTGACCGGATGGCGGCGCAGGCGCGCGAGCATCTCGAGACCCTGCTCGACCGCCGCGAGGAGGAATGGGAACGCGGGGTGGGCCGGCAGCGCGAGGACGAGCTGTCGCGGCTCTCGGACTTTTTCGCATCACGGATCGAGGAGGAGGACGAGCGTTCGAGGCGGCGCGGTCCCAACGGTGACGAGTCCGAGATGGAAGGGGGCGATGCCACATCGCTCAAGCTCGAGTGGGAGCGGCGGGCGGCCGAAGTGCGGCACCGCTGGGCGCTGCGCACCGAGGTGCGGCTGTGGGGTCTCGAGGAGTGGGCGTGGCCGGTGGCCGATCTCGACCAGGAGCTGCGGGCGGGCGCGGTCCACCTGCGGCTCTCGAGCCGGGTGGACGTCGCGCGTGGGCGTCCGGCACTGCCGGCCTGCCCGCGCTGCCAGGCGCCCGCGGAGATGCTGGTTCGCGATCGGGGCGGGGTCTCCTGCGTACGTTGTGCACCATGAGGGGCGCGCCTTGACGGGGGGGGAGCCGAGCCGCTAAGGTTCCGCGTCCTCATTGAATCAAGGCCGTCCATGAAAATGCTTTAGGTTAACGCTATAAATGGAGGTATACGTTGCCGTTGCACACTCCGCACTCAACCAGACTCGAGCAGCCGGGCGCCCAGCTCATGGTGCCGATCGCGAACTTCTGGGACCGCTACGGCAAGATCGTCCTCGGCGTGAGCGCGGGGCTCGTGGTGGTCGGGGTGATCGGTTTCTTCAGCCTCCGCTCGCGCAGCACGGCCGAGGAGGCCGCGGCCGGGAAGCTGGCCGAGGCGAGCCTCTACTACTGGCAGGGCGACTATCAGCGATCGCTCGCGCTCGCGCGCGAGACCGCCGAGCAGTACGGTTCGACCCCGAGTGGGCGCGACGCCCATCGCCAGATGGCGGATGCCTCCTACTGGGGTGGTGACTTCAAGACCGCCGCCGCCGAGTACCGCCGATACCTCGCCGGCAACGCCTCCGGCCTGCTCGCCGATGCTGCCCGTCGCAGTCTCGCCTACGCGCTCGAGAGCGACAAGCAAGACCTCGAAGCGGTGAAGGAATATGAGGCTCTGGTCGGCCGGTTCGACCGCGGATCCTCCGCCGAGTTCCTGGTCGCGGCGGCCCGCTGCCTGCAGGCCGCCAACCAGACGCCGGCTGCGGTCCAGCGCCTGCAACGCGTGGTGGATGAGTTTGGGGAGACCGAGTACGCGAACCAGGCCCGCATCGCGCTCGCCGAGATTGGGGCTGCCCCGGCTGCCCAAGACGCAACGCCGAAGCCCTGACCGCGGTCGTAGTCGCGGCGCGAGCAGTCCACTGAGCCGACCCCCAAGGCTCTGATGGACGAGCCCCTGGCTCCGGTCGACCTCATCCTCCTGTGGCACCACCACCAGCCCGACTACCGCCGTCCGGGTGATGGGCGCTCGGTCCTTCCGTGGGCGCGTCTGCATGCCGCCAAGGACTACCTCGACATGGCGCGGCACCTCGAGCGCCATCCCGGCGTGCGGGCGACATTCAACCTCGTTCCCGCGCTGCTCGACCAGATCGAAGGTGCGGCGAGGGGCGACCCCGACGAGCTGTTCGATCTGCTCGCGCGGCCGCCGGCGGAACTTTCCGCCGCGGATCACGCTGCCGTCGCGTGGCGCTGCAGCCAGATGCCTCCCCGGACGGGCGAGCGATGGCCCGCGGTCCGTGCGCTGCGCGAGCGTGCCGCGGGCGCGGGTGCCGCGTCCGCCGCTGTCGTCAGGGGCGCTGCCGGAGCGGCCCTCGGCGATCGCGACCTGCTCGCCCTCGAGATCTGGTTCCTGCTCGCCTGGGTGGACCCGATGTTCCATGAGGAGCCCGAGGTGGCGCGGGCGCTGGCGGAATTGCCCCGCTGGACGGAGCGGCATCGGGACGATCTGATGGCGCTTCATCGCCGCCTCGTCGGGCAGGTGATCCCCGCCTACCGCGCGCTGGCCGATCGCGGTCAGGTCGAGCTTTCGACATCGCCCTACCATCACCCCATCCTGCCGCTGCTGGTCGACCTCGCGAGCGCACGGCGGGCGCGGCCGGATCTACCGCAGCCGGGCGAGCGGCTCGCGGCACCGGAGGACGCGACCTGGCACATCGAGCAGGCGCTCGAGCGTCATGCCGCCGTCTTCGGAGCGAAGCCCGCAGGCATGTGGCCTTCCGAGGGCAGCGTGAGTCCCGAGGCGGTCGCCCTCGCCGCCCGCGCCGGCGTGCGCTGGCTGGCCAGCGACGAAGACGTGCTCTGGGCCTCGCTCCCGGACGGGGCGCGGGACCGGGGCGCCCTCTACCGCCAGTGGCGATTCGCATCGGAGGGAGGGGAGGTGACGCTCTTCTTTCGTGACCACGCGCTCTCCGACCGGATCGGATTCGTCTACCAGCACTGGGACGCCGGCGAGGCGGCCGCCGATTTCATCGCCCATCTGCGCCGCATCGGCCGCAACCATCGTGGCGGCACGCCACCTCTGGTCTCGGTCATCCTCGATGGCGAGAACTGCTGGGAGCACTATCGCGACGACGGGAATCCCTTCCTCGAAGCGCTCTACGAGGCGCTCGAGGGCGCATCGGACATCCGCACGCGCACCCCTTCTGATGTGCTGGCCGATGCGCCGCCGCCGCCCGCGCTCGCGCGGCTTCACTCCGGCTCCTGGATCGGCGCGGACTTTCACATCTGGATCGGTCATCCCGAGAAGAACCGCGCGTGGGATGCAGTGGCGCGCGCGCGGCAGGCTCTAATCGCTGCCGGCGCCACGCGCGAAAGCGCCCCGGCCGCCTGGCAGGCGCTCTATCGGGCGGAAGGGTCTGACTGGTTCTGGTGGTTCGGCGACGATCACCACACGCCCGACCGGCCGGTGTTTGATCGGCTCTTCCGCGATCTGCTGAGCAGCGCCTACACCGAGGCCGGGCTCGTGCCGCCCGCGGCGCTGCGTCTGCCCATCGCGCGAATGGGCGCGGGCCCCGGAACGACATCGGCCGCGATCGGCTTCATCACGCCCACCATCGACGGTCGCCGGACCACGTTTTACGAGTGGGACTCGGCAGGCCGCTTCGTTCTGGGAGGCGGCGGCGCGATGCACCGCGCCCAGGGGCTGGTGCGCGAGCTCCACTACGGCTTCGACCCCGAGCGGTTCTACCTCAGGCTCGACTTCAGCGGCGCCACGCCGCCCGGCGACGAGTTCGATCTGCGCCTCGAGATGATCGAGCCGCGGCCGCTGCGTCTGCGGGTCGTCGGGCTCGCGGCCGGCGAGCGGGCCGTCGTCGTCAGCGTGGGGGGAGGGGACGAGGAGCCGGTCGCCAGCGCGATGTGCCAGATCGGCGCGCTGCTCGAGCTGGCCGTCCCGTTCGCGAGTATGGGACTCGCTTCCGGGGAGACCGTCGCCCTGCTGGTGCAGGCGGTCCGCGGCGGGCAGCCGGTCGAGAGCTATCCGGGGGAGGATGGATTCTCGTTCGCGGTGCCGGGGCCCGGATTCGAGGCCGGAATGTGGAGCGCGTGACAGGAAGGGCTGGGCGGATCGTCGTGCGGCGGGCCCAGAGTCGGAGGGGGAGGTGTGGGTCGCCGAGGCTACCCTTCAGGGGGCTCGCCGAAAGCGGCCATCTATCGGACGCCAAGGCAGATCGGCGCGAATCGCAGGGCCGGGAGGAATCAGTCGCCCCACGCGTCTCCGGTCCCTCATGGTCGTGCAGTCGGGCGGGACAGGACTGATCCTGTCGAGCCGGTGGATCGTCCTCTCGCGCCAATGCCGACCCGATCGCCCGGCGCAACGCGGCGTCGCGGGCGCGACTCGGGACACTGCTACTTCGAGCGCAGCGACGATCGGTCCAATCCCTCTGGCAGTCCCTGCGGAAAGCGGGCGTACGCCCGGGTCTTCTCCCAGGTCGCCGGTGTGAAGGTCGTCTGCGGGGCGCGAGATTGCGAGGCCGTCGCGGCCGTGCCGGCGATGATCCAGACCGGCGCGGAAAGGATCAACCCCACTCCATGGGATGCGGTCGACAGCGTTCCGCCGAGCGTCCAGATGGCGAGCAGTCTCGTGTTGGCGTCGTATGCCGTGAGCGTCGCCTTCACCACTTGCGCGGTCGGCAGGCCGAAGCACGTCCCGTGCTCGAGAATGAAGATGCTGTCCGCCTGAATCGCGAGGAGCTCCCCCTCGTGGACGGCTCCCCGGGAACCACCATTCACTCGGAGCGAGAGCCAGCCGCCGTGGGCTGCGCTCTGGGCCTCGACCGCCTGCGGAAGCCAACCTCTGGGCGCGGTCGAGCTCGCGCATCCGGCAAGACACCATCCGGCGAGCAGGGCCGCCCAGGCCGAACGCGCGCTAGGGACGAGCATAGCGGCTCCCCCAGAACGCGCGCTCCATGCCTGCCTCCTGCGCCTTGAACTCGGGCGCCAGGAGGCGAAGAGCCTCGGTCGGTTGCGCGAGCATCATGGCCGCTCGCCGAGGATTTTCCTCGCCGAGCCACGCGTCCCGCATCCATTCGAGGTAGTAACCGCGGCTTTCCAGGAATAGCTCGTGAGGGCCGCTCGCGTCCGGCAACCGGAAGCGGAAGACATACTCATCGCCGGGGTAGGTCGTGAGCACGCCATTGGGCGCCGCGGTCCCGGCGGCATTCGGCCCGCCCCGCACGACGCTGACCGGCCGCAGGCGGATCGGTGCAGCTTCTCCGGAAAGCCGCGCGAGCGCGACCCAGTCAAGCCGCCACAGGCCGCGCGCCATCTGGAGCCGGACGCGGAGCGGCTTCCCCGCGACGCGCGGCAGCGGCAGAAGCCGCACGTCGGCGGCGAGCGGGCCGGTCTCGACGTCCTCTCCGGCCCGGAGCCAGGTGCCGTCCTCGCTCCGCACGAAGACCTCGATGCCGCCCAGGGCGCGTCCGATGCCGCCGGTCCGCGTCGAGAGATCCGCGCCGCCGCGCTCCAGCGTCGCAAGCCAGTAGCCCGCGGAGCGGCCCATGTAGGCGAGCGCCTGGTAGTAGAGATAGGTAGTGAGGAGCGTTTGTCGCCGGGCGAGGACCAGGCCGAGCGGCCCGTCCGCCACCTCCGGAAACTCAAGGTCGATCTGCTCGCGCGCGGCGAGATCGGTCGAGTCGGCCAGGCTCATGCGCTCGACCCCGTCAAACGCGAGGAGCGCGGCGCGGCAGTCTCCCTCGGGCCCGGCGCAGCGTACGGGTGGCGCCAGTAGCCGGCCGCGCCGAAACTCGCCCGAGGCCGTAGCGAAGACCCGCTCGTCCATCGCGCGCGGCACGGCGAGCAGCTCCACGTGCCGAACGACGTGGGTCTCGAGCGCCTCGTTCTTCATGCGAACCTCGAGCTCCCCCTGGGGCTCCGGGACGCGGTACAGCGCATCGACGTCCGTCGCCTCGAGCGAGGGAAGAACGCTCGACGAAAAGCCTTCCGCTTGGAGCTGCGGACCCGTTCCGTCGGAGATGTAGAAGGTGGGACAGGATCCGAAGCAAGACTTCGGATTGGCGATGCAATAGAGAGTGAGCGCGATCGAGGCGCCGGTCACGACGCTGAGCGCGGACACCGAGCTGGAGGTTTGAACGACGTTCGTCTCGAAGAGCGCGACGGAATCGAGTGAGACCGTGAACGATCCCCGGGCGGTGACGCCGCGGTTCACGTCGAGCGCATCGCCGCGGCCGGAGACCGTCCGGGCGGCGGAATCCGCGGTCCACTCGGACAGGACCAGCACACGACCGTCCCGCATGTGTGCCTTGAGGAAGGGCGAATTCCGGTCGAGCGAGGACGCCTGATCCGGTGGCGTGAGGGTGCGGCTCAGCCGCTTCACGCTGCATCCCGCGAGAAGCCAAATCGCGAGGACGCACAGGACGAGGATGCGACAAGTCATCGGCGGCCCCCTGTCTTAAGGTAGTCGCAATGCTACTCCCCTTCGGGGCCCCCGTCGGAATTGTTTCTTCCCTGATCGGAATTGGCCGCAAACCGTTGCACGGCAACGTCGGATGGGTCCGTACGAAATGTGTGCAGGGTGCTGGCCCCCCGGGTTCGTCTCACCCAATTCGCCCCCCAGGGCCAAGCTCGGCAGTTGATCCCGAGTCAGGGAGAGTCATTTGGCAGGCTTTCAGCAGCGAGCCGACGCGGTATCTCGATCTTGGCGTCCTGGAAGGGGGCGGCGATACCGATGGCTGGGCGATCGGCGGCGACCAGTGCATCCCGGACGGCAGGCGGTCCCCCGTGACGCCGCGATAGCGCCTGCCTGGGCACGCTCGGGGCTCACAAGGCGCACGTGGGGCCGGCCGATTGCGGCGACCGACCGGGAGGCGTACTGGGGGTGGCGCGCTGCGCCGCGCGCTCGCCGGTAACGGAAGTCGCGGCTGCGCGACGACGCGGAGCCTGCTGAAGTGGAGGGGGTGTCGAACGCGCGCGCGGCGATGGGGGGGGTGCGGCTCCACGCCGCGAACACTTGCGCGGCGAGCGCCAGTCGGCGCTCGACCTCGTCTGGACCGGGCTCCGGATACTCCCGTATGGTCTCGCCTGTCATCGGGTTCATGGATCGCATGGGCGCGAGCCTACAACTTCGCGCGCCCGGGTCACGGGCCGTCCGCGGGAGGGGGGTCATGAGCGAGATCGAGCGGATCCAGGATCAGCTGAAGCGGGCATTCGAAGGTCCGGCGTGGGCGGGCCCATCCGTGCTCGAGGCGCTCCAGGGGGTGAGTGCCACGCGGGCGGCGAAGCGGCCGATCCGGGGCGCCCATTCCATCTGGGAGCTGACGCTCCACATCGCCGTCTGGGAGGACGTCGTGCGGCGCCGGGCGCTGGGAGAATCGTACCATCCCACCCAGGCAGAGGACTGGCCGCCGGTCCGGGTGAATACGTCCGCGGCGTGGGTGGCCGCGATCCGCAAGATCAAGGCCGGCCACCAGGCGCTGATCGATGTGGTGGCGGCGTTCGACGAGCGGCGGCTCGACCAGCCACTCGTGCCTGACGGCAACTCGGCCTACGTCCAGTTTCACGGCGCTGCCCAGCACGACCTCTATCACGCGGGGCAGATCGCGGTGCTCAAGAAGGGCTGAGCCGGGAGGGAGGCCACCCCGTGTGAAGCGCCGCCGTTCGACTCCTAGATTGCGAGGTCGAGCTGCTCGGCCGGGGACGGAGCCTCGATCAACGGGACGGGGTTCATCCTCATCGGGGCCTGGCGCTTGATCGACGCGAGAAGTTCGCGCACCGCCTCGCGCTCGGGCCCCGGCAGGTAGGCGCGGCCGTCATAGAGCCGCTGATAGCGCTCGATCTCTTCAGGCCAGTCGCGCGCCAGCTGCGCGAGGAAATGTTCGCGCGTGCCGGGCCTCAAATGGAGCAGCTCGGACCACAGAAACGTCGCGCCCGCCTCGCGGGCCGCCCGCACCACCGCCGCCATGGAATCGGGCGAGTCCGAGAGCCCGGGCAGGATCGGGGCGAGCGCCACGCCCACCCGGATGCCGCCCGCGCGAAGCAGGCTGAGCGCGCGCAGGCGCTGGCGCGGCGGCGCCGTGCCGGGCTCGGTGGTTCGCCAGACGCGCTCATCCAGGCTCGGGATCGAGATGTTGACCGAGACCTGGACCCGGCGCGCCGCCTCCTGGAGCACATCGAGGTCGCGCACGATCAACGGCCCCCGGGTGATGATGCCGAACGGTGTCCCGTGGACGGCGAGGAGCCGGATGCAGGCGCGCGTGAGCCGGTAGCGCCCCTCGGCGGGCTGGTAGGGATCGGTGGCGGCGCCGATCACGACCTCCTCACGGGCCCAGGAGGGCCGGGTAAGCTCGAGCGCTAGGACGTGGGCGATGTTCACCTTGACGCGTACCGAGCGCCCGTAACGGTCGTCCCCGGGACGATCGGCGCGCGTCTCGAACGCACGCACGTAGCAGAATGTGCAGCGGTGCGCGCAGCCCATGTAGGGGTTCAGAGACCACGGAAAGGGCATGCCCCGGACGGCATTGAGCGCCGACCGGCAGGGTTCCTCGCGGAAGTGGGTTCGCACGGCAGGACGATAGGGCACTCGAGCCGCACGGCACAAGTGTGCAGTACAAGTCGTCCCGTGTGCCATGTCGCATAATAGGTATTATGTAAACCTAAGGCGCTACGGGCGGGCTGAGTACTCGGTCGAACGGCGGGATCCGATCGTTCGGATGATCCGCTCTCCCCCATGCGGGCGGAAATCGTCGTCGTCGAGAATCCTACGAGTCCCCGCGGTTAGCGGCCGGCGACCACCAGGTTGAGCAGCTTGTTCGGGACGAAGATGACCTTGCGGATCTCGCCGCCATCCACGTAGCGGCGAACACGCTCGTCCTCGAGGGCGGCCTGCTGCGCGTCGGCCTGGGCGACGCCACGCGGCAGGTCGAGGGTTGCCCGCAGCTTTCCGTTGATCTGGATCGCGATGGTCACGCTGTCCTCGAGTACCCGGGCAGCGTCCCAGGCCGGCCACGGCTCGTACGCAAGGGTCTCGTCATGGCCCAGGCGCCGCCACAGTTCCTCGGCCAGATGCGGCGCGAAGGGCGCTAGCAGCAAAATGAGCGGCTCGATCAGGCCCCGAGGACGCCGCTCGAGCGGCGTCAGCTCGTTGACCAGCACCATGAGCTGTGCGATCGCGGTGTTGAAGCGGAGCCCCTCGAGGTCTTCGGTCACCTTGCGGATGGTCTGGTGCAGCAGCCGCTCGTGCCCGGGCGCCGGCGCCTCGGCGTGGAGGGCCTGGCTCAGCGCCCCATCGCCATCCACCACCAGCCGCCACACCCGGTCGAGGAAGCGCGTGATGCCCTCGACACCGCGCGTGTTCCAGGGTTTCATCGCCTCGAGCGGGCCCATGAACATCTCGTACATGCGCACGGCGTCGGCGCCGAAGCGGTCGATCATCTCGTCGGGGTTGACGACGTTGCCGACCGACTTCGCCATCTTGGAGCCGTCCTCGCCCAGTACCGTGCCCTGATGGACCAGCTTCAAGAACGGCTCGGGTGTGCTGACGACGCCGATGTCGAACAGCACCTTGTGCCAGAAGCGGGCGTAGAGCAGGTGGAGCACGGCATGCTCCGCCCCGCCGATGTAGAGATCGACGGGCATCCAGTAACGTTCCTTGGCCGGATCCACCATCAGCGTGGTGTTGGTCGGATCGAGGAAGCGCAGGTAGTACCAGCACGAGCCCGCCCACTGCGGCATGGTATTGGTCTCGCGCCGCGCGGGCCGGTCACTTCCCGGCGCGGTCGTGCTCACCCAGTCGGTGAGCCGCGCCAGCGGGCCCTCGGGTTTCTCGCCCGTGCCCGAAGGCTTGAAATGCTCGGTCTTGGGGAGCAGCACAGGGAGTTGCTGCTCGGGGATCGCGACCGCCTCGCCGTCCACCCAGACGATCGGGAACGGCTCGCCCCAGTAACGCTGGCGTGAGAACAGCCAGTCGCGCAGCTTGTAGTTGACCGCGCGCCGCCCCTTCCCCGCCCCCTCGATCCAGGCGGTGATCTTCGCGATCGCCGCGTCGGCCTTGAGGCCGTCGATCGAGAAGCTGCCGTCGGGCGTGGTGGAGTGGACGGCGACACCGCGCTCAGGGTCGACGTAAGCCGCCTGCTCGACGTCGCCGCCGGTCACCACCTCGCGGATCGGCAGGTCGAACGCGCGCGCGAACTCCCAATCGCGTTGATCGTGGCCAGGCACCGCCATGATCGCCCCGGTGCCGTAGCTCATCAGGACATAGTCGGCGATCCAGACCGGCAGGCGCTCGCCGTTGACCGGGTTAAGGGCATGGCCGCCGGTAAAGACCCCGCTCTTCTCCTTGCCCAGCTCCTGGCGCTGCAGGTCGCTCTTGCGCGCCGCCACCTCCCGGTAGGCCGCGATCGCCGCGCGCTGACTCTCGATGGCGAGCACGTCCACCAGCGGGTGCTCGGGCGCCAGCACCATGTAGGTGGCCCCGAACAACGTATCGGGACGCGTCGTGAAGATGCGCAGACGGCCCTTGACCCCGTCGAGCAGGAAGTCCACCTCGGCCCCGACCGAGCGGCCGATCCAGTTCTTCTGCATCTCCCACGTGCTGGCCGGCCAGTCGACGAGCTTGAGATCATCGAGCAGCCGGTCGGCGTAGGCGGTGATCTTGAGCACCCACTGGCGCATCGGCCGGCGGACGACGTCGAAGCCCCCCACCTCGCTCTTGCCCTCGACGATCTCCTCGTTGGCGAGCACGGTGCCGAGGGCAGGGCACCAGTTGACCGGCACCTCGGCGACGTAGGCAAGGCCGCGCTCGAAAAGTTTCAGGAAGATCCACTGTGTCCAACGGTAGTAATCGGGGTCGGTGGTGTTGACCTCGCGCGACCAGTCGTAGGAGAGCCCCGCCCGCTTCATCTGCCGGCGGAAGGTGGCGATATTCTCGACCGTCGTCACCGCGGGGTGGATCCCGGTCTTGACCGCGTACTGCTCGGCCGGCAGGCCGAAGGCGTCCCATCCCATCGGATGGAGCACGTTGAACCCGCGCATGCGCTTGTAGCGCGAGACGATGTCGCTCGCCACGTAGCCCTCGAGGTGGCCGACGTGGAGCCCGGAGCCCGAGGGGTAGGGGAACATGTCGAGGCAGTAGAACTTGGGCTTGTCCGGCCGCTCGGTGGTGCGGAACGTGCCGTGCTCCTCCCAGTAGGCCTGCCAGTGGGGCTCGATCTCGGCGAAGGGATGGCGGTTGCTCATGGGGCGGGGAGATTAGCGGGACCGCCGCGGCATGTCACGCGCGGGCCGGCGGCGAGTTCGAGGAACTGGCTACGTTGCCCCCGCCACCGCGCGGGTTGCCTGTTCGAGCACGGCGACCGCGTCCGCCCTGCCCCCCTTCCAGGCGGCCTCGGCGCGGTAGAGGCCGTCCATCACGCGCGCCAGCTCGCGCGGGGCGAGCCGCTGGCGCAGCGCCCCGCTCAGATCCCGATGCCGCGCCCATCCGCCGAGCGCGCCGCCGACGAGGTTGGCGAGGGCGAACAGCACGGTGCCCTCCCCCACGCCGGCCGCGAGCAGGCGGCCGAGCCGCCGGGCGGCCAGTGCGGCGTCGCCAGAGGCGATCGCGCCCAGATAGCCGGCGAGGTCGGCCCCCACCACCGGGCGCAGGATGGTCGCCACGTCGGCGCGCGCCAGCTGCCCGCCGGGGCCCGCCCAGGCGCACAGCTTCTCGAGCTCGTCGAAGAACGTGGTGGCGTCGCCCTCGCAGGCATCGACCACCGCGTCCATGGTCCCGGCGGCCAGCGTGATCCGCTCGCGCTTCATACGCCGATCGCCCCATCCGAGAAGTGTTGCTCGCGTGGGCGGCATCGCCACGCAGCGGACCGGGCAGGCGGCGCGCAGGGGCTCCAGCGACTTGCGGTCCGCCTCGGCAGGGGATTCGACCAGAACCATGCAGGTGCCCGAGGTCGGCCGCCCCAGGCCCTCGGCGAGCGCGGCGATCCGCTTCTCGCTGCGGCCGAAGTCTTCGACCTCAAGCACGAGGAGCAGCTCGCGCGAGGCGAACAGGGAGCCGCCGTGGAAGGCGGCGAGCAGCTCGTCCACGCCGGTCTCGGAGGCACGGAACACGCGGGCGGCGGGCGCCTCGGGGCACGCTCCGGCCCAGGCGTGGCGCAGTTCGGCGAGCAGTGCTGCCTTCAGCCCCTCGTCGGGGCCCTCCAGGTAAAGGGCGGCCGGGAAGTCGCCGCGGCCGAAACGCTCGAGCAGCGCTTCGACGCCGGCCGGCAGGCCGCCACGACCCGGCCTCGCCGCGCGCGCGGGCGCGCCGCGGGAGCCGGGGGCGGCGCTACCAGCCTTCGACCGAGCGGGCGACGATCTCTTCGGCGAGCTTGGCGATCGCCTGCTTGCGTCCATCGAGCTCCGTCCTGGCGGAATCACCGGGGGTGTCCACCACGTAGTAGTTGGCGGTCTTGACCATGTCGGGCTCGCTCCACAGCTCGCGATTCTTGACCTGGTCCTTGAAGGTGACCGAGATGCCGAGCGTCACCCGGTACTCCTGAGCCTGCGCGGTCTGACTGAACCCGAACACGGCGTTCCGGTAGCTCGTGATGCGGCCCTTAACAACCGCGTGGGCCGAGCGCTGGTCCACCACCTTGAGGTGGTTGTCAGCGACGAAGCGGGCGATGACCGCATCCGTCACATCCTGCTCGAGCGTGTATTCGGTGGTGCCGTTCTCGAACACCGGCACTGCCACCGTCTTCAGATGCGACGGGAGCAGCGCCGTGCTGGTCGTGTAGGCGCACGATCCGCCGGCCACGAGCAGCAGCGCCGCGCCCCCCAGGCGCACGAGCCGCTTCACCGAACGGTGGGACTAGTCCTGAGTGGTCGGCGCTCCGTCATCGGGCTGCAGTTCATAGAGCTTCATCCGGTACCGGAGCTTGTCGCGCTTGAGATTGAGCATCTCAGCCGTCTTGCTCTGGTTCCACTTGGTAGCATACGAGGCACGCAGAATCAAGGCGCGCTCCAGCTCCTCGATGATGGGCTCGAACGGGATCGGTTCGTCCGCCTGCGCGCCGCTCAGGTAGGTGTCGATGCGCTGGCCGATCGTCGCCTCGGCATTCGGCCGTCCGCGCAACGCCAGCTTGAGGTGGTGCGGCTCGAGCACCTCCCCCTGCTCGAGCAGCACCGTGCGCTCGAACAGGTTCTTGAGCTCGCGGATGTTGCCGGGCCAGGGATAGCCGGAGAGGATCTGCTCGGCGGCCGGTGAGATCTCCCGGAACGGCTTCTTGAACTGCCGCGCGAAGCGGTCCATGAAGAGCCGCGAGAGCGGCATGATGTCGTCCTTGCGGTCGCGCAACGGCGGCACCCAGAGCGGCACGACCTTGAGGCGGTAGTAGAGGTCCTCGCGGAAGCCCCCCTCCCGCACCATGCGCTCCAGGTCCTGGTTGGTCGCCGAGATGACCCGCAGGTCCACGGTGATGTCCTTGGTGCCGCCGACGCGCTTGAACGTGCGCCGCTCGAGCACCCGCAGCAGCTTGACCTGGAGCATCGGGCTCATCTCCCCGATCTCGTCCAGGAACAGGGTGCCGTCGTTGGCCAGCTCCATGAGCCCCATCTTCTGGGCGCGAGCGTCGGTGAAGGCGCCCTTCTCGTGTCCGAACAGCTCGCTCTCGAGCAGCTCGCGCGGGATCGCCGCGCAGTTGATCTCGACGAACGGCCGGTCATGCCGGGAGCTCAGCCGGTGGATGAGGTTGGCGAAGTATTCCTTGCCCGTGCCGCTCTCGCCCTCGATGAGCACGGTGGTGGTGTCCCCGCGCGCGACCTGCTCGGCGATCGTGTAGGCCTCCTGCATCGAGGTCGCGGACGAATGCAGGAAGTCCTCGTCGGCGAA
>CAYONG010000333.1:0-21641 GCA_964405235.1 uncultured bacterium | reverse complement strand
GACCGGATAGGCCTGCACGAAACGCTCGCCGGGGAGCGCCCCGTTGTCGCCGGCGCGGGAGGGGTCGCCGTCATAGGTGATCCGCAGATCGCGCCCCGAGAACCGCGCGCTGGTCCCGAAGTTCGAGATGCTCGAGCCGATATGGAGGCCGTCGGGGCGGATCCGGTAGACCGTGCCAACGTCGAACGTGACGGTGCCGGCGGAGCTGTGCCAGACGGTCTCCTGGAAATACTTCACCTGGACCCCGGCGCTGAACCGCTCGCTGACGGAACGGGCGAACCCGAGCCCGAGCGCGACGTTGGAAACCGAGTAGCGCTCCCCGGTGCCCAGCGGCTGGCTGACCGTGCGCACGTCGATCTCGCCCGAGTTGAGCGACGACACCGTGGCGAACCCGGTGCCCCAGTTCCTCAACGGGATCGCCGCCGCGACATAGTCGTACCGGATGCCGGCCAGCCAATCGATGTGGGTGAGCTGGAACTCGAGACGCGCGATCCGCCCCGCGGCCGCGGGGTTGTAGTAGACGCCGTCGAGACCCGCGCCCGCCGCCACGCCCGCGTTGCCGATCGCCGTGAACCGCGCGCTGGGCTCGATCAGCAGGAACTGCCCGAGCGTCGTCCCGGTCTTGGACTGGGCCGCCGCGGTCGACGGGATCGAGAGCAGCGCCCCCCCCAGGGCTGCGAGCGCCGCGAGCGCCGCCATCATGGCGGCTGCCGGCTTCCGGACCATTGCGGTCCTTCCGACCGCGCGCGCGTTCATTTGATGATGGCGAACTTGCCCATGTGGGTGCCGATCCCGGGCGCCTCGACATGGAAGACGTAGAGACCCGGCGCCACCTCGAGATTGTCCTTTGTGCGCAGGTTCCAGGCCACGAATCCTTCGAACGACGCCTCGTGCCGCAGGGTCTGCACCAGATCCCCGCGCACGGTGTAGATGCGGACGGTGCACGTGCTGGGGAGCCCGCGGAACTCCATGCGACGCTCCCCGCGACCGGTGACGTTGAAGGGGGCGGGCTCGAAGCTCGCCGCCTCGACATAGGGATTCGGCACCACGTAGGGCACGGTCGCGAACGCGGCCCGGGCGGCACCCTGATCCACCCGCGCGCCGCGGGTGGTGAATGTGAAGAGGTCGCCCTCCGCCAGCGGCCGGTCGAGCCGCAGATGGTAGACGTCACCGAGTCTCGGCGGCAGGCTCGGGGCGGGAACGGCCGTCGCGACCTGGAGTCGCCAGGTGATGAGCGAATCCGTCCTGACGTTCGGGATCGGGCACAGGATGTCGATCAGCTCGCCGGAGTTGCCCAGGGACCCATCGAGATTGGTGTCGCGGAAGCGGAAGTCGAGCTGGATGTCACCCGTGTCGGCGTGGGCGAACACGCGGAACCTGGCGGGGCGTGCCGGGAACTGGAAGGTGGCCGTGCTGGTGTCCTGGAACACGTCGTCGAACACGATCGAGATGTCGTCCGGGAAGGCGGTCCGCCGCCGGTTGATCGGCTGGATCGCCTGGTACGTCACGTTGAAGCGCGCGTCGGTCAGGCTCCCGGGCGCGAATCCCGACAGATCCGTATTGACCCGCACCTGGGGGATGGTCCTGACCCGCGGCAGCAGACCGCAACCGATCGAACCCGTCCCGGTGGAGTCGAAGTCCCGGCCGTTGGCGAAGCACAGGTCGCCCGAGGTGCTGTCCGAGAGGACGTAGCGGTTGGCGCGGACACTCTCGGGACTGGAGGCGAAGAAGGCGACCTTGAACAGGTGATTCTCGGGCACCAGGTTCGAGTTGACGACCTCGACCGTCACCCGGCCCGCACCCTGGCCCAGCACGTGGGCCGCCGTGTCCCCCTCCACGGCGGCGCCGCGGAATCCGAGCGCCCGCGGGTTCGGCCGCACGTTGACCACGTTGGGTGGCAGGATGGTCCCGCCGCGGGTCGTCCGGATGACCGTGACCGCGTTTTGCGACGGGAAGACCTGCTTCGAGACGACCGGCGATTCCACCCCGTAATCGTACGCGACGACCGCGTAGTAGTACTCCTGTCCGTTCGTGACCGATTCGTCCGTCCACGTGTGGGTGATCCCGGTGTCGTCGCCCAGCCAGTACTGCACCCCTTCGACCGCCCGCTGCGAGTAGCCGCGAACGCCGTCCACCAGGTCGAACTGGACGAGCGGCTCGCGCAGCCCGATGTCCCCGCCACGTCCGGTCGTGATCTTCTCCGGATCGTTGAAGTCGGGCTCGGTCGAGCGGTAGATCTTGTAACCCTCGAAGTCGAACGCTCCGCTCACCGGGTCCGCGCCGCGCTCGGCCACGTCGTCCCACGACAGGCGCACGAAGCCGTCGCCGGCCTCGGCGGTGAGCGTGGGCCTGGGCGGGGGCACGGCGAACTGGTAGTTCCCGTCGTAGATCTGCTGGACCGTTCCCACCGTCGTGCGCAGTTCCGAGAGATCGGCGCCGTAGGCGAGGGCCAGGCTGAAGCGCTCGCGTTGTCCCGCCCGGAGCGGGAAGGGGCCCGAGGCGAACAGAAATGCGATGTTGTAGTTCGAGGCCAGCGCCGAATCGAACCGGGCGGGCTCGTAGGGGTCGGTGAACTTGTCGTAGAGCCGCGCCGGCCAGCCGTTCGCGTCGGTGTAGAAGAGGATTCCGTCGGTCGTGGGGTCCGGGTTGCCCGCGCCGGCCTTGATCCGGTTCATCTTGAAGCCGGTCAGCCCGATCTGGTCCGACTCGTTGAGATCGGTGCGGTCGAAGTTGGGCTCTCCCTCGGTCGGCATGCCGTCGTTCTCGCCGGTGTCGCCGGTCCCGGCCACGCCGTCGCCGCCCACGTCGTGGAACTCCTGGAGCCAGTCCATGTCCTCGTCCCCGGTCCACCAGTTGCCGGCGCGGAAGGGGGCGCGGTCCTCGAGCGGGCCGTAGGCGGCCGAAAACCGTGCCGTGTCGTAGTGGGCGATGACGTAGGCGCGGATCGCATCCTGGCCCGCGATCAGGACGCCGGGCCCGCCCTCCCGCCGCTCGTCGATGATCCCGTCCTCGTCGTTGTCCACGCCGTCCGACGCGTTTCCGGGCGTCTCGAGGTAGGCGTAGCCGAGGTAGCCGGTGCGGCCGCAGTTCCCGCTGCGATCCTTGCCGTGGCCGAAACGGTCCCAGGTGTAGACCAGGTTCAGCTGCGCGGACTTGTCGAAGAAGGCGTTGTCGTCGTCGGACTCGAAGATGCCGTCGCACGAGAGGGCGGAGCCACCGACCCCTGAGTCCATGTAGAGGCCGAAGACGATGTCGTTGTAGTCGGTGGTGCTCTCGTTGACGATGTCGTAGTGCCAGAAGATGACGTTCCCCGCCTGAGGATTGGCCCATTGGAACCCGCGCACCTCGACGCGCAGCCCGAGACCGCGCCGCGTCGTGTCGCGCGAGTCCGGGAAGTACTGCCAGGCGTCGTAGAAGTTGTCGTCCATGACGGAGAAGCTCTCCTGGTCGGCGGCGGCGCGCTTGCCGAAGTAGCCGTTCCAGCTCCGCCCCCACCCCGGATCGTCGGGATCGTCGAGGCGGTCGGGCCAGGTCCGCGGCCAGGTGAGGGAATCGGTGCTGACCGCGGGCGAGCGGGCCACATTGATATTGGGGTCGGGCTCGAAGTAGCCCGGGCGCGGCTCGAAGCGCATGACCCGGTTGAACTGGGGGCTGAGCTGCTGGCGCTCGCGGAATCCAGTCTCCATGAGGAACACGTCCTGCCCGTCGCGCGTGCGGATCGGCGTCAGGACGAACGGCGTGATGCCATCGGAATAGTTCATCCCGGTGCCCCTGGGCACCTCGACCGAATGGAAGGTGCTCAGGTCCACGTTCCCGGGATCGGGCGGGTAATCGCCGACCATGCCGAAGTTCCAGAACACCGTGCGGATGTTCGCCGCGGAATGAAGACCGGAGCGCTCGGCGTCCAGCCGTCCGCGCTGCGCCGCCGGGACCGGCACCGGCACGCCGGCGGAGACCGGGATGGGCGCTACGGCCAGCGTCAGGCCGAGGGCGAGTGCCGCGACTGCGTGGTGGACGCGCATCACGAGTGGCCCTCCCAGCGGATCCCGAGCTCGATCCGGCGCGGCGGGTAGTAGCGGGTCGGGTTCGCGAGGTCCTTGCGGTCCGCCGCCGTGTCGGTGCGCGAATAGAAGGGGCTGCCCGAGTTCGCGAAGACCCCTCCGTTGAAGAAGCGGGCGTCGAACAGATTGTAGACGGTCGCGAAGGCGCTCCATCCTGCGCCGAAGGTCCCGAGTCGCTTCTCACCCCGCAGATCCATCAGGAACGAGACCGGCTTGCGCCCCGAGTTCGACTCGAGCGAGCCGCCGAAACCGGTCTCGGTCGCCGGCGTGTAGGGCTGACCGCTCGCCGCGCGAAACACGCCGCTCGCGTTGAACGACGCGGGCCGCGACAGGGTCAGTGTCAGGTTGAGGGTGTGACGCTGATCCCAGTTGAGCGGCACCTGCCGGGGGCGCGGGTCCTCCTTGGCATCCACCCTTGCCGCAGTCTCGTAGGGGTCGCTGGAGTTTCCGCCTGCGACCTGCCAGGTGTAGTCGAGAGACGTGGTGACGAGCCCCAGCGCGCGCTGGTCCAGCGCCACGGTGAGCCCGATGACGTTGCCGAAGTCCACGTTGGTCAGCCGTTTGTACGTGGCGTTGTTGTAGGTGGTCAGGATCTCGGTGCCGAGCAGGTCACGGATGTCCTTGTAGAAGAGGGTGAGGTCGAGGCCGAGCCAGGGCCGAAGCTCCTGCTTGTAGCCGAACTGATACTGGATCGATTTCTCCGGCCGCACGTCGGGGTTCCCGAGGACGCCGTAGTCCTTCTCGGAGCTGGCCTGGAGCGTGCCGAGCACCGAGTAATCCGCGTTGGCGTACATCTGCCCGATCTGCGGCATCTGGTAGAAGTGACCGTAGGCGAAGAACAGCGAGGTCTTGGGGCTCACCGGGTAGGACACGCCGAGCCGGGGCGAGATCGTGAGCTTCCGGGTCGCGGCCTTCGACGGGAAGGACTCGGCGCCCTCGATCGAGTTGGCCGGGTTCGAGAGGTCGCCCGGCACGGAGGTGCGCGGGTTGAAGTACTCGTAGCGCAGCCCGGCGCGGAAGCGCAGATCGTTCCACTCGATGTCGTCCTGGACGTAGATGGACCCGAACACGGGCGCGTACTTGCGCGGGGGCGGGAAGCCGTCGGCCGGCTCGTTCACGTGGCGGATGTACTCCGTGCCGGTCCAGACCAGGTAGCCGGGGACTCCGAAACGCACCCAGGCCGGCTGCCACTCGAAGCCGGCCTTGAGCTGATGGTCCCGCTTGAGGACGTGGTTCAGCGAGCCGGCGAAGACCACCGCGTTGGTGTTCTGGATGAAGCGCGTCTCGGAGACGCCACCCAGGAAAGCGTCGTACTCGAAGCCTTCCACCCGGACGGGCGGCCCGATCCGGTCGTAGAGGGAGTCGCGGACGTCGTCGTAGACCAGGTCCTTGTAGTCGAAATAGTTCTGCCGCACGTTGAAGCGATAGAACGATGTCGGGCTCAGCGTGTGGGTCCACTCGAAGCCGTGCACCGCGGAACGGGTGCGCTGCTTCGGGAGGCCATCCACGTTGAGCCGGAAGTCCCAGACTTCGTTCCGGGATTCAATCTTGTTCAGGATCGCCTGGTAGGTCACCTCGACGTTCGGGATCGACCGGTTCGTGAGCTTGGCGATGCCAAGCCACTCGCGCGTGTAGCCGACCGGCACCCGCTCGGCCCGGACCGTGTCGTAGACGACGGTGTCGGGATCGGACCGATCGATGTTCACCCAACGCCGCTGTCCCTCGAGATAGCCGTTCTTGACCCCGTACCGTCCGCTGACGAGGAACAACGTCCGAGGGAAACCGGTCGGGCCGCTGGCCGTGAGCTGGTAGTTCTGGAGCGTCCCGGGCCGCAGCGCGTCCGTGTCGGGTCGGGAGCTTCCGGGATAGATGAAGTCGCCATTGGAGACCTCACCGGACCACTCGAACCGCTCGCTGCCGCGCCGGAGCACGGCGTTCACCACTCCGCTCATGGCCTGGCCGTACTCGGCGTCGAAGGTGCCGCTGATGACCTGGACCTCTTCGAGCACGGAGCGGTCGAGGCGGACGGAGGCGGCGTTGTCGAATGGGTTGTTCACGGTGAGCCCATCCACCTGATACTGCACCTCGCCCTTGCGGCCGCCCCGGATGTGCCCGTCAACGACACCGGCCTGGAGATTGACGATGTCGTCGAGCTGCTGCACGGGCAGCGTGGCGATCTCGGCGCGCGTCACGGTCGCGACGTTGCTGGTGAGCCCCAGCTCGACCACCGGCCGGTGGGCGCTGACGATCACTTCCTTCATGAGGACCGCGCTCTCTTCGAGCGTCACCTCCATCGTCGTCGTGCGGTCGGCCGGGATGGAAACCCCGGTGAGCGCCGTGGTCGCGTAGCCGATGAGTCCGACCCGCAACGTGTAGGTCCCGGCCGGCACGTTGAAGATCGAGAAACGACCGTCGTTGTCCGTGACGGTGCCCAGACGTGCCTCCGGCAAGGCGACATTGGCCCCGGCCAGGGGCTGCTTCTTCCCGTCGCGCACGACCCCGGCCAGCTTCCCGGTCGTGCCCCCTCGAGCCGTCGCGATTCCCAGAGATAGTGCGAGCGTCGCCGTGGCGGCGACGCTCGCCCACCTCACCCAGCCAACACGTGCCGTCATGCCGGACCCTGGCCCCCGGGCAGCGCGTGGCGGCGGGGGCCGGGCCCGTGCGGCCCGCCCCCCCCACCGACCTCACCGCGTGATGAGCATTCTCCCCGCCATCGTGGTCGCGGGTCCACCCCCGTCTTCGATGACTCGGAGACGGTAACCGTAGAGGCCGCTCTTCAGCCCCTCGGCCCTGAAGATCACATGCGAGCTGCCGGCCGGCTGGCGGCCGTAGTCCCGCGACGCCACCTGCCGCCCGAGCAGATCGAACACCTCGAGCCGGACGTCGGCGGGGCGCTCGAGCGTGAAGTAGACCGAGGTCATGCTGACGAACGGATTGGGACCGTTGCCGAGCAGCGTGCTGCCGCTCTCATCCCGAGGACCGGGGGGCTCCACCCCCACCACCACCTGGATGGCCGGGTCCAGATAACCCCAGGCCGGGCCATCCTTGCTTCCGCCGTCCGCACCACTCCCGCCCGCGTGCTCGCGCTGCCACCACACCCGATTGCTGTAGCTGTCGGCCCAGGTGGTGTACGAATCCCCGTCCAGGTGGTTGATGCCGATGAAGAGCCGCCGGTCACCGAGCCCTGCCGGATAGCCGATCTTGGTGAGGTCCACCCACATCTCGGCGGTATATCCCACGTCCGACTGCGTCCGGGTGAGGGTGTCGAGCGGCGACGTCGACTTGAGCTTCAGCGCCACCTCGGCGCCGCTCGCGCTGATGAGCGCCGGCAACTCGTCCTGGGGCAGCGCCAGCCCCGTGGGGCCTACCTGGAAGCTGTATCGGTAGGACTTGAGCTGATGATTGCTGGCGCTTCGCGCGACGTAATCGGTCAGCGTTACGATGAATCCGTCCCAGCGATTCTCGGTCGCGACGTACTGGACGATATCGTCGCGGACGTCGAAGCCCAGGTAGAGCTTGTTGCCCTTGTGGAACCACTTCACCGTGCAGTCGGCCGGGTCGATGATCAGCGGGATGGGGTGAGATACGTCGTGGCCGTCGTAGGTGTTCAGATAGATCTGGTACTCGCCGCTCCGCCACGGCGCCTCGCCCTTGTACGACGCGCGCAGCGCGGTATCACCGTAACTGATGTCGAACTGGGGCGCGCCCTGCCACACCGCATCGGTGAGCGCGCCGTCCATCACCGGCGCCGCGTAGTTGTCCCCTGCGGGGATGCGCACGTCAGGACCGAAGACCGGCGCCGGGCCCGAGGCGATGGTGACCGACGGCTTGCCGATCACGCGCACGTTGTGGAACCAGAAGTCGTTCCCCCACGGGTTCTGCCACCACACGCGGTTGGCGCTGAAGATCGGCTGGAACGGCCACAGCCAGTCGCAGTCGTAGATCGAGACGTTCCATTCGACCACGTCGCCGGCGGGCTTGGTGACGTCGTAGCCCATCACGCCGAGATCGAATTTCATCTCGATGACGTAGCCCCAGTCGTCGTCGTCGCTGGGATTGCCATCCACGTTATTGTCGTCGTTGCTAATCCCGCCCACCGTCGTGACCGCGTCCCAAGCCGCGATCTCGGCCGGGGTGCGCGGACGCGGGCAGTTCCCGCTGGGCGGGTCGATGCACCCGGTCCACCAGCCACGGAACCGGGGCTGGGCGCCCGGCGCGTTGGCGGCCACCGGGTCCTCGGGGTAATACCAGGAGTAGAAGTACTCGGTGGGAGGCGCGGGGCGGGTAGTAGTCGCGTGGTTCTTGAGCGACATCAGGAATCCGTCGAACCGGTTGAAGACTTCCGATCCGCCGACCGACTTGTCGCGCACGTAGGCGCCCATGTAAAGCTGGTTGCCCACGGTAAGGAAGCGGATGGTGGCGTTGGTGGGATCGATCGGGGCGATGCCCGACTCGTAGAAGTAACCGCTGCCGGGTATCCCGTTGTCCTGGGCCATCACGATGACGACCGACTCGGCCTGGGCCCACGCGGGCTCGTTGAGGACACCGTCGAGCGTGATCGCGGCGCCGGCGGTCGAGCGCGCCCAGATGAAGTCCTTGCGCGGCGCCTGCGCGAAGCCGGGGAGCGCGGCGCCGAGTGTCACTACGAAGGCGAGGGCGGCGATGCAACCGCGAATCATGTCGGAGCCTCCTGCGGATGGTGTCGCGGTCAGATACCGCACCGGCAGGGTCAGGGCACCCTTCCGGCATCGGACTTTTCACTCCGTGGCGGGGGTGAAAACGATTACATTCTCGCCCTACATTGTCAAGATACAAGCGTTCCTTATGCCGCGCCGCCTCGCAGACCCCGCCACCCGGAGGTCCATGCCCGCCGAAACGCTCTTTCCCCCCGGCTTCCTGTGGGGAGCCGCGACATCCGCCCACCAGATCGAGGGCTCGCCCCTGGCCGATGGTGCGGGCGCCAGCATCTGGCACCGCTTCTGCCACACACCCGGCCGCACCCTCCGTGGCGATACCGGGGACGTGGCGTGCGACCACTACCGGCGCTGGGAGGAGGATATCGAGCTCATGCGCGGCCTTGGGCTCGGCTCCTACCGCCTGAGCCTGGCATGGTCCCGGCTGCTGCCGCAAGGCCGCAGCCGCGTGAACCCCAAGGGCCTCGATTTTTACGCGCGCTTGATCGACCGGCTGCTGGAGCGCGGCATCAAGCCCTCGGTCACGCTCTACCACTGGGATCTTCCGGCGGCACTGGACGATCGTGGAGGCTGGCTCAACCCGGACAGCGTGGACTGGTTCGCCGAGTACGCCGAGGTGGCGTTCCGGGCGTTCGGCGACCGCGTGCCGATGTGGACGACGATTAACGAGCCCTGGGTGATGGTGGATGCCGGCTATCTCCACGGCGTGAACGCGCCAGGGCATCGCAACCTCTTCGAGGCACCCATCGCCTTCCACCACATCCTGCTCGCGCATGCCGCTGCCGTGCGGGTCTATCGGAGCGGCTGGAACGAGAAGATCGGCCTGGTCGTCAATCTCGAGCCCAAGGATCCCGCAAGTGAGCGGCCTGAGGATCTAGCGGCCGCGCGCCGCGCGGACGTATACAACAACCTGTACCCCCTCGATCCGGTGTTCTTGGGGCGCTATCCGAACGGCATGGACGAGGTATTCGGCGAAGGCTGGCCGGAGTTCGCGCCCGAAGAGGTGGCCCGCATCCGCGAGCCGATGGACTTCGTGGGCGTGAATTACTACACGCGGCGCGTCGTGCGTCACGACGACGACGCGCTGCCGTCGCGGGTCAGCCCGGTCCCGGTGCCGGGCACCATCACCACGGAGACCGGCTGGGAGGTGCACCCCTCGGGGCTGACGCGCGCGTTGCTTTGGCTGCGCGAGCGTTACGGGGCCATCCCCCTCTACGTCACCGAGAACGGGGCCGCGTTCGCCGATCCCGCGTGCCCGGTGGATGAAAGGGTGGATGACCCGCTGCGGGTTCAGTACTACCGCGAGCATCTGCTGGCCGTGCTCGAGGCGATCCGGCGGGGCGTGGACGTGCGCGGCTACTTCGCCTGGTCGCTGCTCGACAACTTCGAGTGGGCGAGCGGCTACTCGCTCCGCTTCGGCCTGGTGCACGTGGACTACGCGACCCAGCGGCGGACGTTGAAGTCGAGTGGCGAGTACTACCGGGAGGTCATTCGCACGAATGGCGCGGTGCTGGCGGAACCGGTGCCGGTCGCGGGGGGCTGAGAGTTCGTCGGCCAAAGAAACTTCTTGACGAGCTCGTGCGGGCCGGACGACGGGATGTCGCGGGTGCTCGTGTAACAGCGCGCAAGGCTGTGCAGAAGCGCGGCGACGGGCTGAAACCTTTCAGCCCCAGAAAGTTCTCGCGGCGACCGCGTCTGGGAGCCCTGCGGGCGTTCCTGAGCGTCGAAAACGGTCGTGGTACAAGTGCTGGGTCAGCCCCCTCGACACCCGCCCCCGTCGAGGCATCCGATGCAGCGCTACGCGAGGTCCCATCTCTCCGATCCGTCCCTGCTCCAGAGCGCCGTTACCAACGCCGGGCGGGAACGCACCGCCACCGCCGACCTTCTGGCCGACCTGGCCGAGATCGATGCGCGCAGGCTCCACCTGCCGGCGGGGTATCCTTCGCTGTACGCCTACTGCGCGGGCGAGTTGCACCTGTGTGAGCACGCGGCTTTGAAGCGCATCCAGGCGGCCCGTGCGGCGCGGCGGTTTCCGGTCATCTTCAGCGCCGTGGCCGAGGGCCGGCTGCACCTGAGCGCCGTGGTCCTGCTCGCACCACACCTCACCGAGCACACGGCGAAGGAACTTCTGTCGGCCGCCACCCACAAGAGCAAGTCCGAGATCGAGAGGCTTCTCGCCGAACGGTTCCCGAAGTCGGACGTGCTGGCGTGGGTAGCGCCGATCCCGTCGGCTTCACCCGGTCCGTCGGGGACGCCGGGGGTGGGGTCTGAAGCGTGCCAACTCGCCCCGGGGCGAGTTCAAAATGGAACGGTCCCGGAAGCCGCTGGCGATCGCTCCAGCACGAAGCCGTTGTCGTCCCAGTCCTTCGCGGTGCAGTTCACAATGAGCCGGAGCGCGCATGACAACCTGCGTTACGCGCAGGCCCTGCTCGGGCACCAGGTCCCCACAGGGGACATCGCGCAGGTGATCGAGCGTGCGCTCGCGGTATTCGTCCCCTATCTCGAGAAGGTCAAGTTCGCGGCGACGGCGAAGCCCCGATCAGGCCGGCAGAGTTCGACCGCCGGAACCCGTCACATCTCCGCGCCCGTCCGGCGGACCGTCTGGGTAAGGGACGAGGGCCAGTGCACGTTCGAGAGCGAATCCGGCCAGCGCTGCCCGGCGCGCACGCGGCTCGAGTTCGACCACATCGAAGAGTTCGCCCGTGGGGGCGAGGCCACGGTGTCGGGGATCCGCCTTCGCTGCCGGGCGCATAATCAGTACGGGGCCGAGTGCACGTTCGGCACCGAGTTCATGCGCCACAAGCGAATCGCGGCCGCCGAGGCGCGGGCCGCTGCGAAGGAGCGCGCCAATGCGGCTCGTGCACAGGCCGCTTTCGCGGAGCAGGCGCATGTGATGGAGGTCGTTCACTGCCTCCGGCAACTCGGGTTCAGCGCCCGAGAGGCGCGCGACGCGGCGGATCTCTGCAGGGACATGCCCGGCGCATCGCTCGAGGAGCGGGTGCGCGTGGCCCTGTCCTACTTCCATGTGAGGGGCACCCGAAAGGTACGACCCGGGGAATCCCTGGAGGCGGCGGAGCCACGCGCCTCCGCTGGTGCGGTCGGGGCCACTGAGCGGTGCTTGTCAGCGGCCAGCTAGGGCATCAGCACCACTCGCGCGGGAAGGGCGCGGACGACCACGCCGCCCTCGGGGGTGAGCACGGCGGGATTGCCGTCCAGGGTTGCGCGACGGAAGGGCCGGCGGGCGGGTGGGATCACCACGATCCCGCCGGGCGGAACGCGCATGCCGGCTCCGAGGGCCATCTCGACCGAGTCGCCGCGGGCGGACATCGTGTATCCGATCGGGCCGTAGATCGTGCGCACGCCCCGCACATGCAGTGGCTCGGTCAGGCGTGGTGGCTTGCCGCCCTCTCGCTCGAGCCAGCTCCAGGGCACGCCGGCTGCCACAACCAGCGTGCTGTCGCTCGCTCTCTCGTAGGCGAGCATGTCGAGGATCGAGCGCACGAAATCCGACCCCACCCAGGTGTGGGGCATGTCGCCGATGTACTTCGGCGCGCGCTTCTCCCGGTAGGCCACCTCCGCCCACTGCCTCCAGCCGGGCGGATTGCGGTAGTCCATGAAGAACTCCAGCGCTGCGTTGGCACGGTCGCGCCAGCCCAGGCGCACGAACGAGCCGATCGTGCGTACCTCGTAGGGCGTGAAACCGTCCCACTTCAGCTTTCCGTCACGGCGGTCGGTGAAGAACTTCCAGTAGCGTTCGAACGTGGCGCGGATCGCGGCGTCCGGCAGCAAATCGGCGGCGTCGGTCGGGGTGAGCGCCACCGTGGTGGAGGTGGCGTCAAAATCCCCCAGCTCGGCGCAGCCCGGCACGTAGTCGATGCCCTTCTCCTTCATGGCTGCCGCGATCGAGGCGGCCAGGTCGTGCCCGAACGTATCGCGCGCCGCAGCGTACCGGGTCCGATCGGCGCCGCGGTCCAGCACCTCCGCCAGGTACGCCGCGTCCGCGTAGCCGCGGTAGGCGAAGAAGTCATCCCAGTACGAGTGCATGGGATTGGGGTAGCCCTCGTGGCTGATCGAGGGCAGGAGCAGGCCGAAGAACTTGCGCTTCTCGGGCGCCCGCCATTCGGCGGTACGTCGCTCGCCGCGCAGCGAATCCATGTGCGCGACCGCCGCCGCGACGTGCGGCCACATCCGCTCGACCAGCCCCCGGTCGCCGGTGTAGCGGTAGTACTCGGCGATCAGCCAGATGAATTGCCCGTGACTGTCGTTCTCGGTCACGGGATCCGGCCCACGGTCGCTGGCGCAGCAGGGGATCTTGCCGTTCTCGTACTGGAAGGGCGCGAACCACTCGATGAAGTCGCGGACCACGTCCGGATAGCCCATGCGCAGCAGGGCGGACGAGGTGAGCGAGCCATCGCGGATCCACGACCGGTCGTAATTGCGCGAGCCGGGCTGGATTGCGCCACCGTCGCGATTGACGAGGATCCAACCCAGCTGCGCGTGCACGGTCTCGACGACATCGGCGCATAGCGCGGATGCCGAGGAGATTTCGAAATGCGACCGAGAGCGCACTGCCGCCGCCTGGAGCAGACTCACCTCGCTCGCCACGTCGTCGCGGGGCTTCGAACCCAGAATGGAACGCAGCGGAACAGTCACGCTGACATCCCGCCCTCTTCTCGGGGAGAGAGTCGTATCGAACGCGACGACGGCCGAGGCAAATCCACGCGGATCCTCAGCGGACTCTCCAGTCGGGAACCGGCCAGCGCGCAGCACCTCAATCAACTCGCCCTGCGCAAGCGTCGACGCCCCGAACCTCGTCGGGTTCTGATGGAACGAGAAGCCGGAGTGTTCGTTGACGCGCACGACCTGGCCCTCACGCCAGATCCGGCGGATGCGCGCAGTGCCCCCCTGGAATCCGATGTTCTGCCAGGGCGGATTCACCTGGAACGGCCGTGCAACCAGGTACAGGGTGATCTTATGTCTCACGCTATCGAGATTCGCCACCTGATACCGCACGCGCACCATGGGATCGGCCGTATCCGGGAAGGCCCTGGCGACGACCGATAGTTGAACATCGGGACCGGTCCAGTCCGCCTGAACGCCCCCCGCCAGGGAGACCGAATGCTTCCTGTCCGCCCAGGTGACGAGTCGGCCATCCACTTGGAGGAATGGTTCGATCGAGTATTGGCGTTTGCCGGTCTCGAGCATTCCGTCTTCGCTCAGCAGTGCCTCCTCATTGCCCCCATCGGGACCGACCACCGCCCACGCGCACTGCTCGCCGACGTAGGGCCGCGGGTAGGTGCCGCGCGGAGCGTCCTTCGCGAGGTTCGTGAAATACGCCTCGGGCGTCGCGGACCACTCGAGCGGTTGCACGACGGCATCGCACAGCTCGACCGGCGCGCGCGCGCGACGGAGTGCGCGCACTCGCACGAAGCGCGCCTCGCTCTCGGGCAGATAGAGAGGGTCGCGACCCCCATCGCCTCCCCGCACCGTGTCCGCGCCGGTCCACGTGGCGCCGTCGAGGGAGAACGCGACCGCGTAATCCGCGAGGTGTCGGCCTGTCGCCCAGCGCAGATCAAGACCGCCGAACTCGCGCGGGCGGCCGAGATTCAGTTCGAGCCAAGGTAGCGAGTCGCCCACGGCGCTCCGCCACGATGTCTGCCGGTTGCCATCCACGGCATTGGACGCCTTCCCGGACGACGCCCGCGCCCGTACCATCGGCAGCGTCGAATCCGCCGCCAGCGGCTCGAGCGTCAGATCGTCCAGCCACACCGAGCCCGAACCGCCCTCGCCCGCCGTCACCGCGACCTCGATGAACGCGACGTGGCGCGGCTCTCCCCCACCCGCCGGGCCCCACGCGTACCGGATCTGACGCTTGCGGGTGCTGATCGTCCGCCACTCGCGCGGGAACTCGAGGTCGCGCCGGACGTGCCACCAGACGTTGTTCCCGGTCGAGTCCACGAGCTTGAATTCGAGATGGTTCGCCGGGATGTCCCCGCGCAGCCGAAATCGGAAGGCGTAGTCGGCCGGCAGATCGAGCGACACGGCTCGCCTCGCGACCGCGTAGCCGGTGCCGCGTGTGAAACGCACGTCCATCCGCAGCGCCCGGCCCCGATCCCCGGTATCCGACGCCAGCGAAAGCGTCACGCCCTCGGCCGGGTGGGCCGACCAGGCCGAGATGTCGTCGAAGTCATCCACGACGACCGAGGAGTCGGCGGCCACCGCCGGCGCGATCGCCGCGCCAACTCCTGCGGCCGGGGTATTCACCACGAGTCCGAGCATCAGGAGCGCGCGCCGCACCGACTTCATCCCTTCACGCCACCCAACAGCAGCCCGCGCACGTAATGACGTTGCAGCACCAGGAACACCATCAGCACCGGCATTACGGTCAGCACCGCCCCCGCCATCATCAGCTCGGTATCCTGCACGTGCTCGCCCGAGAGGTTCGCCAGCGCCACCGGCAGGGTGTACCGGGCGTCGTCGCTCAGCACGATGAGCGGCCACAGGAAATCGTTCCAGCTCGACAGGAAGATGAAGATGGCCAGTGTCGCCATGATCGGGCGAAGGAGCGGCACCACGATCTTCAGGAAGATGCGCCATTCGCTCGCGCCGTCGATGCGGGCGGCGTCCAGCAGGTCGCGGGGGATGCCGAGCGCGAACTGGCGCACCATGAAGATCCCGAAGATCGGCGCCATCATCGGGATCATCACACCGGCCACGGTGTTCACGAGCCCCATCCCCTTGAGCATCAGGAACAGGGGCAGCATGCCCACCTGGCCGGGGATCAGCATGCCGGCCACCAGTCCGCGGAAGACCCGCTCGCGGCCGGCGAACTCGAGGCGCGCGAACGCGTACCCGGCCATACCGCACAGGAGCACGCAGATCAGCGTCGAGCCGGTCGCAATCATCATGCTGTTGCCGAGGTTGCGGGCCAGGTCGAGCCGCGTGAACAGGGTCACGTAGTGCTCGAGTGTCGGGGGACTCGGCAGGAGGCGCGCGGGCAACTCGTTCGACTGCCCGGCGGGCATGAAAGAAGCCGAGATCATCCACAGGAGCGGCGTGGCGGTCGCCAGCGCCCCAATCACGAGGAGCGTGTTGATCACGATCGCCGGCAGGCGCCGTCTCATGTGTTGCGCTCCCTCTGCAGCCGAAGCTGCAGCATCGTGGCGGCCAGCATGATCGTGAACAGCACGAAGGCGATCGCGGCGGCGTGCCCCATGCGCCACCAGCGGAATCCTTCCTCGTACATGAGCAGCACAATGCTGGTCGTGCTCTTGAGTGGTCCGCCCTGGGTCATCACGTAGGGCTCGGCGAAGAGCTGGAACTGCTCAATCATCGTCATGACGGACACGAACAGGAAGGTGGGCGCCAGGTTGGGGAGTGTGACGTGCCGGAAGCTCGCCCACCATCCGGCGCCGTCAATGGTGGCCGCCTCGTACAGCTCGTCGGGAATGGATCGCAGCCCGGCGAGCAGGATGAGCATGTTGTATCCGAACTTCTTCCACACCGAGAGCAGGACGATCGCGGGCATCGCCAGGTGCGGGTCCCCGAGCCAGTCCACCGGCCCGAGTCCCACCAGGCCGAGGACGTGGTTCAGCAGGCCGTAGCGCGGGTGGTACAGGTAGCGCCAGACCACGGCCATCGCCACCAGCGTGGTGACGACGGGCACGAAGTAGAGCGAACGGAAGAAGGTGGGCGCGCGGGCGAGCCGCGAGTTCACGAGCACGGCGGCCGCAAGCGAGACCGCGACCGTCAGCGGGCCTCCCACCAGCACGAAGAACATCGTGTTCCGCAGCGCGATCCAGAATACCGGATCGGAGAGGACCGCGGCGAAGTTGCTCAAGCCCACGAAGCGGGCGGTGGCGGGCGAAGCGATCGCGTAGATGTCGAAGTCGGTGAAGCTCAACACCAGTCCGGCGGTCACCGGGACGAAGAAGAACACGAAGATCAGCGACAGCGCCGGAGCGATGAACACCCAACCGGCCAGCGTCTGCCCCCGCTCGCCCGTCGCGCTCATCGCCCGGGCCTCCCCTGCTCCCGCGCCAGCAACCAGCGCCGCTTTTCCAGCAGACGCGTCACGTCGCGATCGAGCTCGGCGAGGGTCGAGTCGGCGGGCTCCCCGCCGCGCACCACGCGCTCGGCGTAGTCGCGTAGCCGGTTCGCGATCAACTCCCACTCGGGCACCTTCGGCATCGACACCGTGCGCGTGAGTTGCTCGCCGAAGGCCCGGATGCGCGGGTCGCGGGTCAGGGTCGTGTCGCTCCACGTCTCGCGGCGGGCCGGAAGGTCGCCGGTCAGCCGGTAGAAGCGCAGCTGCTGCTCGCGCCGCGAGAGGAACTCGACGAGGCGCCACGCCTCCTCCTTGTGGCGCGAGCCCCGGAACACGACCAGGCTCGCCCCACCGGCCAACGAGGCTCCGGTGGCCGGTCCATCGGGTCCCGGCATGGGCGCGGTCGCCCAGGCATTTTGAAGGGAGTCCGGCAGTCGGCTCGCGAATTCGCCCAGGTTCTAGGGGCCGGTGATGTAGGCCGCGAAGTAGCCGCGCGCGAACTCCTGGTAGATGTTGGCGACCTCGTTGTTGCGCAGCGGCGGCGAGAGGCTGTCGCGGTAGATCCCGGCGTAGAAGTCGAACGCGCGCCGGAAGGGCGGCTCCGAGAATGCGCCGCGGGTACCGTTGTCGCCGAGGAATGTCGAACCGGCGCCGAGCCCCAGCACCAGCAGCGGCTCGTATTCGTTGGGCGGCAGAAACAGCGCGTAGCCGCCGGGCCCCGCGCGGCGTTTCACGGCGACCAGCGCCGCGCGCCACGCCTCCCACGTGTCCGGCATCCGGTCGTAGCCGGCGCGCGCGAACAGGTCGCGGCGGTAGAAGAGCAGCCGCGTGTCCACGTACCAGGGCACGCCCAGCGGCTCACCGTCGATGACGTTGGTGTCCCAGATGCCGGCAAAATACGAGGTGTCGGCCAGCGATGATTGCGAGAGCCGTGTGCCGAGCGGCTCGAGCGCGCGCAGCGCCGCAAACTCGGCCATCCACGTGTTGCCCATCTGGGCAATGTCCGGGGTGGCATCCCCCACGAACGCCGTGAGGAGCTTCTCGTGCGCCGCCGACCATGGGATCTGCTGGACGCGCACGCGCACGCCGGGGTTCTCGCGCTCGAAGTCGCGCACCAGCTCCTGCACGACCTCGCCCTCGCGACCCATCGCCCAGAAGCGAAGCGTGACCGGTTCGCCGCCCGCCCGCCCGCAACTTCCCAGGCCGAGCATCGCCAGCGCCCCCAGCGCCACACCGACCGTCGCGCGCATCATCGAGAAGTCGGTGCCGTGTCGAGCCAGCCGCCGGTGAATCCCGCCCGCCGCAGCCCGCGGATGATGTGCGGGTTGCGGCGCATGGTGCGCCACACCAGCCCGCTGCGGTGATTCTCGATCATGGCGAGGATCGGCCCCTGGTCGATGCCCAGGTAGTCGGTGTCGAACCAGCCCAGCGTGGTGTCGACCACGCCGTGCTGCACCCGGGTCGCGACGCGCAACGTGGGGTTCAGGGCGTCGATGAAGCCGTACCGGCCGAACACCCGCTCCCCGTAGGCGTCCCGCATCGCGATCAGGGTGGGCACGACCAGCTCGGGAGCGAACGCGATCGAGCCGGCGGCGGCGGTGGGCGCGATCGTGCCGTCATCCACCACCTCGGTGAACGAGGCGCCACGCGCCGCGTAGGTCCGGAACGTGCGCGTCCTCCCGCCCAGCGTTAGCGAGGCGTCCACCGGCCCGTCGCAGGCGCTCAACCCCCAGAGGCGATCACCGTAGCCGGCGAAGCCCTGAGGATTCGCGATCGCGTAGGCACGTTGCGCGAGCGTCGCGCGGCGCGAGTTCTCGAAATAGTCGATCCCCTTGCCGCGCATGACCTCGTCCTGGATCCCGCGGAAGTCGATCCACACGTGCGAGTACTGGTGGCCGAAGAGCGGCGCGAAGCCCAGGTGCTCCTGCCCGTGAAACGTGTCCCAGCGGTAACGACTGGTCCATGCTGCCCAGGTCTCGGGCCCCACCGCGTGGGTCGGCGAGCCCAGCGCCAGGATGTGCAGGATCATCGCCTCGTTGTAACCCCGCCAGTCGTAGGGCAGATGGCCTTCGCGCGGCCGCCATCCCAGCGAGAGCGTCGGGGGCCGAACCTGGGCCCAGCGCCAGTCCACCCGCACGTAGAGCGACTCGGCGAGCGCCCGGATGCTGTCCTCGACCGCGACGCTCCGGTCGAAGTAGGACTGGCAGAACAGGGCGCCTGCCAGCAGCAGGGCGGTGTCGATGGTGGAGAGCTCGACGTTCTCGAATCGGTGGCCGGTCGCGGGGTCGAGGAAGTGGTAGAAGAAACCCCGGTAACCGATCACGCCGCGAGCCGCGGTGTCCTGCGGCGCGCTCCACAGGAAACGAAGCGTGGCCAGGGTTCGTTCGGCGGCCGCTTCCCGCTCCACCCAGCCCCGCTCGGCGCCGATTGGGTAGGCGGTGAGCCCGAACCCCACCGCCGCGACACTCGAGAAGGAGCGGGTCGGCCAGCGGTCGGGGGTGAGCCCTGTGCGCGGGTCAGTGACCTCCCAGAACCATCGAAACGTTCGCTGCCCGAGCGTGTCGAGGAAGGCGGCGTGTGTCGCGGCGTCTGTCGCAGCGTAAGTCGCGACCGGGGTCGACCCCGGCGGAGCGGTCCGCGGCGAACGACAGGCCGCCTGCGTCAGCAGCAGGACGATGAGAACGCCGCCGCACGCGACCATTCCCGACGGGCGACGCATGGGGACCGGGCTCAGCGCCCGCGTTGACGTCCGAGGCCGCCGCGCGCCTCAAGGGCGGACGTGGACCCGCACGAGCTCCTGACCACCAGTGCGGTGGGCAGCACCTCATGATGGGGGCGCCCGCCGGCACGTGACCTGGGCTTCGCGAGCAGAATCTCCACCGCCCGCTCTCCCAGGCGAAACGCATCGACGTGCACGGTGGTCAGTGGCGGATTCAGGTAGCGCGCCATCGCCATGTCGTCGAAGCCCACGACCGCGATGTCCTCCGGGACCCGCACACCCGCGTCGCTGAGCGCCCCCAGCACCCCGATCGCCATGTAGTCATTAGCCGCGAACACCGCGGTCGGGCGCGGATCGAGCGCCAGCAGCCGGGCCACCGCCGCATAGCCGGAGGGTTCGGTGAAGTCGCCGGGGATCTCGTACCCGCGCGGGATCTTGACCCGTGACGCGCGCAATGCGGCGCGATATCCCTCCAGACGCTGCCGCGCGTCGGCATTCCGCTCCGGGCCGGTGATGGTCGCCACCCGCCTGTGTCCCAGGCCCACGAGATGGCGGACGACCGCCGAGGCGCCTGCCTGATTGGCGATCGTGATGATGTCGCACGCTTCGAATCCCGGACCGGGGTCGATGAGCACCAGCGGCTGGACGGTGGCGATCGCACGGATGGCCGCCCGGGCATCGACGTCCGGCGCCATCACGATCAAGCCGTCGATGCGCCCCCGGGTCGTCTGCAGGCCGGCCACCAGCTCGGCCGCGTCAGCATGCGAGCTCGAGACCAGCAGATGGAGGCCGGACTTGCGGGCGGTCCAGTCCATGCCCCGCAGGATCTCGGAGAAGAACTCTCCGAACAGGTCGGGGAGCATCACGCCGATCGCCTGGGTGCGGTTGGTGATGAGGCTGCGGGCCGCCCCGTTGGGCCAGTAGTTGAGCCGCTCCGCGACCTCGCGCACGATCCGGCGGGTGTCCTCGCTCACCACCGCGCCGTGGTTGAAGACCCGAGAGACCGTGGCGACCGAAACCCCGGCTTCGCGGGCGACGTCCTTGATGGTCGTCATGGGACTGTAGGTCCTCGCGGGGAGGGGACGGGCCGGCCGCGCCGGGGGCTATTGGACGGGGACATGAAAACGATTACTTACCCGGCCTCCGGCGTCAAGTGTCTCGCGGATGGACGATCCGAGGCCCGGGGCCGGGTTGCGCGGCGCGGTCGCGGATGCGAGCCTCCCCGGCGCGTGATCGTCCCGAAGGAGAGAACTCAACCTGGGAGGCGCACCATGGGATTCCTGGATGGCAAGGTGGCGGTGGTGACCGGCGGCAACCGGGGCATCGGGCGCGGCATTGTCGAGGCGCTCGCCCGCGAGGGCGCGCGCGTCGCGTTCACCGCGCGATCGGCCGATGCGGCGGCGACCGCCGCGCGCGAGGTGGGCGCCGGCGCCCTGGGCTTTGCGTGCGACGTGCGCTCGTACGAAGCGGTGCGCGCGCTGTTTCAGCAGGTCGAACGGGCGGCGGGCGGCGTGGACATCCTGGTGAACAATGCCGGCATCGGCATCTTCGCCCCGGTCGCGGACCTCGCACCCGACGACTGGCGGGCGGTCATCGAGACCAACCTGAACGGGGTCTACTACTGCTGCCACGATGCGATCCCGCTCATGCGCAAGCGCGGCGGTGGTTACATCTTCAACCTGTCGTCGTTGGCGGGCCGAAACGCGTTCCCGAACGGCGGCGCCTACAACGCGAGCAAGTTCGGCCTCAACGGATTCAGCGAGGCGCTCATGCAGGAGGTGCGCTACGACGGCATCCGCGTCTCCTACCTGATGCCCGGCAGCGTCGCGACCGAGTTCGGGCGCGGGGCGCAGGCCAAGCAGGACTGGGCGCTTCGGCCCGAGGACGTAGCCGCGGTGGTGATCGACCTGCTCCGGTCGCCGAAGCACGCGCTCTACAGCCGGGTCGAGATGCGTCCGAGCCAGCCGCCGCGCAAGGGCTGAGTTGTGCGCTGACGATTGTGGATGGCTCGGGGCGTGCAGGGCTAATCGGGCATGACCGACCCACGCGCCCCCTTTGCGCCCCCGTTCTGTCCCGCACCTCATTGCCGATTCCACACTTCGCCCGGCCCCGACTGGCGG
>CAYONG010000332.1:0-19687 GCA_964405235.1 uncultured bacterium | reverse complement strand
GCCGCTCCAGGTGACCTGGTAGACGCCCGGTCCGTGCGGGCCGCGCGCCAGGACCGCGACCTCACGACCCTGCAGGTCGTACATGAGCACGCTCACCTCGGAGCCCCGAGGCACCGCGTACTCGATCACCGCCTGGCCGGCGGTCGGGTTCGGCGTGATCCCGGCCAGCGCGAACTCGGTGATCGGCCGCCCCGCGGTGGCCGAGAGCGGACCAAACGCGGCCGTCCCCCCATCACGGTAAGTCACGGCCAGCCGATAGAAATACGTGAGCCCCGCCTCGGCGGTGCGGTCGAGGGCGACGGTCGCCTCACGCTCGGTCGAGAGCTCGGCCTCGATCTCGCTCCACGGCCCTCTGCTGGTCGTCGCGCGCTCGAGGGCGACGCGAGAGAATTGCGAGGCATCGGTGAACTGCCACACCAGGCGAACGCCGTCGGTGGTCGGCTCGGCGCGGAACATCGCCACCGTGGTGGCAACCGGCGGGTCGACGATCGCCCACACCGCATCGCTCACGTCGACGCCGGCGTTGGCGGCAGCGTCCTTTGCGGTGACGCGCAGGATCGCGTTGTTGGTGACCGGCCCGCTGACCACCCAGTTGAACGTGCCGGAGTTGGCGATGTTGCTCGCGACCGTCGTGTAGGGCCCACCGACGCCGGTGCGCGAGATCTCGAGATCGACCCCGGTTACGCCCAGGTACAGGTCGGAGGCGTTCCACGTGAGCGGGAGGTTGCCCCCCACCACGACCACCTCACCGCCGTTGGGCGCGGTCACGATGCAGAGTGGATCGGTCATGTCGCCGAGGTTCAGCTTTCCATAGCCGAAGTCCTTGTTCCATACGGCACCGGTGAAACCGTCGACGATGGCGCGCGTCTGGAGCAAAGTGCGAACCTGGGGCACGGTCAGCGAGCCATACTTCTGAAACAGCAGGCCGATCGCGCCGGTGACGTGCGGGGCCGCCATGCTGGTGCCGCGGTTCATCCAATGCCTCAGTCCGGGCAGGAACGTCGCGGCGGTCGCCGGGCACGTCAGGACCCCGGCATCCTGCGTGAGCGCGGAGGCGATCTCGGAGCCGGGGGCGGCGATCTCGGGCTTCTGCCGTCCGTCGCGGGTGGGGCCCATGCTCGAGAACGTGGAGATGGGACCGGGCGCCGGGCCGCCGAAGGTGGCGTTGGGTAGGGCGTTCCATGCGACGCGGCAATCCGCCCAGTTCTGCCTCGTGTGCCACGAGGCGACCGCGATCGAGTTCAACCCGGTGCCGATGGCGTTGATCAGCTCCTCGGTCGAGTTGTTGCCGATCACGAAGTTCGCGGTGAGCGCCGTGCTGCTCTGGAAGTTCCGCCACAGGTCGACTTCGCCATTGGCGGCGCCGAGCGCGATCGCCGTGAATCGATACGTCCACGTGCCGGTCAGGTTCTGGGTTACGGCGTTCTGGTTGATCACGTCGATGATGATCTGACGCGAGCCGTTGGCCGAGGTGGTGGTGCCGTTTTCGACGTACACGGCGCCGTTGGCCGTGACCGTGCCGGGGTAGGCGGCGTTCATGGTCCCGAGCACGATCGGACCGATCGTGGTGCCGTTCGGCGTGATGACGGTGACGTTGACGATCTCAGTGTTGTTGTACCACCCGTTGATCTGGAAGCGGCGATTGAGCACGGCGCCGTTGAGGGCGCTCATGGTGATGTCTGCGCCGAGCGCCGTCGCGTTCATCTCCGCGTGCTGCGGGTCACCACGGCTGTTGCCGGACGAGAACACGACCGCGCGTCCGGCGCCGGTCATCACGTCCACGGCCACCTCGAACGTCGAGGAGCCGTCGTGCGGACCGAACGAGCCGCCGATTGACAGGTTGGCGACCGCCGCCTTACCGAAGGCCGTCGCCTGCTGGAAGATGTAGTTGATGCCGTCGATCATGCCGGTGTTGGAGAATCCGCCGGTTGTCGAGGCATCGACCGCGATCAGGTCGGCCATCGGCGCCATGCCGGTGTAGGTGAACGCCGGGGCCGAGGCGCCGAACGTCTGGCTGCCATCGCCGCCCGCGGTGCCCAAGGTATGCGAGCCGTGGCCGTGGGTGTCCTTGGCGCGCGAGATCAGCGCGTTGATGTCGGCGGCGGTCCAGTCCGAGCCGTAACCGAAGCCGGCGGCGGGAGGACCGAGCAAGTCGGTCTGGTCCCAGATCTTCAGGAAGCGCGTGTTGCCGAGCGCATCCTTGAAATCCTCGTGATCGTAGTCGACGCCGGTGTCGATGTTGCCGACGATCACACCGGCGCCGTTGAGCCCGGTAAACGTGGGGCCGGCGCCGCGGAATAGCGTGGCGTTGGTGGTCGGCACGCTGAGGTTGTGCTCGATCGATTCGATCTGCGCGCCTTCGATCTTCTCCACGCCCGCGATCGCCGCGACGGCGTCGACGCTGGCGAGCGGGATGAAAGCGGTGAAGATGCCGGGCAGCGCGGTGCGGATACGCGCGCCGGCCGCCTCGAGCTCGGCACGGGTGACGTCACCGACGATGAAGCAGTCGAGCTCGCCCGCTTCCGTGGCGGCCATGATGCCGCCTTCCCGCATTTCGACGGGCTGGACGCCCTGGCGCAGGTTGTAGATCGCGATGCGCGCGGCGATGTCGAGCTTGTACGAATCGGCGAAGGCGGTGGTGAAGACGACGGCGGTGAGCAATGCGGCGAGGGCGATGCGTGGTAACCACCGATTCATGCGGCACCTCCAGGGCAGGGCAGCGATGCGGGAATCCCCGGAGGACGGAACCGGGGGACCAAGCGTACTGGGAAGCCGCCGAGAATATACCGTCACCGGGCCCGCCGAATCTATGACCGAGTGACGCGGACGATCCCTCGGCGGTGCCGAGCCCTTCGGCGGTGGCGGCTCCCAGGGAGTACAGCAGGACTGAACACGCGGGGGCACCGGAGGAAGGCCACAGCCACCGAGCGAGCACGGTGTTCCGGTACCGTGCGGACGCGACGCGGGCTGCAAGTGCCCGCTGAAGACCGCTAGGCGGCGGCCTCCCGGGTCCACTCCACGGTGCGCTCGAGCCCCTCGCGGAACGGGGTCCGGGGCTGCCAGCCGAGCACCCGTCGCGCGCGGGTGGCATCGAGGAAGATCCGCTGGACCTCACCGGGGCGCGCGGCTTCGTACATCGGTTCACCGGCGAAACCCAGGATGCCCTGGAGCTCGCGGAAGATCTGGTTGACCGAGGTCCCGACCCCGGTGCCCAGATTGAACATCTCGCCGCCACCCGCGGTCAGCACGACCTGATTGGCCTCGATCACGTCGCCGACATAGAGGTAGTCGCGGACCTGCTCACCGGTCCCGAAGATGCGGGGGCACTCCCCCTTGAGCATGAGCCCGATGAAGATGGCGTTCACGCCGGCCTCGCCGTGCGGATTCTGCCGCGGCCCGTAAACGTTGGGATAGCGCAGGACCGTGTAGTCGAGTCCATGCAGGAGCTTCCACAGGTAGAGGTAGTGCTCGAGCGTGTGCTTGCTCACCCCGTACGGGGCCTCGGGATTCACCGGGTGGTCCTCGGTCGCCGGCAGCGTGCGTCCCTCGCCATAGAGGGCGCCGCCGGTCGAAGCGTAGATCACCTTGCGCACGCCGTTGCGGGTGCACGCCGTCAGCAGCTCGATGCCGCCGATGATGTTCACCCGGGCATCGAACGCGGGATCGCTGACCGACCTGCGCACATCGATCTGCGCCGCGTGATGGTCGACGACATCGGGCCGGAACTCGGCGAGGACACGATCGACCGCGGGACCGTCGGTGATATCGACCGGGTAGAACCGGGCCTGCGGGGGCACGAACTCGCGGAAGCCGGTGGAGAGGTTATCCAGCACCGCCACCTCGTGCCCGAGGGACACGAACCGCTCCGCCACGTGCGAGCCGATGAAGCCCGCCCCGCCGGTGACGAGGATCCTCATGCCGAAACCTCCGCGTGCATCACTGCCCGGTGGATCGCGCCCATGTCCGGGAGCGCGTTGTAGTTCGCCCGGGCAAGGTAGCCGCCAACACCCCGCCGCGCAAGGCGCCGCCCCCTCGTGTGGGACGTCGGCGTGATTGTCCAACCGCGCGCGTTCATCAAGCTGCCGCCGCCGGCCTGGACCGCAGCGTGGTCGCCGCGAGGTCCGGGAGCGCTGCGGCCAGACGCGCGGCGATCCGCTCCCAGCCATGCTCGGCTGCCAGGGCCCGCCCGCGGGCCACGGCCTCCGTGACCACCGGGCCGCGGCCGAGCAGGCGCCCCAGTCGATGCGAGTGCGCGGCGACCAGATCGTCACCCCCACGCTGCGGCGCCCGTAGCAGGCACCCGTTCCGATCGAGCCAGGTCCGGATGGCGACGCCGGGACCATCGGACTGGAGCATCTCCATCGGACACCCGGCGTTCAGTCCGCGCAGGACGAAGCCGCCCGAGATGGCGCCGGCGCCGGCGAACACCGCGCCGCGGGCGTGGATCCACCATGCCCATTCGGCTTCGCGCGGAGCCTGACCCACGAAATGCACGCGTGGCCCGATGCCGCGGTCGCGGGCCTCACGCTCGAAGCCCGGCTGCGGCTCGGACAACACCACCAGATCGAGGCCGCACCATTCCTCCCCAAGGCCGGCGAATGCCGCGAGCAGTCGCGACCCCTCGGCGCCCGCGAGCGGGAGCGGCGCGAGCAGGTACTCGCCATCCCACAGGGTGAAGCGGCCGCGTCCCGCCGGACGGGGGCCGACCGACGACCATGCTAGGCCGGCGGGCACGTCCCGGTCCGGTCCATCCTGGCCGGCGCCGAGGCACGACAGCAGGGCCGGGCGTCCGAAGCGGAGTCGCGCGCCCCAGCCGGTCGCAGGCGAAACCCCGGTCGGCCACCAGGACGCAGGGATCCCCGGGGGGAGCGCACCGACCGCCGCTCCGCCCCCGCGCGCGGCGGCGGCGATCAGGATGTGATCGAAGCGGCCCTCACGCGCAAACTCGCGCAAGCTGGCGAGCCCTGAGGACCCGCTATCCCACTCGGCGAACGCGCCCGAGGCCGTGTTCGCGTCGGCCGCCCCGGCCTCGGACCCGTTCCGCCCGGGGTTCAGGATCGCGACCCGCACCACCGCGCGCAAAGCGCGCAGGGCCGAGCAGCGCTCGTGCGCGTCGGCACGATCGCTCCCCGCAGCATCCATCGCCTCGACCACCAACAGGCGCGGCGCGGTCACGGCTCCGGTCCGCCGACCGACCTCTGGACGCGCGCCGAAGCGATCATCGGCCGGCTTCCCTCCCCCGATCGCCGGAATCAGGACGGCTCCTCACTCTCAGCCGGCGAGACCCCGGCCGGGACCGGCTTCACGCCTTCGGCCTCGATATGGCGCGTCCAGAGCAGGAAGCGCAGCCGCTCACGCGCGCGCGGATCGCTGTCAAGACTGACCGGCTCCGAAACGACTTCGGGCTCCGCTGCCGGCACATCGCTCGGCTGCATGGCGCGCGGCTCGACCGGCGGCGCCGGGGCAAGGAGTGCCCAGAGGCGGGCGTCCAGCGCTTCGAGCCTTGGAATCAGCATCGAGTCCAAGTTCAAGGCGGTGAACTGGATGCCGAGGCGGCCTCCGATACCGGCTGCGCGCCTGGCCTCGCTTCCCCCCTGCGGCCACCAGCCTTCGAGATGGACGCCCGCGAGCGCCTCGCCGAACCCAGCCGGGGTGTCGGGGTCGAGCGCGATGACCACGCGTCCGAAATGCGGCCGGGCCGCATCGAGGATCTGCCCGAGGCGGGGCCAGGCCGTCGCACCCGCTGGGGTTCCGTGGGCCAGCAGGTAAAGACCGAGGCGGCCCGAGTCCTGGACCAGCCCCAGCACCGGCAACCCCTCCCCCAGGCACTCGACCACGCCCCAGCGCGATTCGCGATCGAACCGGTCGTGGAGACGCAGCTTCGGCGCCCCGTCCACCAGCAGCACGCGATGTCCGCCGGCGAGGAAGCGGGCCGCCAGCTCGAAGACGGCACGCGAGAGCGTCGGGACCGATGCCCCGCTCACCGCGTGGAGCCAGGCGCTGGTCGTTTCGGGAGCGCGCGGCGTGACCCCGCCAAGCCGTTCAGGGCGCGGGCCGTCTCGCCGCTCCTCGACGTCGGCCGAAGGTGTGGGCGAGTCGGCGGTCCGACTTGCGGAATTCGGGGGTGGTTCGCTGTCGTGTTTCGAGGCGTCTTCCATGGCGCTCGGTCAGTGGTGCGGCATCGTGCCGCGTGTGCCGGCCGCCGCGATCGGCGCCGGCACCCGCGAAACCTAGTGGCGGCTCGCTCGGGCGGTCAAGCGGAGAGTGCCGCGGACGCGGCCACCGGTGGCAGGGTGAAGTAGAAGGTACTTCCTTCTCCCGGGGTGCTTTCGACGGTCATCTGACCGTGATGCTGCTCGACGATCCCCTTGCAAATGACCAGGCCCAGTCCGGTGCCGCCCGACTTGCGCGTGGCGGACGAGTCAACCTGGGAGAACTTCTGGAACAGCTTGGGCAAATCCTGGGCCGCGATGCCCTCACCCTGATCGTGCACCCCGACCCGGACGCGGCCGGCCCAGAGCTCCGCGGTGATCTCGATGCGGCCGCCGGCCGGGGAAAACTTGATGGCGTTCGACATCAGATTGGTGAGCACCTGGGCGATCCGGTGTCCGTCGATCATGACGTCGGGGAGTCCCGGCGATATCACGGTCTCGAGCTGAATGCGGCGCTCCTCGAGCTGGGTACGCAGGTTCTCGGCGACCTGGGTCATGATTGGCTCCAGCCGCTGGAGCTCCAGGCTCATCGGCAGCGACGAGGACTCGAGCCGCGAGAAGTCGAGGATGTCGTTGATCAGCACCAGCAGCCGCTCGGCGTTGGCGTGCGCGATCGTCAGCAGCTTGACCTGCTGCTCGTTATTGGTGAAGTAATGCTCGTCGGCCAGCAGCTCGACCGCCCCCTTGACCGAGGTGAGCGGGGTGCGGATCTCGTGCGAGACCACCGCCACGAACTCGGACTTGAGCCGGTCGAGGCTGCGGGTGCGTTCGAACAACTGAGAGTTGCGGATCGCGATCGCCGACTGCGAGGCGAACAGCGCCATGAAGCTCTCGTCCTCCACGGTGAATCCGCCGTCCTTGTCGATCACGGCGAGGACGCCGATGACCTGGCTCTCGTCCGTCAGCGGCGTCGCCAGGGCGGCCTGGCACCCGCCGGCGACGCCGGGCACCTCCACGGCCGCTCCGCCGTCGTCGGCCGACACCCGTGCCGCAACCTGGTCGCGCGCGCTCAGCCCGAGGAACCCCTGCCCCACCTGGAACGAGGCTCTTGGACCGTCGTCTGTGACCAGCGGAACGCCGTACGCCGCGGTGGGATGGAACCCGTCGCTCTGCTCCTGCCGCAGGTAGACCAGCGCCGCCCGCGCCCCGCTCAGGGTCGCGGCTCGATTGCAGATGACGGCCAGCCTCCGATCCAGATCCAGATCGGCGCTGATCTCCTTGCCCACCTCGTAGAGGCTGGTCATCTGGAGGGTCGCCACGCGCACCCGCTCGCGCAGCTCGTGCTCGTGCTCGCGCAGGATCTCGTTCTTTTGACGCAGCTCTTCGATCAGCTCCCGGTTGAGCACCTTGAGGCGCCTGTTGGCGATGCCGCGTTCGACGATCTGGAACACGTCGTCCAGGTCGAAGGGCTTGGTCACGTAGTCGTAGGCCCCCTGCCTCAGGGCGTCGATCGCGGTCGATGCCGAGGCGTACCCGGTCACAACGACCACGCAGACCTCGGGATCCACTTCCTTGGCCGCGCGCATGACCTCGAGCCCGGAAAGTCCGGGCAGGTTGAGGTCGGTGAGGATCATGTCGGGCTTGAGCACCGGCAGCATCCGCACCGCCTCTTCGCCGTTGGCGGCGAGGCTCAGCGCATAGCCCTGGGAGGTGAGGAACTCGTTGAAGACCTCGACCACGCTGGGCTCGTCGTCGACGATCAGCACCCGCGCCCCGATGGCGCTCTCGTACGCCGGATACGTGGCAGCCGCCTGGCTGCGCTCGGAGCGGATCGGCCCGTTCACGGCGTCAATGGACCGGTGAGGTTTCGAACGCGGTGACGCGTCGGCGTCCCGATTTCTTGGCCAGCGCCAGCGCCTGGTCGCCGCTCGCCAGCAACTCGACGCCCTCGACGCCGCCCCGCGGACTGGCGGTGACGCCGATCGAGGCGCTGATGCAGCCGACCCGCGCGAAACGGTGCTCCTCGAGCGCGTGGCGCAGTCGCTCGCCGCAACGCTGTGTTGGCGCCAGATCGGTTTCGGGCAGCAGGACGCCGAACTGATCGTCGCCGACCCGCGCCAGCACGTCGGATTCGCGCAGCGCAAGACGCAGGACCAGGGCCGCCTCGGCCAGCACGCCGTCGCCGATCGGGCGGCCGAAACGGGCATTGATGGCCCCAAAGCGGTCGAGGTCCACCAGCGCCAGGCCGAGCGGCACGCCGTGGCGGCGGGCGCGCGACATCTCGCTCTCGAGCAGGCCTTGGAATGCGCGCGCGTCCGGGAGTCCGGTCAGCGGATCGCGCCCGGGCATCGAGCGCAGGCGCTGGAGTTCGAGCCGCGCCCCGAGCGCGGCGCCGATCGCCCCGGAAGCGGTTCGGATCAAGCTCATCTGGGACGGCTGGAAGGCCCGTCCCGCGCGCCCCAGAAGATCGAGGGTGCCGACGCGCTCGGCGCCGCGGCGCAGGGGGACGCTCAGGCAGCCGCGCAGATCGCCGGCGGCGGTACGCCAGATCCCGCGGGCGCACCAGGGCTCTAACTCGCCCGTCGCGCCCATGACGTGCAGGGCCACCCCGTCACAGTCGAAGGCCTCGGACATCCGGTCGAGCGCGCGGGAGAGCGCGCGCGGTTCTTCCGCGGACAGCAGCGCCTCGCACGCGGACCATAGCGAACGAGAGGCACGGCGGCGCGAGCCGCGGTCATCGGGCGCGTCCGCGGCACGCTGCGCGGGGCGGGAGCCCCTGGTCGGACGGGCGCGCGTCAACCGAGCCGGGGCAGCCGGGGATCGCCGGCCGGGGCGCTCAGGCGTCGGCATCGAGTGCGTTCTGGAGACGCAGCCGCAGGCGGGACATCGCGCGGGTGTGGACCTGGGAGACGCGCGATTCAGAGATGCCGAGCGCCCGGCCGATCTCCTTGAGCGTGAGGTGCTCGTAGTAGTAGAGCGCCACGACCAGCCGCTCCTGCTCCGGCAGATGATCGAGAGTGCGCAGCAGCACGACCTTGCGCTCCTCCTCCTCGAGGCGTTCCTCGAGGTTGACCGCCGTCGGGTCCGGCAGGTGGTCGGCCAGCGTGCTCGGCTCCTGGTCCTCGGCCGAGCGGTTCTCGTCGAGCGACACCAGCACTGCGCCCCGCACCTGGTCGAGCAGCCGGTAGAAGTCGGCGTGAGAGAGATTCATCTCGCGCGCCAACTCGATCTCGGAGGCGGCGCGACCGAGCTTCTGGTCGAGTTTGCGGGTGACGCCGTCCAGATTGCGGGCCTTGCGACGCATCGAGCGCGACACCCAGTCGAGCGCCCGCAGCTGGTCGAGCACGGCGCCCCGGATGCGCCAGACCGCGTAGGTCTCGAACTTGACCCCCTTGCCGACATCGAACTTGGCGTGGGCATCGAGCAGTCCGAGCACCCCGGCAGAATAGAGGTCCTCGTGATCCACGGTGCGCGGCAGCGTGGTGGCGACGCGTTCGACGACATGCCGCACCAGGGGCGCGAACCGGCGCAGCAGATCATCACGGGAGCGGATCTTGGCGGCCGCGGGGGCCGGGGACACCGCCGGGGTGGGAAGGGGAAGACTCGGGGGGACCTCCCGTTTGCGGACAGAACTGGCGACGGCGACGCGGGGCATGTGTCCTCCTAGGCTTCGAGTTTCTCGACCAGCGGCTGCTGCGGGGAATCGGGACCGGCGGACGTCTCCCAAAGCTGGGCGGCGAGCGCGCGGTAGGCGACGGCCGCGGCGGACCGCGGGTACGCGGTGACGACCGGCTCCTGGCGCCGCACGGCCCGCGGGATGGCCGCATCGAACGGCACGTAGCCCCACATCTCCGGCTCGAGCTTGAGGAAGCGCCGCGCGACCAGGCGCAGGCGGTGGGCCACCTCTTCGGCCTCGTCGGCGCTGCCGGCGGCGTTCACGACCAGTCGCGGAGGACGGGTGAGCCCGCGCTGCTGGAGCAGCTTGATCATTGCGTAGGCATCGGAGAAGGCGGGCATCTCGGGCGTCGTGACGATGACCACCTCATCGGCGGCGAGGCAGAACGTGACCACCTGGCGCGAGGTCCCCGAGGCAGCATCAATCAGGATGATGTCGGCGTTGGCCTCGAGGTTGCCGAGCCCGCGGATCAGGCACTCGAGCCGGTAGTCGTCCAGCTCGGCCAGCTCGGGCACGCCGGACGACGCCGGGACCAGGGATACGCCCCGCGGCCCCTGGACGACGATCTCCTCGAGCGACTTGTCCCCCGACAGCACGTGCTGCAGGTCGAAGCGCGGATTGACACCGAGCAGCAGGTCGAGATTGGCCTGGGCGATGTCGGCGTCGAGAAGCAGCACGCGCGCGCCCAGCTCTCCCAGCGCGACCGCGAGGTTCGCGGCGAGGTTGCTCTTGCCCACCCCACCCTTGCCGCTGGCGATGGCAAGCGTGCGCACGTGCGGGCGCGTCCAGCGCGACGGATGGTCGGACGCGGCCGCAGGAAAGCCGCGGGCGGCCGCCGATGAGCGCCGACGGACCAGCCGCAAGGGGCGGAGGCCGCCCGGGGCGGGCTTCGCGGATCTCGAGCCGCTTACAGGACGGGCGGGCCGTGCCATGTTGAACCAGGGGTTGGGATGACCTGACCGGCGTCGGCCGGCAGCGAGTGAAGCGCCTCCAGGAAGCTCCAGTAGCGGATCTCGGTGTGGCATCGCGCCTGCGGCCGCTCGAAGCCGAGGCGCTCGAAGCGCGAGCGCTCGTGCCGCAGCGTGCTCAGCGCCGCCTGGATTTCGTCGAGGCGTGCCGCGGTCGTGGCGGGCATGCGCCGGGAACGGTTCGGGCGTGCGAGCAAAGGACCCGACACGGTCAGGCCGCCCTACGGACGCGAGGGGCGGGCGTCGTCGAACGGGCGCGGGCCCGTCCGGCAGCGCCCACGACCGAGCGCCTCAGCTCGGTGAGCAGGGCGTCGTAGGTGCGCTCCACCTGCCGCAGTGAGATGCCCAGAGCGTCTGCGACCTCGATCGGATAGAGCCGCTCGTAGAGCAGCAAGGTCAGCACGAGGCGCTCCCGCGTTCCACGGCGCGCGAGTGCCGCGGCGACCCGGTCGCGGCCCGGGCGGCGCGGGCGGCGCTGACGTGAGAGCGGCGCGGCCTGGGTCAGCATGACGTCCCCCTGCGACGGGGCTTGCGTGCGTCGGCGGCCGCGAGCGCCCGGTGCACCGAGCGGCGGAGCACGTCCATCGGGAAGGGCTTGGGGAAGCAGTCGGCCACGCCGGCCGCGGCCAGGTCGCGCATCGAGTCCGGGGTGCCATAGGCGGTGACGATGATGACCGGCTGGGCGTGACGTCCTCGCTTCAGCTTGCGCGCGAGCTCGATGCCGCTCATGCCCGGCAGGCGCAGGTCGCTGATGACCAGATCGCTGCGGCCGGTCTTGAGCCACACCCAGGCTTCTTCGGCGCTGCGAAAGGTGTCGATGGTGAAACCATCGTCCGCCAGGCCCTCGGCCAGGGCCCACGAGGTGGATGGCTCGTCTTCCACGATCAGGATGTGAGGCATGTAGCGGACACCCCCGTTGGTCCAGGTCCGGGGGTGTCTTCTGCAGTGGGCGTGCCAGACGGGCGTCGGGCAGATGCTGAGGGGGGACGGCCGGCCGGAGCGTCCGGCGTTTGCCGCGGTCGAGGCTCCCTAGACGGCGGGCATGTTATTTGACGGTGGGGACTTAGCCGCTGGAGTTCAACCCACGCGTGGGCCCGAAGCGGGGCGTCGGCACGATGCGCCGCGGGTGGTGCTCGTGCAAGCGGGACCGGCGCGGATGCATTTCGCCCGCCCAACCTCAAGACGCCCGGCGGCAGGCTTCGACCGGTTCCTGATCGGTCTGCCGCGGCGGAGGGCGCGACGGGAGAAGCTCGCCTCAGGACTCGGGCGCGCTCTCGGGCTCATCCTCCATGCGCAGCTCATTCAGCTTGGTGCGCAGGGTCTGGCGCGAGATGCCCAGCAGCTGGGCGGCGCGGGTCTTGTTCCCCTCGCACACCGCGAGCGCGTGCCCGATCGCCATCTGCTCGATCTGGGCGAGCGGTCGCACCACGCCGCGCGGGAAGGGATCCCCGGTCGGGATCCTTGGGGGCCCACCGGCCGTGCCCGGGGCTCCGCTCCCCGACGAGGCGCCGGTGGCGAACTCGGCCGGCAAGTGCTGGGGCAGGATATCCTCCTCGGCTTCCAGCAGGAGCACGCGTTCGATCACGTTCTTCAGCTCGCGCACGTTGCCGGGCCAGGCGTAATCCGCGAGTGCGCTGAGCGCGGCCGGGTGGAGCCGGGCCGGGGCCCTCCCCATCTCGCCGCAGAAGCGGGCGATGAAGTGCCGGGCGAGCAGCTCCACGTCGTCTCGACGCTCGCGCAGCGGCGGCATCTGGATCGGCACCACGTTGAGGCGGAAGTAAAGGTCTTCGCGGAACCGGCCCTCCGCCACCTGGCGCTTGAGATCGCGGTGCGTGGCGGCGACGATCCTCACGTCCACCTGGATGTCGGCGTGTCCGCCGACCCGGCGAAAGTTGCGGGTCTCGAGCACGCGCAGCAGTTTGGACTGCAGCTGCGGGGCCATCTCCCCAATCTCATCGAGGAACAGGGTCCCACCGTCGGCCAGGTCGAACAGGCCCTTCTTGAAATGCTTGGCGTCGGTGAAGGCGCCCTTCTCGTGGCCGAACAGCTGGCTCTCGAGCAGCTGCTCGGGGATCGCACTGCAGTTGAGATCGATGAACGCCGCCCCGGCGCGCGCGCTGCGCCCATGGATATATCGGGCCATCAGCTCCTTGCCCGTCCCGGTCTCGCCATGGATGAGCACGGTGGCGGCGTTGCTGCGCGCGACCTTGTCGAGCTGCAGGATGACCTGCTTGAGCCCCGCGCTCTCCCCGAGCAGCGTCGCCGACACCGCGGTGCCCGCGCGCAGGTGGTCGACCTCCCGCTGCAGGCGGGTGTGCTCCATCGCCCGGCGCAGGACCACCTCGAGATGTTCCAGGTCGGGCGGCTTGAGCACGAAATCGTAGGCCCCGAGCCGGGTCGCCCGCACCGCGTGCTCGATCGTGCCGTGGCCGGTGAGCATGACCACCGGCAGCACCGGGTCCACCTCGCGCAGCCGGCGCAGAACCTGCATCCCGTCCTCGTCGGCCAGCTTCAGGTCGAGGACGACGACGTCCACCTCGTGGTCGCGGATCCGCTCGAGCGCCTCGCTTTCGCTTGCCGCCTCGAGCGGGATGAACCCGGCGTCGCGGGCCCACTCGCCGAGACTGAAGCGCAGCGTGCGCTCATCGTCGACGATCAGGATGGTCCTGGCGCCCTGCGTCTGCGTGGGACTCTCGCCTCTGCCCATGCCGTTTCTCCATCGGGAAGTTGAGCAGCGCCGTGGTGCCGTGGCCTTCGCGGCTCGCGATCGCGATCGCGCCGCCGTGCTCCTGCATGATCGACTGCGAGATCGACAGGCCCAACCCCGTGCCCTGGGGTTTGGTCGAGAAGAACGGATCGAACAGGTTGCGTAACGCGTGGCGCGGGATGCCCACGCCAGTATCGATCACCCTCACTTGCTGGTACGCGATCCAGCCGGCCCCAGGGCCGGCCTTGCGCCGATCCGGGCGGTCGGCCGCACGGCGCCCGGGCCCGCGCGGCGGGGCGCGACGCCGTACCCGTCGCACCTCGAAGCGAAGCGTGCCCGCGCCGGGCATGGCCTGCACGGCGTTCAGCGTGACGTTGAGCAGGACCTGGGTCACCAGATCGGCGTCAATGTATACCGGCGGGAGCCGGGGCGCCACGTCGACCTCGACGACGACATGGGCCTGGGCGATCGCTTCGGCGGCCAGCTCGAGCACGCGCTCGATGCAGGGCGCGAGCGCCGTCGGGCTCAGCTCCGGCGTGCGCGGGCGTGCGTACTGGAGCAACCCGGTCACGATCCGGTCGAGACGGCCCACCTCCTCGAGGATGACGCGCACGAAGCGCGCGCGCTCGTCTCGCGGCTCGAAGCGGCCGAGCAGCACCTGGGCGCTGGTGCCGATCCCGGCGAGCGGATTGCGGATCTCGTGGGCAGCGCCGGCGGACAGCTGGCCCAGCGTCGCGAGCCGTTCGTGGCGGCGCAGCTCCTGTTCCATCCGCCGCATCCGGGTCTGATCGCGTAGCGTGATGACCACCCACGGCGGGCGACCGAATCGGACGCTGCGCAGCAACACCGGCACCTCGCCCCCGGAACGCGCGAGCAGCATGATCTCGCGTTCGGTGGACGCGCGCCGGAATGCGTCGCGCACCGGCTCGTCGCCCGCGATCACTGTCCGCAGGAGATCCACCGCTCGGGAGCGACGCACGCGTGCGGCCGACAGCCCGAGGATTCGCGCGGCGGCGGGGTTCAGCTCACGGACACGCCCAGCGGGGTCCACGATCAGGACCCCCGCGTCGCTGTCCAGCATGAGCGCCCGGGCCAGGCTCTCGGCCTGCGGACGCCGTGCCGCGGCTCCGCGGGCGCTCGTTACCCGCATGTGCGTTCCATCGCCGGCGCATCATAGTCGATGGCGCGCGTCGGCCGGAAGGGCGGGACTTGTGGGTCGGGGGGATGGCAGGCAGCGGGCAGGCGCCCCGGCGAAAAATCAGTGCCGGCGCAGGGCCTGGAGCAGGGCCTCGAGCAGGAAGTCCCTCACCTCGGGGCTGTCGTAGTGACCGGAGGCGAGGCGTGCCCGGGCGGAGAGCACACGGCCGGGACGGATGTGTTCGGATTCGCGGGGGCCGAGCCACTGCTCGAGACGGTTCGTCTTGCGCTTGCGCGTGCCACGCTGGGTGCTGCGCGTCATAACCCCTCGCCGGGTGCCGCCGTCCGCCTGCCGCGCGGTCCGTTTCCCGCGACGCCGCGGGAGCGGAAACTCGGACCTTGAGGCCCGTTGCGGCTGGGGATCGATCGTGATCGGGTTGCTAGCCGGTCGGAGCGCCTCCGGCGCCCCCCTCCGGCTTCCCTTGCTGCGCCCGACGATTCTCCTCCTGGATTCGGGCGTAGATCTCCTCGCGATGCACCTTCACTTCCGGTGGAGCCTCGATGCCCAGCTTCACCTGCCCGGAGCGTACTTCAAGCACGGTGATCTTCACCGAGTCCCCGATCCGGATGTTCTCCCCTAACTTCCGTGTTAGGACCAGCATCGTGTAGCTCCCTCCGCTTCCGCACGGGGCCGGGCTTCACCCCTGTCGAGCAGCGTATCGGCAGGAATCGCAAGCGACTTGACTGGCAGAATAGCGGCAGCGCACCCTGCGGTCCAATCCGTATTGGGGCCCCGTATCGGACCCCCGTATTGGGAACCACCCGGCCGGGCCCGCATGTCGGGCTCCTGCCACGCTCCGACCCATGGGAGGGACGCGTGGATCGTGGAACGAGCGCCCACCCGCTGACCTGGCTCTTGATCCCGGTGGCGTCGGCCCTGGTCGTCTCCGCCTTGAGCCTCCCCGCCCATCCCTATACGGGCCTCCGGATGCGGGACGACCAGGTTGTCGCGGTCGACCCCGGCAGTCCGGGCGCACGGGCCGGGCTGCGTACGGAAGACCGGCTGGCCAGCCTCGACTCGGGCGGCGGCCCCTGGCAGCGGTTGCAGGGCCCGATCGCATCCGCCGCCCCGGCGAAACCCCTGCGGCTCGAGCGCATCCGCGATGGGCTCAGGCGGCCGATCTGGCTGGTCCCCGATCCGATGCCGAACGGTGAGCGCCGGATGATGGCGATCGACCTGCTGGTGGCCTCGGGGTTCATCCTGCTCGGCGGCTGGGTATGGAGCGAACGCCGCGACCGTCTCACCCGCCCTTTTTTCCTGCTCTCGATCGCGTTCGCGTGGATACTCGCACCGATCCCGCGTTTCTCGTGGCCAGTGCTCGGAACGATGCATGAGGTGCTCTACGCCGGGTTCCAACTGCTGCTACCCGCGCTGTTCATCCATTTCTTCGCGCTCTTCCCCGAGCCGCGCGTGCCCGGCAGTCGGACGGCGGCCGGTGTGGCGGCGGGCTACGGGGTCGCGACCTTTCTGTTCGTCGGCACGCTCGCGGCACTCGTACTGCGTGCCCTCGACCATCCCGCGCTCGAGCCGGGACTCACGGTGCTCAACTTCGCAGCGGCGCTGTGGTTCGCCGCCGGGCTGCTGATCGCGCTCGCGTTGTTTGCGCGTTCGTACGGCCGCGCCGGTTCGCCCGACGCGCGCCGGCGATTGCGGGTTGCGTTCGCCGGGACCGCGCTGGGCCTCGCCCCGTTCACCGCGCTGATCGTGGTCCACAACCTGTCGCCGGGCGCCGCGGTGCCCGGCGCGCGATGGGCGGTGGTGCTGACTCTGCTGGTACCCGCCTCATTCGCATGGGCCGTGGCGGTGCACGGCGTGTTCGACTTTCAAGTGGCGATGCGCGCGAGCGCAGTGGCGTTCGGCCTCGCGGTGTTCGGCGCGGCGACCTGGCTGGTCGGCGAGTGGCTCGGGGCCTCGTGGTGGCCGGAGCGGGGCGCCGAGCTCTCGGGCGCGGCGCTGGCGCTGGTGGCGCTCGGCACGTCGCTGGCGGGTCCGTCGCGGTCGTGGGCCCGCGCGCTCGGTGCGCGACTCATCGCGCTCGAGGATCCACCGCCGCTCGCGGCGATGCTCGCGCCCGCCAACAACAATCGCCGCAAGGGCACCGCCGCCACCACGCTCGCGCACGCCTGCGAGGCCCTCGCCGCCACGCTCAAGCTCGACGGCTGCGCCGCGCTGCTGGCGGCGGGCGAGGACATGCTCCAGGTGGGCTCGGCCGGCAGGATCCGCGTGTCGTCCGAACACGGCTCCGCGCTGGCCGAGGCGCTTGACAGACGCCCCGGGCCGCACGCCGCGGATGACGACGCGCTGCCGCCCGGGGCGCGCGCGGCGCTGGAAGCAGCGGGCGTGCAGTGGGTGCTGCCGGTCGGCGACCGGCGGCCGACGGCGCTGCTGTTACTCGGGCGCCGACTCTCGGGCCCCTGGCTCAGCCGACGCGAGGCGGCCGAGCTCGAGCACATGGCGAGCCTGCTGGCGGTCACGCTCGAAAACCTGTCGTTGCGCGACGCCGCCCGCACGCACGTCGCCATCGATCGCGAGCTGGAGTTGGCGGGCGACATCCAGTCCCATCTGCTCCCCCGCCACGCGCCGATCTTTCCGACCCTGGACTGCGCCGCCGCCACGCTCGCTTCCCAGCAGGTGGGCGGCGACTACTACGATTTCGTCAAGCGCACCGATCGCGAGTTCACCCTGGTGGTCGGCGACGCCGCCGGCCACGGCGTCCCCGCGGCGCTGGTGCTGGCGGGTGTCCAGGCGCGGTTCCGCGTCGAGGCGGCCGGGGGCCACGACCCGAGCGAGCTGCTGGGCGCGCTCAACCGGGAGCTGGTGAAGCTCGAGCAGCCGGCCAAATTCGTTGGGCTCCTGTGCGCCCGGGTCGAGGTGCGCCACGGGCGTATCTGGTTCGCCAACGCCGGGCTGACGCCCCCGCTGGTGCGGCGTCGCGACGGCCGCTTCGAGGAGTTGACGTCCGGCGGCATGCTGCTCGGGGTGAGCGGGCAGGCCCGGTACCACGACATCTGCATCGAGCTCAAGGCGGGTGACCTGGCGTTGATCTACACCGACGGGCTGACCGAGGCCCAGGCGGGAGCCGAGCTGTTCGGCATCGAACGCGTGCGCGAGGTCGTGGCCCGGCACGCCCACGAGCGCGCCGGGCGCATCGTCCAGGCGCTGATCACCGCCGTGCGAGCCTTCTCCGACCGGTCGCTCGACGACCTGACCGTGCTGGTGCTCAAGCAGTTGGCCGATCCCCTCCCGGCCACCCGCGGGGGCGCCGAATTACCCCTCAAGCGCGTGGGCCTCGCCGCCGACCATTAGAGGTGAGGCGACAGAACGCCGCCTCCCCCGCCCGCGCTGCCAACCCACGGGCGGCCGATGGAACGGTTGACCGCGCGGACTGCGGTTGAAACGCCGCGATCCTGCGCGACCCCTCGCAGTCGGAGGTGGGCCGTGGAGATCGGCGTGACGCTGATGATCCTCGATCTGCTGTTCTGGATCAGGAAATGAGCATGCGGCGCTGAGCTTCAGCCCAGCGCCGCGATGAGCTCATCAGCCAGGGTCTGCACGCGGTGGACCGCCCCGCGCGCCGGGTTTTCCGCGACCGCGCGCATGAAGGCCGCCCCCACGACCACCGCGTCCGCGATCCCGACGAGCGCGAGTGCGCCCGCGGCGTCCGCGATCCCGAAGCCGACCGCGACCGGCAGCGGCGTCAGCCGCCGCAGCGCGGCCACACGCTCCGGCAGGGCCGACGCGTCCCCGCCCCCGGTGCCCGTGACACCGGTCCGCGCCAGGCAGTAGACGAAACCCCGCGCCCGGGCGAGAAGCCGCGGCAGCCGCGCCGCGTCGGTGGTCGGGGAGACCAGCACGATGGTGTCGAGAAGCACCTGGTCGAGCGCCGTCCACACCTCGGGGGCCTCGTCCGGGGGCAGATCCGAGAGGATGATACCGTCCACCCCCGCTTCGCGCGCCGCGCGAGCGAACGGCTCGATCCCACGCTTGAGCAATGGGTTGACATAGGTCATCAGGACCACCGGCCGCTCGGAGGAGCGCCGGAACCTCGTCACCAGTTCGAGGGTCTCCTCGGCACCCACGCCCGCGCGCAGGGCCCATTCCGAGGCACGCTGGATCTCGGGGCCGTCTGCGATCGGGTCGGAGAACGGGATTCCGATCTCGAGGGCACGCACGCCCGGCCTGTCGAGCGCGAGCAGCATCTCGAGCGAGGCGTCGAGGGACGGGTAGCCCGCGGTGATGAACGGGATCAGGCCTGCGGAGCCACCGGAGGCGGAGAATGCGGGGCCCAGGCGCGAGACGTCCGCGGCCATGGACGGCTCAGCGGCCGAAGGTGCCGAAGCCGGAGGTGTTCGAGTACTGCAGGGGCGAGCGGACGTCGCGGTAGTCGACGTTGATCTGGAACGACGGGTGCGGCCGGTAGGCGACCGCGAACCCTTCCAGGAACATCCCGCGTCCGCTCCCGACCGCGCTGCTGCCAAAGGCGTTGCCGACGCTTAGACGCACGGCAAGCGGCGAGGCCAGCTGGTAGGACAGGCTGGTGACTTGCAGCGCATCGGTGCGACCACCCCAGCCGGTGCCGACGCTGACGGTGGTGGAGACGCGCAGGCGCGAGGAGTCAAACCATCCCGCCGGACGGGCGAACGCGCTCACCGGAACGAGCGGCGAGAACGAGCTTCCCGCCTGCTGCGAGAAACTGTTGTCACCGGCGGCAAGCGGGTCGGCGATGAGCGTCCCGGCAGAGGCTAGAGCCAACATCGCGGCGAGCACTGTGGCGATCCGTCGATAGCGCATGGCGCCCATGAAGTTAAAGACCCGCCTCCGGCATGTCAACAGGAACCGGGGGCGGGCAGCCGTTTCGGAAGTCGTCGCCCCGGACTATGGCCAAATAGTTGCGGGAACGCGCCGGAGCCCGTTTTGGGGAGGCGCTGCGGAGTGACGCTAGTTTCGCAGCGCCCTGGCGAGGGGCCCGACGATGCTCGTGCACGC
>CAYONG010000331.1:0-1840 GCA_964405235.1 uncultured bacterium | reverse complement strand
CGCGCACTCGCCAAGACGCCGGCGGACCGGTTCGCCACGCTCGCGGCGTTTGTGGAGGCGCTGGCGGCCACGGCGGGCTCCGTGGGCTCCGGCGCGAGGATTCCGGCAGGTCGCCGGCGGATGAGCTTCGCGGTGGGCGCGATGGTCCTGGTTCTGCTCGCCGCGGGGGCGTTCGCCGCCTGGAAGACCGGAGTGCTTTCGGAGGTGATGGGAGGACGCCCCGCGCCGCCCGCGAAGAGGGACTGGATTCTGGTCGCCGAGTTCGACGGCCCAACCGGCGATCCTTCGCTCGCCCGGGCGGCGAGGGAACTGGTCAGCGCGGCGATCGACCAGTCGGCGGGGATGGCCACGATCCCCCGCGACCAGATCAAGGTAGCCCTCGAACTGGCCGGCAAGCCTGACACGCTGCGGCTGACTCCCGGGCTGGCCCGGGAGATCGCGTACCGCGGCGCGGTGCGGGCCGTGCTCGAGGGTGAGGTGATGGCGCTGGGAGGCCGGTATACCGTGGCGCTCCGGGTGACGGACGTGGAGAAGGACACGCAATTGGTGGCCCTGACCGACGTGGCCCGCTCCCAAGACGACTTGATCCCGGTGCTGCGACGCATGGGTACGCGAGTCCGAGGGCGAATCGAGCAAGGGGTTGGGATGATCCGGACGACGCGTGTAAACAAATGGCCAGTCGCGACGTCATCGTTCGAGGCCTATCGTCGGTGTGCCGACGGGGTTCGGCTCTGGGACGAGGGCGACGGTGCCGGTGCCTACAAGCTGTACCGAGAGGCGCTGGCGATCGACCCCAAGTTCGGCGCCTGCTGGGGGAACCTCGCCTATGCCTATTTCGACCTCGGCAAGCCGGACTCGGCGCTCGCCGCCGCTGAGGAGGCCTTTCGGCACCCGCGGGGATTCACCCCGGCCTACCGGCTCCATTTGCAGGGAGCGGCTGCGTGGTGGAAAGGCGACGCTCGGGGCGCAATGGAGACATTCGACCGGGTGGTTCGCCTGTACCCACGCTCGTACGAAGCCCGCTTCGCCATCAACAACTGGAGCCTCGTTCTAGTGGCCGAGGGCCGACTTGGCGACGCGCTCGAAACGGTGCGCCGCATGGACGAGTTCGAGGTATACGGGACGACGCAGATCAACCAATTCGTCCGCGGTCGATTCCTGATCTCGCTGGGACGGTTGGCCGAGGCTCGTGCGGCGATCGTCGGTCTTCGCGGGAGATTTCGAAAGCAACTGGAACTGGATCTCTTGCTCGCCACGGGGCGCTGGGATGAAGCCGACAGCCTGGCGACTCTCCATGAACAGGCGGCGGGTACCCCCCTTGTGCTGCTCGTCGAGTCCGCTTCGACACGGGCACAGGTCGCGGCGGTTCGCGGTGAGGTGGATGCCGCGGAGGCAGGCCTGCAACGGGCCGAGCGCCTGGAGCACGAGCGGGGCAGGCCGGCCCAGGCAGCGCGAAGGGCAAGGCCCCGCGCGCTCCTTGCGCTCCTGAGCGGCCGGGCGGTGCCCCGGCCGGAGCCCTGGCTCGAGCGCGACACGACCACACCGGCCCTCATCACCCGCGCGTACCTGGCGGCGGCCTCGAGCGACACGACGCTGGCCGGTCGCCTGCTGACCGACCTGCGAACCCGTTCGACGACCCGCCTGGGCGCCCACGGCTCGACGCCGGAGTTCATCGAGGCATGCATCGCGGCCCGTTCCGGCAATTGGAGCGGCGTGGTGGGACTGATCGCCCGGCCGGCGCGCGAGGGCACGGATCGGGGCAGGCCCGGTTCCGAGCCCACCGCAGACCGGATCGGCGCGCCGGCGGAGCGCTGGTTGGTGGCGCAGGCCTACGAGCGGC
>CAYONG010000330.1:0-3494 GCA_964405235.1 uncultured bacterium | reverse complement strand
CTTGAGCAGCTCTGCGTAATTGCGCTTCGCGAACCAGCGCGAATCCCAGGTCTTGATGATCCCGAGACGCAAGCCGATCGGGTGTGTCTTCTGGCCCATGCGCTACTCCCTCGTCGCCACGGTCAACGAGACGTGGCTCATACGCTTCAATATCGGCGTGGCGCGCCCCTGGGCACGCGGCAGCCAGCGCTTCAGCGTCGGCCCCGCCCCCACGACCGCCTCTTTGATATACAGGTCCTCGATGCGCACCTTGCCCACGTTGAGCGCATTGGCGACCGCGGACTTCAACACTTTCTGGACGATGCGCGCCCCGTTCTTGGGCGTGAACTGCAGGGTGTTCTGCGCCTGATCCACGGCCTGGCCGCGGATCAGGGCGAGCACCTGGTTGCACTTGCGCGGGGTGATGCGCACGTAACGAAGGATCGCTTTCGCTTCCATGTCAGCCCTGCTTCGGTGGAGACGAAGTGGTCGTGGTTCGCTCGGCCACATGGTGGCCGTGACCGCGGAACACGCGGGTGGGAACGAACTCGCCGAGCTTGTGCCCGACCATGTTCTCGGTGATGTAGATGGGCAGAAACTTGTTGCCATTGTGCACCGCCAGCGTGTGTCCGACGAACTCCGGCAGGATCGTGCAGCGCCGCGCCCAGGTCTTCAGGACCCGCTTCTCGCCGCTCCGGTTGAGCGTCTCGATCTTGCGGACCAGGCTTTCGACGACGTACGGCCCCTTCTTGACTGATCGTGGCATCGCTCCCGCCTCTTATTTCTTCCGTCGGCGCAGGATGAGCTTGTCGCTCAACTTCGCCTTCCGGGTCTTGAGTCCCTTGCTGATCTGCCCCCACGGCGAGCACGGATGACGACCGCCGGAAGACTTGCCTTCGCCGCCGCCCATCGGGTGGTCGACCGGGTTCATCGCGACGCCACGCACGCTCGGCAACCGCCCGAGCCAACGGGTACGTCCGGCCTTGCCGTAGGAGACGTTCTCATGGTCCAAATTGCCGACCTGCCCGACCACCGCGCGGCAGTTCACGTGGAAGCTGCGTACTTCGCCCGACGGCAGCCGCAGCTGCGCGTGATCGCCGTCCTTCGCCATCAGCTGGCAGAAGACGCCGGCCGAGCGCGCGACACGCGCGTTACGGCCCGGGAACAGCTCGACGTTGTGGATGTTGGTGCCGAGCGGGATGTTCTTGAGCGGCAGACAGTTCCCCGGCTTGATCTCGGCGTCGGGTCCGGATTGCAGCATCTCGCCGACCTTGAGACCGTCGGGCGCGATGATGTAGCGGCGCTCGCCGTCCACGTAGTTGAGCAGTGCGATGCGCGCCGAGCGGTTCGGGTCGTACTCGATGCTGGCGACCCGCGCCGGCACCCCGTCCTTCTTCCGGCGGAAGTCGACCAGGCGGTACCGCTGCTTGTGGCCGCCCCCGATCCAGCGCATCGAGATATGGCCGTAATTGTCGCGGCCGCCGGTCTTGAGCTTGCGCTCGGTGAGCGCCTTGACCGGCTTGCTGCGCGTCAGTTCCGAGAAGTCCGGCAGCACAGCGTGCCGCCGCGTCGGCGTGTAGGGTCGGAATTTCTTGAGCCCCATGGTCCCGGTTCCTCTTGCCTAGATCTGCTCGAACAGATCGATCTTCTGCTCGGGCAGAAGCGTGACGACGGCCTTCTTCCAGTCACTGCGCTTCCCCAGGTGGCGGCCCTGCCGCTTGACCTTGCCGCGCATCTGCATGGTGCGGACGTGTTCCACCTTGACCGAGAATATGGCCTCGACGGCTCTCTGAATTTCGATCTTGTTCGCGTCGCGCGCGACCTCGAAGTGGTACTGGTTCCTCAGCTCGCGCAGCGCCGTGCCCTTCTCGGTGATGAGCGCCTTCCTGACGATGCTCCGGGGGTCCCTCATCGCACGAACACCTCTTTGATGCGATCGAGGCCGTCCCGTGTGAGGAGCACCATCTCGCAATTCATCAGATCGTAGGGGTTCACCTGGTGCGCGAGCGTGGTCCGCAGCTTTGGGAGGTTGCGGCAGGACCGCACCACGTTCTCGTCCGCAGTCCCAAGCACCAGCAGCGTGCGCTTGTCGGTGAGGCCCAGGTTCTTCAGGGTCTCCGCCATCTCGCGCGTGCGCGGGGCGGCGAAGCTGAGCGACTCGAGCACCGCCACCGCGTTTTCGCCCGCCTTGTACGAGAGCGCCGAGGCCAGGGCCTGTCTGCGCTGCGCCTTGGGCAGTTCGGTCCGATAGTCGCGCGGCTTGGGCCCGAAGGCGCGGCCGCCGCCCGGCCACAGTGGCGAGGTGTTCGAGCCTGCGCGTGCGCGCCCGGTGCCCTTCTGCCGCCACGGCTTGCGCCCGCCACCCGAAACCTCGCCGCGGGTCTTCACCTTGGCCGTGCCCTGGCGCTGGTTGCCGAGGTGACGCTTCACCGAGAGCCACAGGAGGTGCTCGTGCACCTGCTGGGCGAACAGCTCGTCCGGCAGCGCCGCGGTGCCCTTCTCGCTTCCGTCGGTCGCGAAGATCTTGGCGTTCATCTCACCCGCCCCGCTTCTTGATGAACACGAGCCCGTTGGGCGGTCCCGGGATGGCGCCGCGCACCAGCAGCACGTCCTGCTCCGGATCCACCGCGACGATTTCCAGATTCTTGATGGTGAGGTTGACGCCGCCCATGCGCCCCGGCAGCCGCTTGCCCTTGATGACCCGCGACGGGTAGGCGGAGGCGCCGATCGAACCGGGCTGCTTGCCGGCGGTCGGACCGTGCCCCGCATGCCCGGCCGAGAACTTGTGGCGCTTGACCACGCCCGCGAACCCGCGACCCTTGGTCACGCCCTGGACGTCCACGTACTCGCCCTTCTCGAACAACGAGACGGTGAGGCTCTGGCCCACCTGATAGGCGTCCGAGTCCGCCACCCGGAATTCCTTGAGGTGGCGCGACGGGGTCAGGTTTCGCTTCTTGAACTGGCCGAGCACCGGGCGCTTGAACCGGGTCTCCTTATTGGTGCCAAAGCCGAGCTGCACCGCGGTGTAGCCGTCGCGCGGCGACGTCCGCACCTCGGTGACGGTGCACGGACCCGCCAGGATCACGGTGACCGGCAGGACATCGCCCTTCTCGCTGAAGAGCTGGGTCATCCCGATCTTCTTTCCGATGATTCCGATCATCTTATTGTCTCTCAGGTCTTGATCTCGATGTCGACACCCGCAGGGATGTCGAGCTTCTCGAGAGCTTCCATGGTCTGAGCGGTCGACCGCGTGATGTCGATCAAGCGCTTGTGAATGCGGATCTCGAACTGCTCCCGCGACTTCTTGTCCACGTGCGGGCTGCGGAGCACGGTGTAGACGGTCCTCTTGGTCGGCAGCGGCACCGGCCCCGAGGTGAGAGCCCCGGTGCGGCGCGCGGTGCGCACGATCTCGGACGCGGACTGGTCCAGCGTCGCGTGGTCGTACGACTTCAGCTTGATTCGGATCTTCTGGAGCATCGTTGGTCCGCTCCCTACGCCACGATCTCGCCGACGAC
>CAYONG010000329.1:0-3054 GCA_964405235.1 uncultured bacterium | reverse complement strand
CACCTTGGGCAGTGGCACCGGGCAGTTCAACCTGGCAACCGGCGTGGCCACGGACGCCGTCGGCAACGTCTACGTCGCGGACCGCCTCAATCACCGCATCCAGAAGTTCAGCAGCGCCGGCACCTACCTCACCCAGTGGGGTACCCTGGGCAGCGGCAACGGGCAGTTCAATCTGCCCTCTGGCGTCACCACCGACGCCGCCGGCAACGTCTACGTCGCGGACCCCTTGAATCACCGCATCCAGAAGTTCAACGGCGCCGGCACCTACGTCACCCAGTGGGGCACCAACGGCAGCGGCAACGGGCAGTTCAACAGGCCTTTCGGCGTGGCCACGGACGCGGCCGGCAACGTCTACGTCGCAGACGAGGGCAACGACCGCATCCAGAAGTTCGTGACTCCACCTGCCATCGCCCTCGTCTCCGACATCCGCAACGACCAGGGGCGGCAGGTGCGCCTGCGTATCCTCCGCGCCTCCGCAGATTCGCCAGGCTCCGGGACCGCGATCCTCCGCTACGACGTGTACCGGCGCATCGATCCACTGCCGGGCCCCGCTTCGCTGCTCGCCGCTGCCACTTCCGCCTCGGACCTTCAGCGGCACCGGGCCGACCCGGCCGGGGCCGGCGCGGTTCAGCTCGAGGGCTGGGAGCAGGTCGGCTCGATCTCGGCGCGGGGGGATGCCGAGTACAACGTCGTCGTGCCCACGCTCGTGGACGCTACCGGCTCGTCGCTCGAGTTCTCGGCGTTCTTCGTTAGCGCAGCCACGGCGGATCCCCTGACCTTCTACGACTCGGGGGTGGAGAACGGGTTTTCGGTGGACAACCTTCCGCCGCCGGCGCCAACGTTGTTCGCTGCCGCTTATGCCGCGGGGGCGACCCACCTTCACTGGGGCGTGAGCACGGCCAGTGACTTCGCCTTCTTCCGCCTCTACCGCGATGCCGGCACCAACTTCGTGTCGGGGCTCGGCACCCTGATCGCCACGACCACCGACACCGCCTACGTGGACGTGGGCCCGCCGGGGGGCTACTACACGCTCGTGGCCGTGGACCTGAGCGGTAACGAGGGGCCGTACGCGCAGGTGGGTCCCAACGAGACTAGCGACGTGCCTGAGGCTCCGCTGGTCGCATTCGCGTTGGAGGGCGCGCGACCGAACCCTGTGATCGGTGGCCGGATGATGGTTCACTTCGCGCTGCCGAGCGCCGAGCCCGCGAGGCTCGAGTTGATCGATGTGGCGGGACGCCGGGTGCGGGAGCGCGCGGTCGGATCGCTGGGCGCCGGACGCCATGTGGTCGACCTCGCCGAGGGCCAGCGCCTGAAGCCCGGCTTGTATTTCATGCGGCTCAGCCAGGGCGGGAATGAGCGCGTCGTGCGGATGACCCTGTTGAACTGATGTCGTGTCCACCCTCGGGCGCGAGCGCGCGCACCGACGTTGGCGGCGGCCCCGGTTGGGGCGTGGTTGCCGGCTGCGGTAGTAGCTGGCTCGCGGGAAGTCGAGCGCCGCGCATGTCGGGGGTGCTGTTCTCGATCATCAGCCGCCACACGAACCCGGAGCAGTCGAAGCTCTTGGGCCCGCATGAGCCCAGTGTCGCTGATCACGGAGAAGCGTAGAAAACTGGACGCCTGGCCGGGGTCGCGCCGGAAGGAGTTCGCTTGAGGTAGGGTGGCGGCGAGCTGTGATGGACCCCGCGCCCGGGAGCCACAGTGAGGCGATCCGGATGCCGTACGCGGATTACGAGGCGATCACGAGGCCCTCGGTGATGCACCTGTCGCACGAGTACGCGGGCGCGGCGGCATAGCGGCTGGGCGCTCCACATCCTGGAAAGCGTCTGCGCTCGCTGGGAAATCCGAGCCCGCGGCGGAATTCGTCGAAGGACATCAGCCAGTGGGCTGCCCGATTTCCCCGGCACGGCGCCGATGGGTGCGAGCCAAGCCGGGGGTCACTCCTCTGGTGGTCGAGAATTGCACGCTAAGGAGTGACCCCGAGAACGCGAAGCCGGGGCGCCCGTTTTCACACGCGCAGCGGCCTCGTCAGCGAATGACCGCCACGCGCGACACCAAACCACGCCCGGCCTGGCTCAGCCGCAGCATGTACAAGCCCGCCGGCAGATCGCCCAGCCGCACCGTGTGCCAGCCGGGCCCGCTCGATCCCACTTCGCGCGAAAACACGCTGCGGCCGCTCACGTCGTAGGCCGCCAGCGTCGCGGGCGCCGAACTCGCGAGACTGAAACGCACCGTGAACGGGCCGCTCGCAGGGTTGGTCGGTTGCAGCGCGAACTCAGCGATGGCGCCTCCCACCGCCAGGGGCGAGCCCACGATCGAGAACGCCTCGCTCACCGTCAGCTCCGTGTCCGTGCTTTCCTCCGCATCTTCCGAGTCGTAGATCACGCGGATCCCGAGCCGGGCGTGGGGCGAGCCGGTCATGGGCACGATCCAGTCGCGACTCCCGCCACTGGGCAACCCCTCGGCCTCCACCTTCCACGTCACCCCGTCGTCGAGTGACGACAGCAGCGTCACCGAGCGCGCCGGCGAGTCTTCATCGGCGTCCCAGCTCACCGGGACCGTGCTCCCCGCCGCCAGCAGATCGCCGGACTTGGGCAGGCGCACTTTCTTCGGACCTTTGACCCTGATGTGATCGGTCCCTCTGAACGGCTGACCCGCGAGAGACCCGGTGACGGTCACCGGCACCCGGCGGCCGGGCTCGAGCGTCTGCTTCACCTCGGCCCACGCGAACTTGACCGTCAGCTCGCGGCGGCCACCGCGATGCTCGATCTCGGTGTCGGCCCGATCGCGTCCCTTGGTAGACACCGCCACCACGCCGTTCAATCGAATCGAGGACACGTCGATCTGCGAGGCACGGTAGGGATGGGGCACACGCAGCGTGCCGGTGACCCACTTGCGGTCGGAGTTGAGGTAGACGTAAGCGTTCGGTGACACCCATTCTTCCGTAGCGGTTCGGCGTGCGGCAGGATGCCGGGCATGACGCGATTCGATCGGCAGCAGGCGGCGCGCTGGTTGTCTCGGTGCGAACGACACGGTTGGAGTTGGGCGGAACTCAGC
>CAYONG010000328.1:0-3152 GCA_964405235.1 uncultured bacterium | reverse complement strand
CTTCTGCCTGGCCGCGTCGCAGTCGAACAGCCGAATGTCGCCGTTCGGCGCCTGGGGAACCTTGAAACCGCTCTGCATCCGGCCGTCGCCCGAGAGCAAATACCACTTGGTTCCGGCGATCCATCTCCCGCTCCCGACGGGTCCCATTGGATTGCCCTGAAAGGTCGTCGCTGAGCCGATGTAGAGTCCCGCCACCTCGCCCACGGGTCCCGCCAGCGGGACGGCCGAGACGGGCCGCGGCGTCTCCTTCAGGACAGTCAGTGAGCTCATTAAGCCCAGCGCGCTTGGCCAGTTCCTGGTCCAGGCCTCCGGGCTGCTCGCGCTGATGTCGATGATGGCAACCTGACCGCCCGCGAGGACGGCGAGCCGCGCGTGCTCGCGGACGTAGCCGGAGTGGTCGGCGACGAACCGCAACAGCATGGCCGAATCGGCCCCGGGGATCGTGACGGCATCGCCGAGGGGAGCACGCACGATGCGCGTCTCGCGGTTCCGTTCGATCCGCTCGCCGAAGAGCGTCTGAGCGAAGTGGCGCTGGAAATCGCCGGCGAACGGTCGAAACGGGTAGATGGTGATCAGGCCGTCGGCATTGCTCGACATCCAGGTCTCGGGCGGCCCTCCACCTCCACCGAAGAAGCCGGCTGGCGGGTCGTACCGGAGCGCGGGAGCTTGTGCGAGCGCAACTTGGGCAGCCAGGACGATCACCAGGGGCAGGAGGAGTCGGAGTGCCCGCGGTGGTCTCACGGGTCGAACCTACCAAGAGTCTCCTCGCCGTACAAGAGTGGTTAACCTGGATTTCCACGGAGGCAAATGAGCCAGAACATCGTCCATGCCGCGATCTTGCGGTGGTGGCTCCAGCGGGATTCGAACCCGCGTTTGGCCTTGAGAGCGCGGAATTTCACTCCCGAGGATGCTGCCGGATCAATGGGTCCGAAGTCCGCGAGAATCGCGTCCAAAGCGGCTCTAGCCCGCTTTATGCACGAACGCACGTGAAGTGAGACACAAGGTCCTAGGCGCCCGCGGGAGCCGCGTTGGGGAGGCGGTCGAATGCTCGCGCGGCCACGATATCGGCGCGATGCCGCCATCGAGGCCGGGAGACACGCTCACCGCGGGGTCCCCAGGGATCGCGGAGAGAGACGTCTCCCCGAGGGCATCGGACGCACGGTCGAGAACGCCGGGGTTAGGCCGGCGCCGCGCCGACCGACACGGCGATCTGGCGCCAGGTGAGCCGCCAGGGGAAGGTCGTCGGCAGATGCAGCACGATCCGCCGCACCGAGCGCTCGACCCAGACCGCGAGCTTGAGCAATCGCTCGCGCAGCGTGCTGACCTGGGCGTCCGCACACGCCGTGCCCTGGGCGTGGGCCTGCAAGGTCTGGAACAGGATGTACGCCGCCGCCGTCAGCAGCACCCGGAACTGGTTGGCCAGGAACCGATGGCAACTCGTCCGGTCCAACTCCAGCCCGTGATGCAGTTCCTTGAGCCGGTTCTCCATGTCGCCCCGCTCGCGGTAGACCTGATAGACCGCCTCGGGGGCGTCGGCCAGGTTGGTGATCACGAACCGGGGATTGTTCTTGGGATCCCGGCCAGGGTGCCGCACCACCTCGGCCTTCATGACGATCCGCCGCTTGCGGCGCCATTTCCGGGCGGCGTAGCGGGTCTCGCCAAAGAGGGCCTCGGTCTCGCCACTGGCCTTGGAGCGCATCCGCGCCTGGCCCATCAGCCGGCGGACGCGCTTGACCAGGCGGGCATTGCTGGCCATGGCCACCACGTACTCGACCGCGGCGCCCTCGAGGAAGTCCAGCACCTCGGGGTTGGCAAAGCCCCCATCGAGCCGGACCCGGAGGGTGGCCCTCGGGAACGCCGCCCGCAGCCGCCGGAACAGCCGGCGCAGCAGCCCGAGCGCGCCGTGCTTGGCCGGGCTGGTGCCCGGCCGCAGCACCGCGGCGACCAGGTACTGGGTCGGCTCGGCGTTGAACGTCAGGGTCGCCACCAGCGGCAGATAGCACCAGGTATCGTAGTGGCCGTTGAAGAAGGTCAGCTCCTGCTGCCCATGGGTGGGGTCGTCGGTGGGATCGAGGTCGATCGTGATCCGCCGGGCTCGGCCCTTGAGCCGCGTGCGATGGTGTTCGATGACCAGATCGGCCAGGGCCACACTCGCCAGGTACAGCTCCTGCCGGCCCACGGCGTTCTCGAAGCGCGAGAGCGTGGGTTGGGAGGCCAAGGCCGGACCGGCGAGCGGATCCCGGTCCAGCAAGAGCTTGTGCACGGGATCGTGGCCCAGACGGGCGGCGTCGTTGCAGTCGGCATAGCCGCAGGCGATCCCGAAGACGCGCTGCCGCACCAGCTCGAGCAGGTCGTGCTCCACCTTGCCGGCTTGCCGCCGGTCGGTCAGGCCGGCCGCCAGCCGCCGCGTCAGCCCCAGCCGCTCGTCGATGGCCTTGAGCAGCAGCGCCCCGCCATCCGAACTCGCATGAGCCTGGTCGAACCGCGCGACGACCGGCTGCGACAGCCCTTGGAACTCGAAGGTCACCTGGGGTATACAGTCTGTAGCCATCGAGCCTCCTTGTCGGCGTGCATAGAAACGTCCAATCACCGCTTCTATAGCACCTCTGAGGGGCTCGGTGGCTCTCTTCTTTCATCGTTCGCGCATAAAGCGGGCTAGCCCATGAAGACCATGCCGTGCGCGCGTGCTATGCCGCGCTCCGGATGCAGGACGCCGTGCGGCGCTACTCGGACGAGCTGCGCCGCGGGCAGGGCGTGGAGGTGCAGATCCGCGTCGGCCTCAATTCCGGCGAGGTCGTGGTGCGCTCGATCGGCAGCGATCTCCGGATGGACTACACCGCCGTGGGCCAGACCACGCACCTGGCCGCCCGCATGGAGCAACTCGCGGCGCCCGGCAGCATCCGGCTCACCGCCGAGACGCTGCACCTGGCCGAGGGCTTCGTCCAGGTCACCCCGCTCGGCCCGGTGCCGATCAAGGGGCTCGCCGAGCCGGTCGAGGTGTTCGAGCTGGTGGGGCCGGCGCCGCCCGCACCCGCCTGGAGGCCGCCGCGCGGCGGGGGCTCACGCGCTTCGTCGGCCGCACCGCGGAGCTGGAGCAGCTCCGAGACGCCCTCGACCGGGCGAGCCTGGGGCATGGTCAAGTGGTCGCCGTG
>CAYONG010000327.1:0-14832 GCA_964405235.1 uncultured bacterium | reverse complement strand
TGAAGGTGAACGACCCGGCGGCGCTCGGGGTGCCCGACAGCGTTCCGTCCGAGGCCAGAGTCAGCCCGGTCGGGAGGCCCCCGCCGTCCGTGAAGGTGTAAGGCGTTGCGCCACCGCTCGCCGTGATCGTCTGGCTGTAGGCCAAGCCGACGGTCCCACCCGGCAAGGTCGCCGGCGACAGCGTGATCGTCGGGCCGCCGACCCCGATATTAACGAAGGTCCCCGCCCCATCTGTCGCCAGGGTGCCGTTCAAGCAGTTACGCACGGCGACCGAGGTCACTGTCAGGGAGACGGGATTGTTGCTGCCGGTGGCCTTCACCCTCACCGTGAAGACCGTGCCGCTCGTACCACCGGGCGCGCCGCAAGGACTGCTGCCGTTGATGCCGACGTCCGCGGTGTACGAACCGGAGCCATTGTCATAGGCCAGGAACGTCGTGGGGCCATAGCTACTGAGATATGTCCCCTGGGTGATGGAGGTGAGGTTCTCGCACAGCACCAGGCCTGGGCTCAACTGAAACGTCACGCTGATCAGTTTGGCCAGGGCCCCCGCCCCATCCGTACGGACGATGTTGATGGGCACATCGAAGCACGCGTTAGCGCACTGCGATGGGAAGTCCTGCGGGAGTACGGGGGAGACGAGTCGCAGCGGCGTGACCCCGGCCAGGGCGCCGGTGGCCAGCAGCGCGACGGCGAGCATGGGCACCGTGAGCAGCGCCCAGCGACGCGCCGAGCGCGTGCGCGTCGGCGGTGAGGATAGGCAGGAACTGTGGGCATTCATGTCGACCTCCGCGATGATGGCAGTGGGGATTCCATGACTGCGAGGTCGCCGGGGCGATCCATGTCACCGAGCGGCCGGGAACAGTTTCACACTATCAACGGCGGAGACCTCGGCGATCGCTCGCACCGCAGCGGCCGACGCTGCGGGCGAGAGTCGCAAGTCCCCGCTTCCGCATGGGAAGGGAGTAGTCGTCTCCGAGGAAGACTCATCATAGCCAGCCCTGGTTCTGCTGCGTCATCCGGATCATCCCGAATCTGCAGCAACTGGGAGCCGTGTGTCGCAGCGGCATGTTGCCGAATATGAATCTACCCAGATGCGTCGCGCACTCTACTCCGGCATGATCTCCCATTCAAGCATAATGTGCCCCTGGGCCTCTCGCCGGCACGAGCGGCCAAGTGGCAATCTTGTATAGGTCCATCAAACCCGTACTCCCGCCCCCGCTGCGCGTGCGGGCGAAGGCTCGCCAGGAGGGCCGCGCTGGATCACCGGCGTCGTCGCGGGTCAATTCGCCGGCGGTGTCGCACCGCGGTGCGGTGATGCCGGACCGCGGAGACCGACCCGCCCGGCAACGCCGAGGGGCGATGGCTGCGGCCGACACATTTCGCAAGGTAGCGCCGCGGACCATTGGAGCGTCACCGCCGGCGGTTCGGCGGTTTGGATCCCGCCAGCAGGACCGCGGCGCGGCAAGGCATCTTGCATCGGCTTTCCCCGGAGAGTGTTGCATTTCCCCCGGTGCGCCACCTCGCTGACGACCCGAATCGCGTTTCCATTTGTGGCGCAGCGCTGGGCGGAAGACAATTCCGCGTACCGAATGTCCTTCATTTGATCCCGCATCCTGTTCATCTCACCGCAGCGGAGGGTACCTTGCATCGGTTCATATCGGTTCTCGGGATGGTCTCCACAGTTCTGGCGTGCGTGACGGCGCCCGTGAGCGCGACCGACCTCACGCCGCCCCGCCTGCCGGCCAGGGGCGACCTCGGCCCGGACGCCTACGACTCCGCCACGATCGCGATCACCCAGAGCAGTTCGCCGGTGATCAGCGCCGGGAACTCGGTGTCATGCCCTCCTGAGTCCTCCCACGTCGACAACGGCTACTGGCGCCGCTTCGATCTGGACGGTGATCACGAGGTCTACTCCTGCTTCCAGGCTAGCTGGGTAGATTTTGGTATCGAGTCCGCGGATTCGCCGACCGGCAGCCAGCCCGTCATCGTGAGGCTCTACACGATCCCCAATGCATCGCCTCTGACGCTTGCGAACCTCGCTCTGATCGGGACCTTCCCGCTGAGCGTAACCAATCAGGCGTTGACGATCCTCCAGGCGCCGGTCACGGCCACCGTGATCGATCCGCTCCTGCTCGACCTGGTGGTCGAAGTGTTCACCCCCAATGGTGAGGGGGCGGGGAATCGGTTCCTCATCGGCTCCAACAGCCTTGGCCAGTCGGCACCCGGTTACCTGTCGGCCGCCGCCTGTGGCGTGACGGAACCCACCGACATCGCCAGCGAGGCGATCGGGTACCCGAACATGCATATCTACCTCGCGGTCGCGGGAGCGGGTTGTCCGACGCCCTCGATGGCCCGAACCTGGGGACGGCTGAAGGCGCTCTACCGGTAGTCGCCGTCCGGTGCCAGGCTCCCATCGCTGCGGAGGCGGGCCGGCGCGAGGCAGAGGCACTGTCAACTTTAGCCCGATGTCGGCAAACTCGTGTGATGCAAACGAAAACGAACCGCTATCAAGGTTATCGATTCCCCCGTGAAATCATCAGTCACGGCGTGGGGCTGTACCATCGCTTCGCCCTGAGCTTCCGCGACGTGGAGGAACTCCCCGCTAAGCGTGGCGTCATCGTCACCTAAGAGACGGTCCGGCAGTGGTGCCGGAAGTTCGGACCTGGATACGCTCGCAAGCTCAAGCGTCGTCAGGGTCACATCATGCCCTCCGTGGAGCACAACACGGTGCGGTATGCGAACAACCGGGCTGAGGTGTCGCATCAGCCGACCCGGCAGCGCGAGCGACAGATGCGGGGGTTCAAGTCCCCCGCGTGGTTTCCGCTACTCGAGCACCAGCTTCTTCTCGCTCGTCTGCGCGCCGGCCACGAGCCGCGCGAAGTAGACGCCGCGTCCCATCCGCGCACCGTCATCCGAGCGTCCGTCCCACTGGGCGGCGAAGGGACCGGCCTCCGCGTCCTGGTCCACCAGCGTGCGCACCACCCGGCCCAACAGGTCGTAGAGCCGAAGCGTCACGCGCGACGCGGACGGCACCGTGAACTCGAGGCCGCTGCCCGTGCCGGGGTTGACTCCCTGAACACGCAGTAGCAGCTCGCCTCCGGGAGCGGCCGGTGCAGCCGCCACTTCCTTGGTCACCTCGCCCGGGGTGACGCCGGCCTGCTGTTCGGATACGAATTGGGCTTCGCCGCCATCACCCTCGATACCGCGACCTTCGAGCGCTACCTGGCCACTGAAGGGCTCGATGGCCCGCTCGCAGCACGCGGCGACCGCGGCGAGGGCGACCCGGGGCGCGAACGGTACCGCCGCTGCCCCAAATCGGGGCTGGCCGGTGCCGATGCCCGGCACGCCACTCGACCGCTCGGGCTTCCGTGCGAGATCCTCCCCCTCATGATCCCCTCGCGCGATCCCGCGGCCGCCGACTGGGAGAGCAGTTGGGCCTCGCTCACGTTCGCGCGGGATGGGGCCCGACGCTGACGCCTCGCCGGGGTCGAACCCCAGTCACACCGTGGGCCGCGCGGAGTAGACTGCGTGCTGACGACCACCAGTGAAGAACCCCTTCACCACTTCATGTCATCGATCGGAGAGTCGTAACCATGTTCCAGATGCGCAGACGGATGATGTCCTCTGTGGTTCTCGTATCGTCCATCTTCGCGATGGGTGTGGGCGCGGCGCCCGCGCCGACGGCGAACCCCGCCTCGCAGCCGGTGCCTGCCTTGGAGAAGGCGACGTTCGCCGGCGGGTGCTTCTGGTGCGTCGAGACCGCGTTCGAGGGCTTGCCCGGCGTCACGACGGTGATCTCGGGCTACACCGACGGCGCGAAACTGAACCCGACCTACGAAGAGGTCTCCTCGGGCGGCACCGGGCATGCGGAGTCCGTGCAGATCACCTTTGACCCGCGCCGGATCTCCTACGCGCAACTGCTCGAGATCCTCTGGCACAACATCGATCCGACCCAGGGCAACGGTCAGTTCTGCGACCACGGTAAGCAGTATCGCTCGGGCATCTTCTATCACGACGCGAAGCAGAAGCGATTGGCCGAGGAGTCGAAGCGGAAGCTGGAGACCACGCCCCAGCGTTTCAAGAACCCGATCGTCACCTCGATCGTACCGGCCACCCGGTTCTGGCCGGCCGAGGAATACCACCAGGACTTCTACCGCAAGGACCCGGTCCGCTATCAGAGCTACCGCGCCGGATGCGGTCGCGATCAACGGCTCACCGAGCTGTGGGGCAAGCCCGGTCGCCATGGACACGCGCCCTGAGCGAGCCACCCGGCGGTCGAGCCCTCAGGCCGCCCGATCCAGCGAATCGGCCACCTTTGCCCGCGCCTCGCGCAGCAGTACGAGGCTGCGATCGGCCTCCGAACGGAAGCGCGACAGCATGGCATGAGCCTCGGGGAGACGTCGCTCCTGGACCTGCTCTGTGAGGGCGACGAGGCAGCGGGCGGTCGCGACCGCACCGATCATAAGTGCCATCGTTCGGGCGCCCAGAACCTCCCGCTCGGCGGTGGGCATGTCGGCGGCGTAGATCGCCGCCGAGATGGCCTCGATGCGACCGGGCATCTCGTTCAGGTAGGAGTCGATCACGGAGAGCCTGAGGGTGCCGATTCCCATCGTGGTCTCCTCCAGCCAGATGGGCTCGAAGGCAGTTGGGTTTTCAAGGTCCGCCAAGTTCGAGACCACCGAGACCTGGGGCTTCCCCGGCGCGGCGGAGACCGGTGGCGCCCCCGCCAGATGCGGGAAGAGCAGGTTCTCGCAGAACATACAGATGTGCTCCAGGTCGACCGGCTTGGGGAACGCCGCATCGGGAACGAAGCCCGCCAGATCGTGCGCCTCGCCCAAGCCCGAGGCCTCGAACAGGGCGACCACCGGCGTCCGCCCGCGCTCGTCCACGAGTGCCTTGAGACCACCGGCGATGGACAGATCGCTCGCGGAGATTTGTCCCAGGTCCAGGATGATGAGTCCGTACCGATGATTCTCGCAGCGCTCGGCGGCCTCGGCGAGATCGCATGCGCGCTCGACACGGATGCCCTTCCGTCCCAGTACCGCCTCCAGCACCATCACTCCGAGCGGGTCGCTGCCGACGAGCAGGATCCGCACGCCCTCGAGTTGGCGGTCGGCGAGCGAGTGTTGGGTCAGGATGGGTGTCCGCTCGTGATCCGGACCCCGGTGCTGGAGCAGGACCGTCAGCGCTTCGCGCAGCTCCGGGATCGGCAAGGAACGCGGCAGGTAGGCGTCGTACCCGACCTTCTCAGCCATGGCCCCGTCGCCCCGGAGCCCCACTCCGAACCGCAACACCAGCCCTGTCCCGCCGGCGGCGGGATCGAGCCGGATCAGTCCACCGAGCACCATGCCGGCCATGTCGTCGAGCTCGGCATCGATGAGCGCCAGGTCGAACGGGTGTCCCTGCGACACTCCGCGGCGCAGGGCCTCGAGCGCCTCGCGTCCGGAGCCGACGGCCTCCGTCTGCAGACCCCAGAGCCGTGTCAGGGCGTCCGTCCGGCTCCTTCTCGCCTCGGTGCCGTCCACCACCAGCACGCGGTGCCCGCGTAGAGGGTGCGGGGGCCCGGTCTCGGGCGGCGATGCCGTCACCAGCCGCATCGAGAACGGGAGCTTGAGCTCGAACGCGAGCGATCCGTCATCGGTCGCGACCGCCTCCAGCGAGCCTTCGCTGGCGTGGGCGAGCCGCTTGGCCAGTTCGGAGCGCAGGTGCTGTCTGAGGAGCGGGCTATCGTCCGAGACCGGGGAGAGCACCTGGCGGAACTTCGCGATCTCGTCCGGGGTCGGCGGCGGCTGGGGACAGAGTACGCAGCGGAAGATCAGCTCGACGCGCTCGCCCCGCTCCCAGCCCTTGGAGACATCGATGCGGAGACTGCCGGGCGATTGGGTGTCCAAAGCCCCCGCCACGGCGCCGAGCAGAATGTCCTGCAGCCGCGCCGGCCTGCCGCGGAGCAGGGTGGGGACATCGTGTCGCACCTTGGTGAGCGCGATCCAGTCCGACTGCGGACGGCAGCGCGAAAAGCGGCTCCGCACCCCGTCCAGGGTCACCCGCAGGTCGAAGTCGGATTCCGCCTCGCTCAGGCGCCCGGCCGAATGCGCGTAGAAATCCGAGATGTCGCTGATCAGCGTGCTGAGTTCCCAGACGCCATGATGGACGCGCTCCAGGGCGTCACGCAGGGGGGAATCCCCGGCCGACTGGAGCAGACCATCGGTTGTGTCCTGGATGAGCCCGAGCTGCGCCCGCGAATCGTCCGCGAGGATGTGGAGCAGCTGTTCGTAGATCATGAGTTGATTTGTTATCGGCCATTGGGCGGCAGTGCTTAAGGGGGCCGCCGCGGGGCGCCGGGGGCCGGGCCGCGGTGGAGCCGCGCCGGGGCGGTGCGCCTGGCCGGTCAGGCGACCCGGGTGGCTCCGGCCTGGGCGAGCCGCGTGAACGCCTCCGCCAGCCCGCCGTGAAGGGCGGCGACGTCGGCCGGGTTCCACGCGGAGGGCTCCGCGCGCACGAAGGTGGTCTTGTCCACGCGGTTGTCGAAGCGCGCGACCGGCAGATGGTAGACGCTCCCGTGGGACTCGATCCGCACGGTGTCGGGACGGTCGGAGTTCCCGAGCAGCCACTCCATGTCGTCGCATCCGTAGTCGCCCAGCATCACCGCCATCGGCACGCCATGGTGAAGGATGGAGCCGGGGTCGTTGGGATCCGTGCGCTCGTGATTCTTGCGGCGCGACTCCTCGGGCGTCACCCAGACGTAGAGGATCGAAGCGCGAGAGAGGATGGCGTCACTGAACTTGCGCAGCGAGTAGGCATAGCCGAGCGGGGCCGGCAACGGCGGCGTCGCGCCGTCGGGGCCGCCGCGGGCGGCTTCGATCACCACCGTCCTGCCCGCGAGGCTGTCGGGGATGCCGGCGTTCTTGTCGCGCAGGAGGTCGGCGGCCTCATGCTCGAGCGCGGCGCTCAAGGCGCGTCGAGTCCCGGCGGGCAGCGCCCCGAAGGCGGGGGGCGCGCCGGCCTTCTGGCGGGCCAGGTCGAACCGGTCGAGCAGCCACTCGGCCGCCGATGCGGGTGCCGGCCGGTGGCAGCGCTGAAGATCCTCGAAGTCCTCGTTGAGCAGCTCGACGAGCGTCCCCCAATCGAGCGGCTCCTTCATCGGTAGGTCGTCCGAGTCGAAGAACACCCCGTCCATTGCCGCCTTGCGCAGCTCCTGGCTCACCCGCCGCATCATGTGGACGTAGGGGTAGTCGTCGAGTTGGACCGTCGGACCCATGTGGAAATCGCCGCGGCACTGCCCCGGGGTCAGGCTCGCGAGGTAGCGACGCACCTCGGACTTTCCCGATGCGGGCAGGGCGAGCAGCAGCAGGACGTCAAGGACCTTGGGGCTCATCGGGTTCTCTCGGGGTGTGGAGGAGCGGGCTTCGAACCTCCGCCGAACATAGCCGAATCAGGCGAAGCCATCTAGGTCGGGGTCGGCCGCGGATGCTAGTCTCCCCGCGCCGCCGGGCCCGCGGATCTCCGGCTCTCGGCGCCGCATGCCCCGGAGGTCGAGTGCCCAAGCCGAGGTCACGACCGCGCGTCCACGAGCAATCCTCCCGGCGCGCGGTCCATGCGCCGGCGGTGCTCGCCGAGGCCAGCCCGGGCGGACCCTCTCGACACACCATCCTCACCCTCGTGTCTCTGATTGCCGCCTACGCCCTGGTCTACGGCGTCATCGTTTCCTTCAAGTTCCGCTACTACCTCTATTCCGACTTTGACCTGGCGATCTTCACGCAGGCCACCGACCAGGCGCTGCGGGGCACGCTCTATAACTCGATCCGCGGCATGAACTGGCTGGGGGATCACGTCTCGCTCATCCTGTTCGTCGTCGCCCCGCTCTATGCGCTCCTGCGCCATCCGATGACGCTGCTCCTGCTTCAGTGCGTGACCCTGGCGCTGGGGGCGCTGCCGGTGTTCGCGCTCGCTCGTCGCGAGCTCGGGCACGATGGGATCGCGCTCACCTTCGCCGCGCTCTACCTGCTTTATCCCGCGGTCGGGTACACCAACCTGTTCGAGTTCCACCCCGAGGTGCTGGCGACCGGCACCCTGCTCGCCACCTTCTGGGCGCTGAGCGCCGGCCGCTTCTCGCTCACGATGCTGTTCGCGGGACTGTCACTCGCGTGTCGCGAAGACGTTGCGCTGGTGGTGATGATGCTCGGCCTCGCATCGCTCCTGCCCGGACGGCCCCGGCGCTTCGCGTTCGCCCTGATCGCGCTCGCTGCGGTCTCGCTCGTGCTCTCGTTCGCCGTCATCCGGCCCGCGTTCTCGAGCGCCGCGGTCGAGTACGGCCGCATGTACAAGGGCTGGGGCGCGACGCTCGGCGAGGTCGCAATGAACGTGCTCAAGGATCCGCTGCGGGCGATCGGCGCCTTCTTCTTCACGCCCGGCGTCCCGGGGGACACGCTGCTCAAGCAGCACTACTGGCCCCACATGTTTGCGCCGCTCCTGTTCCTGCCGCTGTTGAGCCCGGTGACGCTGGCGATCGCGCTGCCGGTGTTGGCCGAGCACTTCCTATCCTCTCGATCGCAACAGCACTGGATGCTGTTCCAGTACACCGCCCTCGTGACCCCGGTGCTGGTGCTCGCGGCGGTGCGCGGCCTTGCGAACCTGGTGCGCCGGGTGGGGCGGGCGCCTACGGCGGCTGCGGCGGTGCGGCAGCCGGGTCGGGCGCGCTCGCTCGCGCTCGGCCTGGCCGCCGCGGCGTTCCTGGCATCGCTGGTCTGCAATCTCCTCTACGGCCCATTGCTCCGCCAGGGATGGATCGCGGTGCCGGGCCTACCGCAGCCGAACTGGCCCTCGACCCACGACCGTACGCGGCGCGCCTTCCGCGACCGCATGGTCGCCCGCATCCCCCGCGAGGGCGGCGTCGTCGCCGCGTTCGAGTTCCTCGCCCGGCTCGCCTCGCGTCCGCACGTCCATTCGATCCACCACCTCTATGCCGGCTTTTACACCTTCTCGACCCAGCCCTACCCGGTGCCGACCGGCATCGCAGCGCTGCTCGCGGACGTCGGCGACGCGCGGCTCGCGACCTACGTGAAGCCGGGCACGCCCCAACGGTTGCGCGACCTCGTGGCCCGAAACGATCTGCGCCCGGTGGATGCCGCCGGCGACCTGGTGCTGTTCTTGCGCGCCGCGTCCGACACGGTGGAGCTTTTCCGCGCGGACGCGCCGCCCCCCGCGACGGCCCGCAACGTGACCTACGACCGCCAGCTCGCCTTCACCGGAATCTCGCTGTCGGAATCCAGCGTGGCGGCCGGTGGCGTGCTGCCGGTCCAGACGCACTGGCGGCGGGCGGCCGCGGCCGATCGACAGTTCATGACCCAGCTGGTACTGCAGGACACCGAGGGCAAGGCGGTGTTCTCGGTGGTGCGCCACCTCGGGTACCTTCTTTACCCGGTCGCCGAGTGGCCCGCCGATACTCCCGTGCGCGAAACCTATCGGCTGGTGGTCCCGTCCCACATCCGTCCCGGGGACTACTCGCTGGGCCTGCGCGTCGCCTGGTGGCGCGACGGGCCGCTCGCGCTCTCCGAACCCGACGATCCGCGGCTGCGCGAGCAGGGCCTGATCGTGCCGCTGGGCAGGATCACGGTGACGGGCCCGGCTGCGCCGTGACCGCCTGCGCCCCTGCCCCCTCAGCGCCCCCGTGCAGCAATCGCCTCGCGGTAGACCGCCTCGGTGCGCTCCAGCGTGCGCGCGAAGGTGAACGATTCGAGCACTTTCGCCCGTCCCGCCGCCGCCAGGCGCGCGGCCAGCGCGGGATCGTCGAGCAGGCGCTCGATCGCGCGCGCCCATGCGCGGGTGTCGGCGTGCTCCACCAGCAGGCCGTCGACGTCATGCGTCGTCAGGTCCGGGATGCCGGCGTAGCGGCTGCCGATGAACGGGATGCCGAGCGCCATGGATTCCAGCTGGGCGATCGAGAGCCCCTCCTGGCGTGAGGGCAGGGCGGAGATCGTCAGGCAAGCGTAGTAGGCCCTCGGGTCCTCGACGAACGGCACGAACGTCACCGCGTGTCGCGGCATGGTGGCGGCGAGTCTCTCGATCGCCGCCTCGGGGGAGATCCCGATCAGGGCGATGTTGAGCGGACGCTTGACATGACGCGCGGCCGAAACCAGCACCTCCTGCGCCTTGCGCCGCGAGACCACCCCGATGACGGGAGCGCCCGCGATGCGCGCGACGCGCGCCCGCGCTACCGCGACCGCCTCCTCGTCGGGCGATCCATTCAGGAATGTGGGCGGCAGCCCGTTCGGAACCACGACGATCTTCCCGCCCGGTGCACCGCGCTCCATCAGCCGGCGGGCGACGTCCCCACTCACGGCGATGATGCGATCCACCCCGCGGCTCTGCCACCACAGCCTGAGCGGGAAGGTGAGCGTGCGCACGTGGCGCGTGAAGACGAGGGCGGCGGTCATCCGGCCGCGTCGGCGGGCCCACAGCACCGCCTTGCGATCCCGCGAGGAGTGAGCGTTGACCAGGTCGGCGGCCTGCTCGGCTGCGATGCCGGCGATGACCGAGCCGGTCTCGGCGGGGCGCCCGAACGCCAGCGGTGCGGCCACGATCCCGGCGGTCCGCACCATCTGCTCGAGCGGCGAGTCCGCCGGGCAGGCCACGCGTACCTGGTGCCCGGCCGCCGCCTGGCCGCGCGCGAGGTCGATGATGACCCGCGTCTGCCCGGACGGATGGCCCTCCCAGCAGGTGTGGAGGATGGAGAGCCGGTCGGTGCCGCTCATCTTCCCGCCCGCTTCTCGCGAATCGCGGCGATCTTGATCGGCAGCGTCGAGTGGCCCAGGTGGCACCCGACACAGCGGCTCGCGTAGCCGGCGGCGCCCGCGTTGGAGCCGGCGACATGGGCGGGCCCGTGCGCCGTCATCAGGGTCCGACCGTCGGGGCCGACCAGTTGCTCGAACATCGAGAGGTCGGCGGGAAGCCCCCGTTCGTTCACTTCGCCATTCGGCCCGACCGGCGCCTCGCGCACCAGGATCGCGGTGTCGCCGCCCTCGCGCTCGGGCCTCGCCAGCATCGCGAAGAAGCGGATGCGCGCCCCCGGCGTGCGCGGCGCGGCGCCGCGCGCCGGCGAGCCTGGCGGTCCGTCAGCGAACACGTCGAGGTCGTGAAAGCGAAATGTCGCGCCCTGGCCTGAGTTCCCGGCCGGATCGGCCGGAGGGGACGTGGCCGGCACATTCGGGCCCGGCAGGAGCACGGGGCCCGCGGCGGCCTGGCGGACAAACTCTTCCGGATCCTCGTACTCCTCGGCGGCCAGTGGCGCCTCGCGCGGTGGCGTGGGCCGGCGTACGATCGGAGCGCCGTCCAGTTCCAGCGTGCCCGGCAAGTCGAGCACGCGCCGGATGCGTGAACCGTCGGCGTTCATGACGTAAATGCCGAAGTCGCCCCGCGCACCCGGACTGTAAGAGAACAGCACGCGACCGTCCGGCAGTCCCGCAGGCGAGCAGGCCGAGGGTGGCGCCAGGCCCTGGGTCCCGCCGTAGGCGTCTCCCGCATGACCGGATACGATCGCCCCCGCGAGGCGGCGGGCGGGCGCGAACGGGCGGGGGAGGACATGGATGCCGGTCCCGCCTGGGCGCGGCGAAAGGCCCAGGTTCGCGGCGTAGACGGCCACGATCGAACCGTCGGCCAGCACGCTTGGTTGGTACCCCATCGTGCCCCGACGGGTGAGCAGATCGCCGGCGGCGAGCCGCGGCCGGGGAACGGACGGCGACATCTCCATCGTCTGCCACAGGTTCACGGTGTCACGCGCGATCGCCGCGGCGGGGTCGGCGGTGAGCCCTGAGGCGGTGTCGGCGGCTCGGTGGCGGTTGAACCACCAGCGCGAGAAGAGCAGACGGCCGGTCGTCCAATCCATCGCCGGTTCCTCGGCGCCGTTGCGCTCGGCGGTGATACGCCGGGGCGGGCACGACCGGCCGGGCGCCCGCGACAGGCAGATCTTGAACAGGTTTGTCACCCGCACATCCGCGTACTGCGCGCGCTGGGGATAGCGCGTGCTGGCGAAGACCAGGGTCGAATCGTCGATCCAGCACGGGTCGAGATCGTCGAAGCGTGGGAATAGCACAGCTTGAGTTCCAGCGCCCTGGATCCGCGGGGGATCGTCCGCGTCGCCGTAGGTGAACGTGATCTGTCGCAGGTCGCCACCGTCGATCCCGACCACCCAGATGCGCCATGTGCTGTCGGATCCGGCCACCCCGGCGAAGGCGATCCGGCTCCCGGCCGGGGAAACCGCGGGATCACTCACGTCGAAGCACATGCCCCGTGGGAGGAGTTCCCGCACCCGTCCGTCGCGTTCGCGCACCATGAGCCGCCCGCCGGTCACCACCGCCCGGTGATGCGGCCCGAGGCCCGGGATCGCGCCCGGCACGCCCGGCACCGGACCGCGCGAGACGAAGATGATCGGCGGCAGGTCCCGCGCCCCGTCTTGCGCCCGATCGATGGAACCGCTGGGGGCGGCGCTAGCCGTGGCCAGCGAGAGCACGAGTATGCCGGCAACGGCACGGGAGGGGACGGGAAGGAGGCGCACGCCGGGATGCTACACTTCGCGCCCGCCCTGTGTCAGCGGGCGCCACCCAGGGAGGAGCGCGTGACCGAGATGCTGATGGTCTTCACCACGTTCGCCAACGCCGACGATGCGGCACGCGTGGCGCGGACGCTGGTCGAGGAGCGACTGATCGCCTGCGGCAACCTGCTGCCGGGCGTCCGTTCGCTCTACCGCTGGGAGGGCGAGGTCGCCGACCAGCCCGAGGTGATGGTGCTGATGAAGACGCGCAAGCAGGATTGGACCGCCCTCATCTCTCGCCTGCACGAGCTGCACCCCTACCGCACCCCCGAGTGCATCGCGGTGCGCATCGCCGCCGGAGCCCCGGCATACATGGCCTGGCTCGAATCCGCCCTGGAGCCCGAGGCGACATGAGGTTGGGAATAGAAGTGCACCCCGGGCCGATGGGCACCCCCACGCCAAACAACACCCACCTCGTGCTCGGCATCGAGACCTCGTGCGACGACACATCGGTCGCGGTGCTCGAGGACTCGCGTACGCTGCGCGCGCACCTGATCGCCGGGCAGGACCTCCACCAGCTCTACGGCGGGGTGGTGCCGGAGCTGGCGGCCCGCGCCCACCTCGAGCTGCTCCCGCCTCTGGTCAGCCGGGCCCTCGCGCAAGCCGGCATCGGCGCGCATGATCTGACCGCGATCGCCGTCACGCGCGCCCCGGGGCTGGTGGGCTCTCTGGTGGTCGGGGTCGCGTTCGCAAAGGCCTATGGCTTCGCGCTCGGAATCCCGGTGGTCGGGGTCAACCACATCGAGGGCCACCTCCACGCGACCGCGCTCGAGCACGGGAAAGGTCCCTGGCCTGCTGTTTCGCTGGTGGTCTCCGGAGGGCACACCGAGCTGGTCGAGGTGCGCGGCTTCGGCGACTACCGCTGGCTCGGCAGCACCCGCGACGATGCCGCCGGCGAAGCCTACGACAAGGTCGCCAAGCTGCTCGGCCTTGGTTTTCCCGGCGGCCCCGCCATCGACCGCCTCGCCGCCGAGGGCGACGCGACCGCGTTCGACTTCCCGCGCCCGATGCTCCACCAGCCGGGGCTGGACTTCTCGTTCTCGGGATTGAAGACCGCGGTGGCTTTGGCGCTGGCAGCGCACGGGGCGCCGCCCTGGCCGGACAAGCTCGCCGCCGATATCGCCGCCTCCTTCCAGGCCGCCGTGGTCGACACGCTGGCCACCAAGAGTATGCGCGCGGTCGCCGCGATCGGGGCGCGGGCACTCCTGCTCGGCGGTGGGGTCGCCTGCAATCGCGAGCTCCGCCTGCGCCTCGAGGCCGAATGCGCCGGGCGGGGCGTGACGCTGCGTATCCCTTCGCCACGGCTGTGCGCGGACAACGCGGCGATGGTGGCGCTGATCGGCGCCTGGAGCCTGGCGCGTGGCGAGTCCGGCGATGCCGAGCTGGACGCGGTCGCCTCGCTCGAAGCCTCGGGCCTGCCGGTCCCCCGCGGCTGAACCCGTCCGGGCGCGGATCCCGCCCGGACGGCAGACACGCTCGCACGACCTCCGACCGGTGCGCCCGCGCCCTCCTCCATCGCGATAACTCCATGGGCGACAAGCGGCACCCGGTGACGCGCGCCCATGTTCCGCTTCAGCCCCCCGCCCGGCGTGCCGATGAATCATGGCAGTAAGCCACGTGTCCCGTGTTCGCGTCACCCACTTAGGGAAATCCACGGCGTGTCGAAACCCAGGATCCTTGTCGCCGAAGACGAGCTCAACCTGCGCCAGGTGCTGACCCTTCAGCTCGAGGCTGCGGGTTACGAGGTGGTCGAGGCCGAGAACGGTCAGATCGCGCTCGAGAAGGCGCAGAGCATCCTGCCCGATCTGGTGCTCCTCGACGTGATGATGCCCATGATGGACGGCTACGAGGTGTGCCGGCGCCTGCGCGCGTCGTTCACCACGCGCCACATCCCGATCATCATGCTCACGGCCCGCGGCGAGGACGACGCCCGCCTCACCGGTCTCGAGGGCGGAGCCAACGACTACATGATCAAGCCGTGGGGCAAGCGCGAACTGGAGCTGCGGATCAAGAACGCGCTCGAATGGAGCCATCAGCAGCGTTCCGCCAGCCCGCTCACCGGGCTTCCCGGCAACCAGTCGATCACGCTCGAGCTGAAGAAGCGGCTCGCGCGCAGCGCCCCGTTCGCGATGCTTCAGATCGACATCGACTACTTCAAGTCCTTCAACGACCAATACGGTTACACACGTGGAGATCAGGCCATCCAGAGCCTGGCGCGCAAGATCTCCGAGGCGGCGCAGAAGCAC
>CAYONG010000326.1:0-19532 GCA_964405235.1 uncultured bacterium | reverse complement strand
GTCGAGGGTGACGGTCGCGCCCGCATGCGCCGAGGATGCCGTCGCGGTGAGCGTGCGTTGACCGGCGCGCGGGGTAGGACGTGGTAGGCACACGTCCGCAGGCGTCCTCCGCGCCGCCCCGCCGCGCCCATCTTGGCGATGCGGTGTCCGTGTCGTCGTGGGTCTGTGGCCGCCGAGAGCGTTGAAAACGACCGCGCGCGGTCCTTTTGTTCTGCGAGTGCTGGCCCCGCTCATCAAGGTCGGGTTGTCGGCTGGCGACAAAGCGAGCATCGAGCATTATTGTGCGGCGGGCGAGTTGCTGATGGAAGCGAAGGAACAGGTCGAGCACGGCGATTGGGGGTCGTGGCTCGACCGTAACTTCCACCTGAGCAGGGGCACCGCGAAGGACTACATGAAGCTGGCGCGCGATTCCCAAAAGGTGAGCCGGCACGCTTTTTCAACGCTCTCGCAAGCGAGGGGCGACCTGCGCGCGCAGCACGGCCCGGAATGGCAAGGCGCGGTGAATGCAGCGGCGTCGCGAGTGAACTACGAACGGATCGGGAATCGGAGGTCGTCATGCACGACGCGGGCGCGGCTGAGCGCGCAGACATACTGCGCGACGCGGCGCGTGCATCAAAGACTCGGTGCGTTGCTCGCGAGCAGCGCGGGTCCTTCCGGGGCGCGACACGCGGGTACGGGAACAGCGACCGATATCGCTAGAGGATGGGCACAAAACGGAGTTACCACGGAGATGCGCGCATGGCGGCATTGAGCATTCGCGGCTACGGTCGGCATCGCGGCGTCTCGCACGTCGCGGTCCTCAAAGCATTGCGCGAGGGTCGCATCGAGGCGAACGCCGACGGCTCGATTGACCGAGAGCGGGCCGATGCAGCGTGGGATGCGAACACGCGACCTCGCCCGCATCGCAACGGGTCGCCGACCGTCGCGGAGTCGAATCGCGCGTTGATGGACGCGAAGGCGGGGTTGGCACGGCTTGAACTCCGGCGGCGTCGTGGCGACCTCGTGTCGCTGACGAGCGTCGAGTCGGCCGTGTTCGAAGCTTGCCGCCGTGTGCGCGAACGATTGCATGGGATACCGGCGCGGCTCGCGCCCGTCGTGGCGGGTCTATCCGACGTCGATGCATGTTTCGTCGTCGTCGAGGTAGAAATCAATCACGCGCTCGACGAACTATCGGCGCTGTCGACGCCGACCTCTGGCGCGCGTCGGCGTAGAACCGCGTGACCGAGCGCGACCCGGACCTGTTGTTCGGCGAGGCGCTGGCCGAGCTTGTCTATCGTGTGGCCCCGGCGCTGGCCGCCGAGAACGATATTGCCCGCATCCGCGAAATCCTCGGGCGCGAGGTCGAGCAGGTCCTATACCGCTATGAGCGCGACGCGCTCGACACCTCGCTCGACGAGGGCGTGCGAATGGCGCTGTCGGAGTTGGACCGGCTCAGCGAGGACGGGCGGCCGTGACCACGGGCTAGCGTCCACGGCGCGCGATAGCCCGCACATATGCACGGCGCATCGCGCGGTAGTCGGCGAAGCGCCGGGAGCCGGGCGGCCTATCGCGGTCCCATGCGCTCATGCGGTCCGGCCATGTCTCTTTGGGCCGTGCCCTGACCCACGACACGAGGGTGGCCGTGCTCGGATTCACGGGGCGGCCGGGTCGACGTTTGAGGGCTTTCGCGAGCGCCGCCACTAGCCGCGAATGGGAGACGACGCTCGACTGTGCCATGACGGTGACGGTGGCCGCCTCCGCGAACGGGCTACCCGCCGGGGCTGACATCACTCTCACCGTCAACGGCGAGGGCTTCGGCGCAGCGCCAGTCAGCAGCCACCGGACGCCCTGCGCCTCGCTCCAGCCGCACGGGAACGCGACCCGCCGGGCTAGCGTCAGCATCTCGCGCAGCACGGGGTCGTCGGCGACCTTCGCGTAGGGCGTGTCGTTTCGCATCTCCAGCGCCAAAGGTTCGCGTCGGAGTCGGAGTTTCTGCGGCTTCTTCCAAAAGTGCGGGCAGCGTAGGCGCACGTCCTGCCACGGCCCGTTCTCGTCAGTCCCCGCGCCGAGTCGCTTCATCGTGACGGCTGGGCCGATGACGCGCCGCCAGAACGCGAAGTCCTCGTGCGCGGCCGCGTAAGCAGCGAGCCGTGCGGCGATGACCTCGGCGTGGGCTTGCTCGCGCGCGCTCGCGCCATGTCTCACGGATACGCGCGCCTGATTCCGCCCGCTCGCGCGCTCCTGCCCCCCGTAGCCGCTTACCAGTAACTTCAGCCGTTCCAGTGCCTGCTCGTCGCCCGCGAGCGCCGCCGCGAAGTCCGGGCGTTCGCGGAGCAGCCGCTGGTTGAGCGCGCTCAGGGGGCCGCCGAACCGCATGAGGCTCGCAATCAGTTGGCTTGGTTGCACTTTCGCCTCTCTCGTTGAGTGGTCATTATCACTGACCAATGACCACGCTATCTTCTTCGCATGGCACACGTCAAGCGGTACCTCACGCGAGTCGACATCGCTCGGCTCTTGAATCTCGAACCGGCCGACGTCGCGCACCTGCTCGCGCGGGAGCCGCTGCTCAAGCTGACGAAGGTCGGCGGCCGGGCCGTGGTCCCGGTCCGATTGTGGCGCGCGTGGGTGCAGAACATGAACGAGCGAGCGCTCGCGAAACTTGAGGGCGACCGATGAACGCCCGCCGATTCTGGCTCGCCGTCGAGATGCGACATCACGCGCGGCGGCTCGTCGCCGTTCTGGTCGCGCTGGTCGCCGACCTGCTCGGGCGCAGTCGATGACGCCGACCGAGAAGGTCCTCGACGCGCTTGAACGTGGTGGATTCGGGCCGCGCAAGAACGGCGCGGGCTGGCAGGCGCGGTGTCCCGGTCACGACGACCGCATTGCGAGCCTATCGGTGAGCGAGGGCGGGGATGCGCGCGCGCTCGCTCATTGTCACGCCGGATGCGAAACGACCGTCGTGCTCGCGGCGCTCGGCCTGAAAGTCGGCGACCTGATGCCGCCACGCGCGACCGAACGACCGAGCGCCATATGCGACGCGCAGGGCAAAAGGGGAGCGCGCTCCCTTTTTCAACGGCCGAGCGTTTCATGCGACGCACAGGGCAAGAACGGCGCGGGCGGATTTCAACGCGATGCCGAGACGCGTTATCACATCTGCGACCGCGCCGGGAACCTCGTCGCCATTCACGTTCGCCGCGACGGGTCGGACGGTAAGCGGTTCCATTGGGAGCGCGGCGGCAAGCCTTCGCTGAACGGGCTGCGGACCACGGACCTGCCGTTGTATGGCGCGCAGTCGGTCGGCGAGGGCGTCGTCATCGTGGTCGAGGGCGAAAAGTGCTGCGACGCGCTCGTGGCGCACGGCGTCAGCGCGGTCGCGACCGTGTGCGGCGCGGCGGCCACGCCGAGCGTCGAGGTGTTGAACCTGCTCGCGGGGCGCGACGTTGTGCTATGGCCCGACAACGACGAGCCGGGCCGTCAGCACATGGCGCGCATCGCCGAACGGCTTCGCGGCATCGCGGCGACCGTGCGCGTATTCCGGTGGCCGCATGCGCCGGAGCACGGTGACGCCGCCGACTTTCTCGGGGCGGAAGGCGGTACCGCGACCGACCTGCTCGCCATGATGCCGACCGGCGACGAGCAGGTGGACGCACTCGCTGGGCCGTCACCACAAGGGCCGCCAACGCTGGCCGACGTGCAGGCGACGTTCGCGAAGTGGCTGCACATGCCGGACCCCGTTCCACTGCTTGCCGTGCTCGCGACCATCGCGGCGAACAGGATGGAGGGCGACCCATTGTGGCTGTTGCTCGTGGGTCCGCCGAGCAGCGGCAAGACCGAGACCCTTGAGCCGCTGCGCGGGCTTCCCGACGTGCATGCGGCTGCGACGTTGACCGAAGCCGCGTTGCTGTCTGGCACGCCCGCGAAGGAGAAGGCGAAGGACGCACGAGGCGGGCTGCTCCGCGTCATCGGCGAACGGGGCGTCCTTCTCTGTAAAGACTTCGGCAGCGTGCTTTCGATGAATCGCGATGCGCGAGCGGGGGTGCTCGCGGCGCTTCGAGAAGTGTACGACGGCTCGTGGACCCGCCATGTTGGGACGGACGGCGGACGCTCGCTTTCGTGGTCGGGGCATGTCGGATTCGTCGGAGGCTGTCCGCCCACGCTCGACACCTTCCACGGCGTCATGGCGTCGCTCGGTGAGCGGTTCACGCTCCTGCGGCTTGAAGGCGGGTCGGGCGTGGAGAGAGCGCGAAAGGCACTCGCACACGCGGGGCACGAGACCGCCATGCGTCGGGAACTCACGGCAGCCGTGTCCGCGTTCTTCGGCAGCCTCATCCTTCCCGAGACGCCCGGCGACCTCAGCGACGCCGAGCGCGACTACATCGTTTCGCTCGCGATGCTCGCAAGCCTGTGCCGCTCCGCAGTCGAGCGAGATGCGCGGACCCGTGAGGTTGAACTTGTCCCCGGAGCCGAGTCGCCCGCGCGCTTGGCGGTCACGCTGAGGCGGCTGCACGACGGACTCGCGGCAATCGGCGTGGAGCACGCGCTACGGTGGACCATCGTCCGCCGCGTGGCGCTCGACTCGATGCCCGCCGTCCGCCGCAAGGTGCTGGAGGCGGTCCTGCGGCTCGGTGAGCCGGACACAACGGCCGTTGCCGTGGCCGTCGCCTATCCGACCACGACGGCCCGGCGCACGCTGGAGGACTTGTCGGCCTACGGCGTGCTGGCGCGGGTCGCTGGAGGGGCCGGGAAGGCCGACAAGTGGCGCATCGGCCCGGCGTTGCGACGCGAACTCGGAGCCTTTCCCGAAATGTCGGAAGGGGCGGGGGGCGGGGGGCCGACCTTTCCCGAAATGTTGGAAGGGGCGGGGACGGAACGCGGAATCGACCCCTATATCTTTCTTGTCAAAGCATTAGAAGACATTACGGGAAAGGTTCCCGCCGCCACGTCAGACGCCACGCCAGAAACGGAGCCGGTCCCATGAAGCCCCTCAAAGCCCTCTGTTTCGTCCCCGGACCGCAGCACGGAGGTTGGTATGCGTCGGCCGCCGGGCCGAAGCTGGCGCATTGGTACGGGTACGACGAAGCCGCACGTCCCCGTTTCCGCCCTCGTTGCGGCCACGTCGGCCGCTGGTACTTCCGGCATGGGTTTGTGCTCGCCGAACCACGACTGCCCGCATGCCGACAGTGCGTGCGCGGCATCGTCGCCGACGTGGTGAGGGTCGCGCTCGCCAAGTCGCCCGCCCGAGGCTCGCTGTGAGGGCCGCCCTTGACCGTGCGCGGCCGAACGCCGGGTCGGGTGGGCCGGGGGCCGGGCCGGGTGAGCGGTCCACCTGGAGCGCGATCCGTCACGGTCGCGAACCGATGTTCAGCACATATCCCCGAGGGGTGGCGGCCGAGCAGGGCGAAACCTCCGCCCATGCGCCGAGCGTCCCGGCGCGCTCGGTCCGCCCCCCGGGGAGCGAGGCGAACCGTGAACGTCGAGCGCAAGGTGGCCGAGCGGCTACGCCGCGAGCGGCAACGGGAGCGCGATGAGCGGAGGGCGCAGCGCCGCGATCGCAAGCGTGCCCGCCGTGATGAACGACACCCGAACGTCGAGGCGACCCATGCCTGACCGTCGCATGAGCATCGTGCCCACAATGGCCGACCTGCTCGACGCCCCGGAGCGGGCGCTCGACCTCTCCCCCGCCGATGCGGCGGCCGCGCTGGCGCGGGTCGAGGGGCTGGCGGCCGTGCTCCGCACCCGGCTCGCGGCCCCCGGCGCGAACGGCCACGACGGCGAGATGCTGACGGCCGCCGAAGTCGCCTCCCGGCTTCGGCTCACGGTCAAACAGGTTTATCGGCGCGCGCGTCGCTGGCCGTTCACCCGGCGCATGAGCGAGCGGACGCTGCGCTTCGACCGGCGCGGCTTCGACCTCTACATGATGGGGCGTCAACGATGACCTTGACCGCAGACTGCCCGCGTGGTTTCATGGTCATAGAAGGGAGGCACTATGGCGAAGGCAGTCAAGAAGACCATTGGGCGGCCACGTCGCACGGACGACCCAACGCCAATCCGGATTCTCTTGCCCGGCGAGTTGCGGCGTTGGTTGCGCTTACAGGCGGCCGTCGAGATGAGGGACCAAGGCGACATCGTGACGGACGGACTGCGGATGTATCGCGGCAAGAAAGGAGTCAACCGATGAGTCAGCGAGGACTCGGGCGAACCTACCGGCGCGGCGCGGGCGGCTGGTACTGGCTGGAAATCTGGCATGACGGCCGCCAGCATCGGAAACCCGCGAAGACGACGGACGAGAACGAGGCGCGGACCATGCTCGGTCAATGGCTCGGCGAGATTGCGAGCGGGTCTTACGCCCCCGAGGCGAGGCTGGTCGCGTTCGCTGACCTTGAAAAGTTGGCGCTAGAGAACTACGCCAGCGAGGGCCGCAGGTCGGTCGCCACGCTGACGAACTGCATCCGGCATCTGCGCGAGATGTTCGGTTCGACGAGGGCCGTCGAAATCACGACACCCCGGCTCGCGGCCTACGTGGCGCGGCGCAGGAAAGAGAAGGCGGCGGCGAGCACGATTCACAAAGAACTCGCGTGCATGTCGCTCATGCTGAGGCTGGCGCGGCTCACCTACGGCGAGACGTTCCGGCATCGGCCCGAGTTTCCGAGGGTCAAGATTCCGAAAACGAGCCGCCGTCGCGGCTTCTTCGAAGCGAATGAACTCGCGGCGGTGCTCGCGCACCTTGAACCCGTCTATCGGCCGGTCATCGAGTTTCTGTCGCTCACCGGCTGGCGGCTCGGTGAAGCGCTCGCGTTGGAGTGGCGGCAGGTGGACAGGAAGGCGGGCATCATCCGTATCGAGGACACGAAAAGCGATGAGCCGCGCACCCTGCCCTACACGGCCGACCCCGCGCTGGCCGACCTCATCCATCGTCAGCGTGAGGCGACGGCACGGGTAGAGCGCGAACTAGGACGCATCGGCAAACACGTTTTCCACAACGAGCAGGGTCGCCCGTTCACGCACGGATTCCATGACGCATGGGAGAAGGCGCGGAAGGCAGCGAACCTGCCCGGCGTGTTGATTCACGACCTGAGGCGCACGGCTGCTCGCGACCTCGTGCGTGCTGGCGTCCCCGAGAAAGTCATCATGCGGTTGTGCGGATGGGAGACGCGGAGCGTGTTCGACCGATACGCAATCGTCAGCGAGAGCGACCTTGCCGAAGGGCTGACGCGGCTCGCGGCGAGTCGGGAATCCCGTGTGCGGGACGTGTGCGGGAACTCAGGAGACTCAGGGGAATCTAAGAGACAGGCCGTCCGGCTAAGTCGTTGAAAACGGCCGAAGGCATGGGACAACGGAGACTCACCGGCACTAGAAATCGCATTTGAAGTCCCCGGGGACCACCAGATCCCATTCGTTCCCGCATCGACACATGCCCCACCGACACCCGAAACCCCTGCCCCACCGTCACGTGAACTCGATCGTCTTCGGCCCGCGCACGGTCGCCTCGCCCAGATCTGCCACCCAGACGCGCCCGCGGCGCAGTGAGCCGACCAGCCCTGCCGCCTTGCGGGCGGGCACGGCGATCAGCAGACCTCCGGACGTCTGCGGATCATAGAGCGCCAGCTCCAGCGGCTCCACCGGCGCATGGCCGCCGATCTGTCCGCGATAGAACTCTCGGTTCTTGTGAAGGCCGCCCGGGGTGAACCCCGCCGCCGCAAGTTCGAGCACACGCGGGAGGACCCACGCCGCCCTCGGCGCGAGGCGCAACGAAACCCCCCCGGCGTCGGCGAGCTGGGAGGCGTGTCCGAGCAGGCCGAAGCCGGTGACGTCGGTCGCCGCGCGGGCGCCGAACGCCACCGCCGCCTCGGCGGCACGGCGATTGAGCGTCGCCATCTGCCTGGTCATCCTCGCGGTCAGTGTGCGGTCGAGCTTCCCCTGCTTGAGCGCCGTGGCCAGGATCCCGGTCCCGAGCGGTTTCGTCAGCAGCAGCCGGTCGCCCGGCCGGGCGCCGGCATTGGTGAGCAGGTGGCGACGCTTGACCACGCCGGTCACGCTGTAGCCGAACTTGAGCTCCGGGTCGCGCACCGTGTGCCCGCCCAGGATACTGACCCCCGCCTCCGACATCTTATCCTGTCCCCCCGCAAGGATCTCCCGCAGCGTCTCGGCAGCCAGCACGGCGTCCGGCCAGCAGAGCAGCGCAAGCGCGGTGAGCGGCTTCCCTCCCATCGCGTAGACGTCCGAGAGGGCGTTGGCCGCCGCGATCTGCCCGAAGTCGTACGGGTCGTCCACCACCGGTGTGAAGAAGTCCGCCGTCTGGACGAGCGCCTCGCCGCGGCCAAACGCGAACACGCCGGCATCGTCCAGCGTGGAGTGATCCACGAGGACGCGCCGGTCCCGCTTCTGCGCGGGGAGTCCGCGCAACGCTGTACGCAGGTCCGCCGGACCCAGCTTTGACGCTCAGCCGGCGCTGGCGACCTGCGCGGTGAGCCGCACCTCGATGCGGCGCCGCAGGCTCACGATCTTGTCCTTGGTCGGGGTGGGTGGATACGCGGCCGTGGTCCCCGTTGCCGCGCGGGTGCGTCTATCAGAGGTCGCGGCCCGCGGCGACCACGTCGATCTCGACCCGCGCGCCGCGCGGCAGGCCTGCCGCGGCGATCGTCGTGCGGGCCGGTGGAGCGTCGGGGAAATGTCGCCCGTAGACCTCGTTCATCGCCTGGAAGTCCTGCATGTCGGCCAGGTACACGGTGGTCTTCACCACGTCGGCGAGCGACAGGCCCGCCCCGGCGAGCACCGCGGTCAGGTTCTTCATCACCTGCGCGGTCTGCTCGGTGATGCCGCCCGGGACGATCTCCCCGGATTTCGGATCCAACCCGACCTGGCCGGCGGTGAAGACCAGGCGGCCTCCGCCATGGAGGCGCACGACCTGGGCCTGGCTGTAGGGGCCGATCGCCTTCGGGGCATCGGCGACGTTGAGCGGGGTCTTCACCGGGCTCCTCCTTACTCCACCGTCACGCTCTTGGCCAGATTGCGCGGCTGGTCCACATCGCATCCGCGCAGCACCGCCACATGATACGCCAGAAGCTGCAACGGGATCACCGACAGCAGCGGCTGCAGCATCGGCAAGGTGTGGGGCACGTACAGGACATGGTCCGCGTGCTGGCACACCCGGTCGTCGCCTTCGGTCGCAATGGCGATGATGCGGCCGCGCCGCGCCCGCACCTCCATCATATTACTCATCACCTTGTCGTAGGCGGCATCGCGCGTGCAGATGAAGACGACCGGCATGCTGTCGTCGATCAGCGCGATCGGACCGTGCTTCATCTCGGCCGCCGGGTAGCCCTCGGCGTGGATGTAGGAGATCTCCTTGAGCTTGAGGGCGCCCTCGAGCGCCACAGGGAAGTTGTACCCGCGTCCCAGGTAGATGAAGTTGTTGTGCTGGGCGTGCTGCGCCGCGATCCGCTCGACATCCCCACTGCCCTCAATGATCCGCTCCATCTTGCCCGGGATCTCCTCGAGCGCGCGCGCCAGCTTCACCCCCTGCTCGAGCGACATCTCCCTCTGCCGGCCGAGCGCCAGTGTCAGCAGCGACAGCACGGTCACCTGGCAGGTGAACGCCTTGGTCGAGGCGACCCCGATCTCGGGACCCGCGTGGATGTAGACGCCGCCATCGGACTCGCGGGCGATGGTCGACCCCACCACGTTGACGATGCCGAGCGACCGGGCGCCCTTGCGCTGCGCCTCTCGCATGGCCGCGAGCGTGTCGGCGGTTTCCCCCGACTGCGAGATGACCAGCACCGCCGTGCCCTCATCAACGATCGGATTGCGGTAACGGAATTCGGACGCGTATTCGACCTCGACCGGGATGCGTGCGAACTCCTCGATCATGTACTCGCCGATCAGCCCGGCATGCCACGACGTACCGCACGCGAGGACGATGATGCGCCGGATGTCGCGCAACTCCTCGGGCGACATGTTGAGGCCGCCCAGCCGCGCCAGCCCTTCGTCGGGGATCACGCGTCCGCGCATCGAGTTGCGCACCGCCTCGGGCTGCTCGTGGATCTCCTTGAGCATGAAGTGGGCGAAGCCGCCCTTCTCGATCTGGCCCAGGTCCCACTCGACCTCGTGGACCTCCTTGTCGATGCGCTCGTGCTCGATGGTCGCGGTGTGGAAGCCTTCCGAGGTCATCACCACCATCTCGCCGTCGTCGAGGTAGACGACCTGGCGCGTGTGCTCAACGATCGGGGCCACGTCGGAGGCGAGGAAGTACTCGCCCTCCCCGACCCCCACCACCAGCGGGCTGCCATTACGCGCCCCCACCAGAACCCCCGGCTCGTCCGCGCACACGACCGCGATGCCGTAGGTGCCCTCGACCGCACGCAGCGCCGCGCCCACCGCCTGCTCGAGCTTGAGCCCGCGCTGCAGGTGCTTCTCGATCAGGTGGGCCAGCACCTCGGTGTCGGTATCGGTCTCGAACCGGTGCCCCTCTGCCTGGAGGGCGCTCTTCAACACCGAGTAGTTCTCGATGATGCCGTTGTGGACCAGCGCCACCCGGCCGGTGCAATCGGCGTGCGGGTGGGCGTTGTCGTCGTTCGGCTCGCCGTGGGTCGCCCAGCGGGTGTGGGCGATGCCGGTCGTCCCCGAGGGGGCGCCGGCCAACAGCCGCTCTTCGAGCACGCGGATCTTGCCCGCCGCCTTGCGCACCCCGAGCGAGCCGTTGCACTGAATCGCGACGCCGGCGGAGTCGTACCCCCGGTACTCCAGGCGCTTCAGGCCTTCGAGCAGGATCGGCATGCACTCGCGATGACCGACGTATCCGACGATGCCGCACATGGACCCAGGTCCTCCCTAGCTCCCCAACTGCAGCGCGCGCCGCGCCCGCTCGATCAACTCGCGGGTGCGAGACTCGCTCGGTGACTCCGCGATGACGCGGACCACCGGCTCGGTGCCCGACGGACGGATATGAACCCACTCCTCGTCGAGCGTCAGCCGCAGGCCGTCGGCCGCGTCCGCCGCGTGATCGGGGAAAGCCGCACGCAGACGAGGCGCCGAGGCCTCCCAGGGTTCATCGGCCCGCGGGAGCTTATCCTTTACCATGCAAAGCTTTGGCAGACCATTGGCGAGGGCGCGCAGGGGGCCGTTGCCCACCGTCATGGCCTGACAGACGAGGGCCGCCGCCACCAGCCCGTCCCGCCCGTAATGGGCCGCCGGCAGGATGACCCCGCCGTTGCCCTCGCCGCCCACCACCGCGCCGAGAGCCCGCATCCCCAAAACCACGTGGGCCTCCCCCACCGGCGTGCGGTGGAGCGGAACGCCCGCATGGGCACAGACAGCGTCCATGATACGGGAGGTGGAGAGGTTTGTCACCACCGGGCCCGGCTGCTGGGCGAGCACCACCTGGGCCGCGAGCGCGAGAGTGTATTCCTCGCCGAGCGGCACGCCCCCGGCATCCACAAACGCGGCGCGGTCGGCATCGGGGTCGAGCGCGATGCCGAAGTCGGCGCCGGCCTCGCGGACCGCGGCGCCCAGCGCGCCGAGGTGCTCGGCCAGCGGCTCGAGCACCCGGGTAAAGTGTCCGTTCGGCGCGCAATCGAGCTCGACCACGTCGCAGCCCAGATCGCGCAGCAGCCTCGGGACCGCGACCCCGCCGACGCTGGCGCAGCCATCCACCACGGCGCGCAGCTTGCGGCGGCGGATGGCCGGAACGTCGATGAACGACAGCGCGAGCACGCGCTTGAGATGCCATTCGAGGGCGCGCGGCTCGGCAGATTCGCTGCCCAACTGGTCGAACGTGACCCAGAGTGCCTCCCCCGATTCGTAGCGGCGCTTGACCGCGGCGCCGGTCTCCGCGTCGAGGAACTCGCCGCGCCCCGAGAGGAACTTGAGCGCGTTCCACTCGGCCGGATTGTGGCTGGCGGTGAGGATTACGCCGCCCGCCGCGTGGAGCTCTTCGACCGCCACCTGGGTGGCCGGGGTGGTCGCAAGGCCGATATCGATGACGTCACGCCCTGCACCCATTAGGCCGGCCGCGACCGCGCGGTGGACCATCGGCCCCGAGCGGCGCGCGTCGCGGCCGACGATAACCGGCCCGTCGCCGAGGCCGCGCGCAAACGCGGCCGCGAAGCGGGCGAGCACCGGCGGGGTGAGCGACTCGCCGACGATGCCGCGGATGCCGGCGACGCTGATCATGAGCGGTGGAGACATGGTGGGACGATACGCGAGGGGAGTGCAGGTAGCCAACGCGGGGCGTGGCTAGCGAGGGACACGGCGCAGCGCAGCACGGGATGGGCGCCGCGCCTGCTCGACGATTTGCGGCGCCCCCCGCTTCAGAACGGGGGGGCGCCTGTCGCTGGAGCCGGTGGTCGGAATCGAACCGACGACCTCCGCTTTACGAGAGCGATGCTCTACCCCTGAGCTACACCGGCACGCGGCTGGCCAAGTGATCGCGCGGCTTCACGCCCCCGCCGCGGACCCTCTCGGTGACAAAATGGTGCGACCCCCCAGAATCGAACTGGGGACACCCGCATTTTCAGTGCGGTGCTCTACCAACTGAGCTAGGGTCGCACGCAGGGCGAGCGGCTCCGGAGAGGCGCCTTCCGGGGCCGGGACGGCGGGAACGTCTATCACGGCAACTCTTGCAGCGTCAACCGGATGATGGCGCCGTGGGCCGGCGCATTGGCTTTACGAGACGTCGTCTCAGTGGGTTGCCGCACCCCTACCCCGACGGGAAGCGCTCCCGCCGGTCGCCGCGCGCGTGCCGGCGCTCCTGGCCCTGATGCCGGCGGTCCTGATTCTCGGGGATCGGGAGCGTGAACGAGAAGATGGTGCTCCACTCGCCCTCGCTCCTCACCCGCATTTCGCCGCCGTGCTGCTTCAACACCTGTTGCGCGACCGCGAGCCCCACGCCGGGCCCGCCCTGGCGGCTGAGCGCGAACGGCACGAACAGCTGCTCCATGAGATCGCCGGGACGGCACTGCCCGTCGCTGGACACGTCCACCATGACATAGGCGCCGTTGCGTCGTGTTTCGACCCGCACCCGTCCGCCGGGGGCGACCGATTCGAGAGCGTTGTCGATGATGTTCCCCATCACCCTGCGGATGCGCTCGGAGTCGAGCAGCAGCGGAGGCAGGTCGGGGCTCAGCTTCTTGAGCAACCGCACGCGGCGCCGGACCATGCATTCTCCGGCGGCCTGCAGCGCCTCCTGCACCACGGTGTTCATACTCTCGAGCTTGAGTCGCGGCCGCTGGAGCGTCGCGTACTGGAGCTGTTCGCCGACCATGCGCTCGAGCCGCTCGGCCTCTCGGATGACGATCTCGAGATACTCGCGGCCGGGATCGTCCGCGGCCAGGTTCTTGTGCGCCCGGCGGGCGAACGCACCGATCGAGGCGAGCGGGTTGCGCACCTCGTGGGCGACCCGCGCGGCCATCTCGCCCAGGGCGGCCAGCCGCTCGCTGCGCGCGACCTCGTGCTGGAGCTCGCGCGAGCGGTGTTCGGCATGGCGCAGCGCCTCGCAGCGGCGGGCCTGGTCCTCGGCCAGCGCCATCAGATCTGCCAGGGTGGCGAGGAACTCCACGTCCGCGCGGTCGAAAGCCTCCGACTCCGCCGGATGGGCGACGGCGCGGTCGTAGACCGCGAGCGCGCCGACGCAGCGCCCGTAGGCCGAAAGCGGGTGCATCACCAGCGACTGTATCTGGGCCGCGACGTCGGGATCGAGGCACGACTCGTCGGTGGCCCGGTCGAGCACCAAGGGTCGCCCGCGCTCGATGGCGACCGCGGCCAGCGCGCCGAGCTGGCGGCCCAGCCGCTCGCGCGACCCGGGCGGCCCGTGCGTGCTCCGCAGATCGGGCGCCCCGCTCCCGTCCACCAGCCACAACGCCCCGCCGCGAGCGCTGGTTGCCTCGACGGCGAGCCGATCCGCGAGTTCGAGGATTTCGGCGAGGTTCAGCGGCGATACGCATGCGCGGGCAAACTCGCCGAGCGCGCCGGCGTGGCGATGCCGGTTGCGCACCTGGTCGCGGGCCGCCTGGGCGTCAAGCGCGGCGGTCGCGAGATCGCGCATCTGCGCCAGCGCGACCTCACGCTCCGCGGCGTCGCCGGGTGCGTCCCACTCGCCGATGAGCAGCGCGATCCGCCGGCCGCCGCGTGTCAGCGCGACCGCGCCGAAGGCGGCGGTGGGACCAAGTGTGAGGTCGCCCGCGCGCGCCTGAGGACCCACCGCGATCGACGATGCGCTCCAGGCCGCGCCCGCCACCCCGCCGAGATGCTCGGGCGCGACGACCCGCGTGCGGACGTCGCGCGTGCGTTCCGGATCCGGGCCCTCACTGTTCAGACGCTGGGCCGGGAGCAGGGCCTCCGCGGGGTCGTCGGTCGCTTCGGCCGCCCCCCACCACAGCCGGCCGACCAGCAGCTCGCGCGCGGGGCTCCAGACCAGCCAGTGCGCGCGGTCGAAGCCGGGACCGTGCGGGTGCACCGCCCAGGCCAGCACCATGCGCTCGAGGCTCCCTAGATCGCGCGGATGCTGGAACAGCGCCGCGAGTACGGGGTCGGTCATCCGCGGCGGCAGGCGTCTCACGTGCAGCGCGGCGTCGGGCGGCGCGTCATGGACGGCGGCAGCCGGCTCGGGCGTCGGCGTGGCACCCGGGACGGCATCGGGAGAGATGGGGTCCATGGATCGAGGCGTTTCCCCGGGTGACGGGCGTACTCGGACGCAAGGAGTCAGCGCAAGCGATATGCCACCCATGGGGATGCGTCGGGTCGCTCCCGGACCCTTGGCGTCCAGGCCCACCCCAAGCGGCTAACCGACGATTGTGCTTGACCCTAGGTCGCCACCACCCCTACGCTCCGCGCTCTCCGGGATCCCTCCGAATCCCATCCCGGGTGGGGAACAGACCCTTGGGATTGGGTGCGAACAGGAGCCCGGTCGTGGAAAAAACCCAGCAGCCCATCGAGGTCGAACTCGGCCAGGCCGAAGCCGAGGGCATCTACTCCAACCTCGTGTTCATCGCCCACTCGGCCTCCGAGGTGATCCTGGACTTCGCCCGCGCCCTGCCGGGACTCCCCAAGGCCAAGGTCTACGCGCGGGTCATCCTCACGCCGCAACACGCCAAGTCGCTGCTCATGGCCCTCGAGCAGAACCTCAAGAACTACGAGGGCCAGTTCGGGCCCATCAAGCTGCACGGCGACCCGCGCGGCAAGGAGTTGGGCTTCAAGGCCTAACGAACGCCATGACCGCCGGGACGTTCGGCTTCGTGCTCCATTCCCACATCCCGTGGGTGCTCCACCACGGGCGCTGGCCGCACGGCGTGGACTGGCTGAACGAGGCGGTGGCCGAGACCTACCTGCCGCTGTGGCGGGTGTTCCACGAGCGAGCGCAGGATGGCCGCCCGCTGGGCGTGACGCTCGGCCTGACCCCGGTGCTGTGCGAGCAGCTCGCGCATCCCGATTTCCATCGCGAGTTCGTCGCCTACGTCGAACAGAAGATCGCGGCTGCCGCCGAGGACCGCCTCTGGTACACGCGCTCCGGGGAGGGTGCGCTCGCGGCCCTGGCGTCGCGCTGGGAATTGTTTTACCGGGCGAGCCTCGAGGACTTCATGGGGCCGCACGGCCCCAACCTGGTCGCGCGCTTCCGCCGCCTGGAAGAGCGCGGCGTGATCGAGATCATCACCTGCGGCGCCACCCACGGCTACCTGCCGCTGCTCGCCAACGACACCGCGGCCTTGGGTCAGCTCCACACCGCGGTGACGGCGCACCGGCGTCACTTCGGCCGCGCCCCGCGCGGCGTCTGGCTGCCCGAGTGCGCCTATCGCCCGGCCGGAACCTGGCGACCGCCGGCGGGATCACCGGCCCCGGCGGTGGCACGGCGCGGCCTCGAGGATCTCCTGGCCGAAGAACACCTGCGCTATTTCTTCGTCGACACCCATCTGCTCGCCGGTGGCCGGCCGCTCGGCGTCTACGCCGACCGGTTCGCCGCGCTCCACCATCTGGTGCGCGAGGCTGCGGTTGGGTTCGAGCATCCCGAGCACCTGCCCTATCGGGCCTACCGGGTGGGAGACACCGGCGAGGTCGCCTGCTTCGGGCGCGACACGGTCACCGCGATCCAGGTGTGGAGTGGCGAGCACGGCTATCCGGGCGACGGGGCCTACCTCGACTTTCACAAGAAGCGCTTCCCGGGTGGACATCGGTACTGGAGCGTCACGCATCCCAAGGCCGACATGGCCCACAAGCAGGTCTACCGGCCGGAGGCCGCGCAGGCGCGGGCGCCCGTGCACGCCGCCCATTTCTTCGCCCTGCTGGAGCGCACCCTGCTCGACGCGTCGCGGCGCCAGAACGCGCCGCCGGTCGTGTGCGCGTTGTTCGACACCGAGCTGTTCGGCCACTGGTGGTTCGAGGGCCCGCGCTTCGTGGCCGCGGTGCTCGACCTGTGCGCCAAGGCCGGCGGCATCTCGGCGCTCTCGGCCGGCGGGATGCTCGAGCGCCAACCCCCAGAGGAGCGGGTCTCGCTCCCCGAGGGCTCATGGGGTGATGGCGGTGCGCACGACGTCTGGCTCAATGAGGCGACGGCCTGGACCTGGCCGCTCATCCACGCGGCCGAGCTCCGCTTCGAGCGGCTGGCGGTCGCGGCCGAGGCGGCCGCCCCCCCCAGCTCTGCGGTCGGCGGCGATCCGCTGCTCGAGCGGCTGCTCGCCCAGGCCGGACGCGAGCTGCTCCTGCTCGAATCCTCCGACTGGCAGTTCCTCATCACCACCTTCTCGGCCCGCGACTACGCGCAACTGCGGGTGACCGAGCACGCCGAGGACTTCGAGCGCCTCGCCACCCTGGCCGAGCGCCGCACCGGGGGCGGCTCGCTCTCCGAGGCCGACGAGACGTTTCTCGCCGGGTGCGAACAGCGAGACTCGCTGTTCCCCGACTTCGAATGGCGCGGCTACGCGGGTCGCGGCGCGCGCGAGCGGGTCGCGACGGGCTGAGACCGGCCTCATCCGCCCATCATGAGGTGGGGGCGCCCTCCGCCGCCCTCGGCGCGCGGGCCAGTAGCTCGGCCAACGCAGGCGCGGGCCGGCCGGGCTTCCCGTCGCGCCGCAGGAAGCAATGTTCGGTGTGGCCGGTCGCGAGCAACTCCTGCCCCTCCTCGCGCAGCACGCGATAGGCGAAACGGACCGAGGCGCGATTCAACCGCTCGACCCCGGTCTCGATCGTGAGGAGGTCGTCGTAGCGCGCGGGTTTGAGATAGCGGCAACGCGCCTCCACCACCGGCAGCGAGTTGCCGCGCTCCTCGACCTCGCGATAGCTGGTCCCGAGCGCGCGCAGCATCTCGGCCCGCCCGATCTCGAACCAGCGCAGGTAGTGGGCGTAGTAGGCGAACCCCATCGGGTCGGTGTCGCCATAGCGCACGCGGATCTGGAACCGGTGCATCACGCGCCGCGGGCGATCGGGGCCACCGGCCCCCGAGGCCCCGACGGGCCGGTTTCACCCCCGTTCTCCTCGGTGCGGTGCGCCGGCGGGGGCGGTGCGGTCTTCCAGCGCCGATGGAGCCAGAACCACATGTGCGGGTGCATGCGCACCCAGCGCTCGAGCACCGCGGTGTGGAGCGCGGTGAGCGTCTCGACCGCGTCGGGCGCGCCGGGCCGCTCGAGGTTGAGCGGCGGCAGCACGTCCACGTCGTTGCGCCCGTCGTCGCGCCGGGTGATGAAGGCCATGATGATCGGCGCCCCGGTGCGCAGCGAAATTTCGGCAGGCGCGGGGGTGGTGCTGCACAGGCGACCCATGAATGGCACGAACACCCCGCCGCGGCCGGCATCCTGATCGCCGAGCATGAGCGCCCAGCGGTTGCTCCTCAACCCGGCCACCAGGCGCCTCAGCCCGGGGCCCGCGACGATGCGCCGCACCCCGGTCTCCTCGCAGGTCCGGACCAGCAGGCCTTCGACCGCCGGATTCTGGAGCGCCTTGCCGAAGATGTCCACCGGGTTCAGCCGGCCCAGCCAGCCCCCGAGCAATCCGAAGTCCCCGTAATGAGCCGTCAGCACGATGGCGCCGCCCCCCGCCCGTTTCGCGGCCTCGAGATGCTCGAGCCCGCGGGCGTGGGCAATGATCTCGCCCTCGCCCGCATGCACGCTTGCCGCCCCGCGGACGGCTTCGCACATCATCATGCCCAAGTCGCGGTAGTGCGCGACCAGGATGCGCGAGCGCTCCGCGGCAGTGCGCTCAGGGAACGCCAACGCCAGGTTGGCGAGCGCCACCGCGCGGCGGATGCCGACCATTCGAGCCACGTCTCCGAGGCGCGCGCCCAGTAGCAGGGCCGCCCGGCCCGGGAGCGCGCGGACGGTGGCGCGCAGGACCAGGACGAGCAGCGCCTCGAGCTTCTGCCCGCGGCTCACGCGCGACCCCGCGTCCAGCGCTGACCGGGCAGCGAGGCCGCCGCTCCCGCCCAGCGCAGGGCGAGCAACGCCGACAGCGACTCCGGGATACCGAGACCGCACGCGGCGGCCAGCGCGTCCACCGTACGGGGGACATCGTCCAGCGCGACCAGGATCTGCGCCTCAGGCGTGTCCGCCTCAACGCCCGCCGCGGCCGCCTGCCCCGGCGGGTGAGGGCGACCGATCGCCGAGAGGACATCGCCGGCCTGCTCGCACACGAGCGCCCCGCGCCTGAGCAGCGCATGACAGCCGCGCGCGGTCTCACGATCCACGTCGCCCGGCACCGCCAGCACCGGCCGGCCAAGCCGATGGGCGGCGGCGGCAGTGGAGAGCGCGCCGCTGCGCGCGGCGGCTTCGACCACCACCGTCGCCGCGGCGAGCGCCGCGATCAGCCGGTTCCTCTGGATGAACGCGCCCCGGCCGCGCGGCCCGCCCTGCGACCATTCGGAGAGCAACGCGCCGCGCGCCGTGATCGCAGCGGCGAGCGCGAGATGGTGTCGCGGGGTGATGGCGTCGAGCCCGCAGGGAATCACGGCCACGGTCCGGCCGCCGGCCTCGAGGGCACCGCGATGCGCGGCAGCGTCGATCCCGCGCGCCAGCCCGCTGACGATAACGTAGCCCATGCGGGCGAGGTCGCACGAGAGCCGCCGCGCCTGATCCACGCCATAGGCCGACGCGGCCCGCGAACCCACGATCGCCACCGCCTGCCCGACCGCGGGCAAGACACCACCGCGGACGAAGATCTCGTGCGGCGCGTCGCCCAGGTCTCGAAGCCCGGGCGGGAAGCCGGGGGATGATCGGAGCAGAGCGCGCACACCGCTGCGCGCCGAACCATCAGGGCGTCTGAGTTCCGGCATGGCCTCCCCCCGATTTTCCGGGGGCGAGGTCAGGGGCGAGGTCAGGGGCGAGAGCGGGGCCACGGGCCGGGGGGCCGGTGAGGACTTCCCACTCGAACCCTTCCTCGCTGGCGCGGACGACGGCGCTCTCGTCGCTCAGGGCGTCCCCGCCCTCGGTCGACATGAGCTCCTCATTTCGCATCATCCGGGCGATGCGCTCGCCGAGATGGCGGTCCTCGGTCGCGATCTCATCGAAGCGGCGCCGGCGCGTGTCCGGGGGAAGTCCGTGGAGCGCCTGCGCGAGACGGATCGATCCGCCCGCCCGACC
>CAYONG010000325.1:0-3316 GCA_964405235.1 uncultured bacterium | reverse complement strand
GCCGCATGGGCGACGATGGGCGTGGTGACTTGGTCGCAGCGAACAAGTGCAAGGTTGCGGGCATGTTGCGAGCGCCTCTCCCCAAGGGCACAGACGCGGATGGGATCCTCGGCGGCGGTTCGGGGGCGCCCGACGAGCGGGGCCGCGAAGCGGGGTCCCCGCGACGGAGGGCGCCCACCGAACCGCCGCCGAGGCGCAGCCGAACCGCCGCCGAACATTGCCGAATCAGGCGAAGCCATCTAGGCTGCCGCGCATGCCCGCGCCGGAGGCCGTCTACTTCTTCGCCGACGCCCATCTCGGCACGGACCCCCGGGAACAGGAGGCGGCCCGCGAGGCGCGCCTTCACGATTTCCTGTCGTCGCTCGTAGGGCGCGCCTCGGCGCTCTACATCGTCGGCGACCTGTTCGACTTTTGGTTCGAATATCGGACCGCCATTGCGCGCCGTCATTTCGGCACGCTCGCCGCCCTGCAGCGCCTGAGCCAGGCCGGGGTGAAGATCACCTACCTGAACGGCAACCACGATTTCTGGCTCGGCCCGTTCCTCCGGGACGAGCTGGGAATCCAGACCCACGAGGATGCGCTGGCGCTCGATCTTCAGGGGCACCATATCTGGCTCCACCACGGGGACGGATTGGCCAGCGGGGATCTCGGCTACAAGATGCTCAAGCGGGTGCTGAGGAACCCCGCCAGCATCGCCCTCTACGGGCTCCTCCATCCCGACCTCGGCATCCCCTTCGCGCACGTCGTCTCGCGCTGGTCCCGCCATTCCCGCGGGGACCGTCCGCTCGATGGCGACCGGCTGTGGACGCGAATCGCATCGCCGCGTTTCGATGAGGGCTTCGACACGGTGATGGTGGGCCATTTCCATCACGCCTGGGAGCGGCGCGACGGGACGCGCTCGTTCTTCATGCTGGGCGACTGGATCGAGACCTTCACTTACGTGGTCCTGCGCGACGGCGTCTTCACGCTCGAGAGCTGGCCTGCGCCCTGACGTGCACCATCCCGGGCGGCACGGCTCAGAAGCTCGCAGTGAATGAGACCCGATGCGAGTCGCCCAAGCCGAGCCGGTCGGCCACGAACGCGTAATCCAGCCTGAGGGAGGTCATCGCGTACCCGGCCCCCGCGCTCAGGCGCGAGGCATCGTCATTCACGCGCAAGCCGAGGCGCAGCGCGGCCCCGGTGGGATGGGTCAGCTCGCCACCCAGCATCGCAACCCCGGCGCGCCCGCGCGTCACCCGTGTCTCGAGGCTGGCGCCAATCTGGGCCGCCCCCGCCAGGCCCCAGCGGTAGGTGGCGCCAGCCTGCAACGCCATGGGCAGCGGCACCGGCTGCCCGGGACCATCGGCGAAGGTGAAGTTGGCGTCGGGACCGATGTTGTCCACCATGGCTCCAAGTCGGAGCGCCGGCCGTTCGGGCGACTGCCAGGTCGCGCCGGCCCCGAGGCCGTAGGTCCCGGCCGAAAGCTCCGCGATCCGCTCGCGGATGAGCCGCGCCGACGCCCCCACACTGAACCCCGCGGCCAGCGCGCGGCCGTAGGCGAGCCCGAAGCCAAGGTCGTGGCCCCCGAATGTCCCGGTCTCGTTGCCCAACTCATCGCGGGCGACGATCGGCTCGGAGTAGAACGCGCGCAGCGAGGCCGAAACCCCGCCGCCCAGCCACCGCCCCGCGACCGCGAACTGGTCGTGGCGCAAGTGCTGGAACGACTCGACGTGCGCCCCGGTGATCTGGACGCCGTCCACCGCCGCAAGCCCGGCGGGATTCCAGAAGCTCGCCTCGACCCCCTCGCCGAGGGTGGCGAAGGCGCCGCCCAAGGCCGAGGCGCGGGCGCCGGCCGGGACCTCGAGAAACGCGAAGCCGGACGGGGCCCCGGCGACAGGAACCGGGGCCGCGGCCACGATGGCGAGCAGCGGGACGATCCCGGCCCGGAGGCATATGCGCATGGGGGTTCCCGTGATGGTTGACGCGGCCCTGGAGACCCGACCGCGTCATAGGTTTTGTGGGCACCAAGTCTATCAGGTCATGGCGCCCGTCACAGCCGCTGTTCAGCCCTCTGCTCAGCCCTTGGGCCGCTGTCCTCCGCGCGCCCGCTCGGCGCCGCCGTCCGGAGCGCGCCTCGCATCGTTTCCTCGCATTTCGCGGTGGGTCTCGCGGGGCTTGTCGGCCGGGGCCTGCTCGGGCCGCTTCTCGTAGCGCGGCGCCTTTTCCTCGCGCGGCTTCTCCTCGCGTGGCCTCTCCTGGGGCGGCGCCTCAGCGCGCGGCTGCACGCGCGGGACCTCCTCTCGTGGCCGGTCGCCGCGCGGGGAGCGCTCCCCTCGCGGCATCGGAGCGCTCCCGCGCTCCCGGATGTCCTCGCCCGGAGCGGGGGCCGATCCCCGGCCACCCTCGCGCCGGTCGGTCAGGTCGCGGCCGGGCACGCGATCGGCCCCCGGCCGCCCGGCGGTTCCGCCCGGCCGGCGTCCCGAAGCGCTCTCCTCGCGCGGCTCGGACTCGCGGGGCTTCGATTCGTATCCGCGACCAATCATCATCCGCGGCCTGAACCCTTCGCGTCCCTTGCGGACATCGGTGACCACGAACCCGGGAGGCGCGGACGAGCCGTCCCTCCACGTGCTGCGATCGGGGAACTTGGAGGGCGGGACGTAGCCCCGGGGCGGGTCCGTCTTGTAACGGACCAGGTGATCCCCCCAGAGCGGCTTCCAGCGCCTCCAACCGTCCCAGGACGAGAACCAGTTGCCGCCGCCCTGCCAGGGGCGGTAGTAGGGCGGGCAGTCGGGCCGGACGACGTAACAGTAGTACGGCACCGAGCCGAACCAGTATCCGGGACCCCAGCCCCAGCCCCAGTTGACGCGGAAATCGAACACACTGCATTGCGTGTAGTAGGGGTCGAATCCCGTCCACCATGCCCAGCGGCCCGGCCGATGGCAGTCGTAGCAGAGGTAGCGCGGATAGCGGACCTCGTTGTGCACGTAGTAGGTCGCGTAGCCGGTCGCGAAGGCATCCGGGTCCTCGGCGTTCCCGACCACGCGGCGGCGGATCCTCTCCATCGCCACGAACGGGTCGCCGACGATGCGCCCTTCGGCGGTGATGCCTTCCTCGTCGTCGCGCATCCCCTCGTAGCCGACCTGCTCGGCCCGCGAATCGTAGGGACGCAGGTACCACGGCAGCTCGAGGAGGCGCTCGCGGGACGCGATCGCGACCACGTAGCACTGCCCCACCGGCCCCTTCTGCACTACTAGCTCCACGTTGGCCCGCTCGGGCGGCACGGTGTAGGTGCGGCGTCGCTCGACGAAGCCGCTGCCCCCCTGGTAGGGATGGAGCA
>CAYONG010000324.1:0-5836 GCA_964405235.1 uncultured bacterium | reverse complement strand
CCTGGGTGTGGTCATAGACGTAGATCGGGTCGGTCCAGCTCGAACTGTCCACTCCGCCGCACGTCATCGGGCCCGGCACGTCCCCTTCGTAGATAGGCCACTGCAGATTCCTTCCGAACGCGGAGACGCAGTTCAATTCCTCGCGCGTTTCGAAACCGACATCTCCGATCAGCATGTCTCCGGTGAGCGGATCGATCGCGAATCGGAACGGATTGCGCATGCCCCAGTGGCAGACCAGCCGGGCGTTCGCGTTCACATGCGCCACGAACGGATTGTCGGCCGGCGTAATCAGGCTCTTGGCGGGCGGGCCCCCGCCGCCGGCGGGAAGGGCGGCGACATTGAGCCGCAGGATTTTCCCGGCCAGGACCGTGAGATCCTGGGCCAGGCAGGGGGAATAGTCGTCCCCGATCGAGTCGTAGAGCATCCCGTCGGGGCCGAAGCGCAGCGTGCCGCCATTGTGGTACGGGGTGTTGTCGACGATGTCGGTCAGGATGTCGTAGCGGGTGGCGGGGTCGATCGAGAGGCTTCCGTTGGCGGTGAAACCGAGGTCGCCTCCCACGGTGAAGCGAGAGAGCCGGATGTAGGCAGAGCCGGCGTGGTTGTAGTGCACGTAGATGTAAGGCCGCGCCGGCCATCCTGGATCCACGGCGATGCCGAGCAGCCCCTGCTCCAGGATGGCCGTATCGACGTTGGGCACCGTGAGCACCGGGTCCGTGGCGGCGAGCGCCCCGCCCACGATCAGGCGGATGCGCGCGGATACCTTCTCGATCACGAACAGCCGCCCGTCGGGGAGAAGAGCCATCGCCACCGATTGGTTCAGCCCGTGGTAGATCACTTCCTCCTCGAAGTTCCAGGGGAGGGAGAGTTGCGCCCGAGCGGGCGCCGCGAGCGCCAGCATGGCACTGGCGATGAGCGCGATCAGGGGCAGAGGGCGGTGGGTCCGGGGGGGTGCCATACGACTCGCTAGGGTGTCGATTCGGATCGGGACCGCCCGCGGCGGTCAGCAGCAAAGATAGTACCGCACCTCTGCTCAGGCGGCGACAGGTGCGTCCATGCACCCCCGCCTCAGCCCGCGGCCGGCGGTCTCGGGACGGGGCGGCTCGCCGGGGGTGCGAGGACGTGGGGCCACGCTGCCCACGGAGCGCCGGCACTCGGCCGGGCGCGGCGCAGCGGGCCCAGGTGCAGCCCGCTCAATATCTCACCCGCAGCGTGTAGCTGAGCACCGTCTCCTTGCCGGTCGGGACCGGCAGGGTGAACTGGAGCGTGTTCGCGTCCTTGCGTGTCGCCGGATGCGTGCTCTTCAAAACCTCGTGGTCCCCGGCGGCGGGCTCCTCGACCAGGATCGAGACGTCGCTCTTCTTGCGATTGCGCAGCTTGAGCTCCACCGCATACTCGCGCTCGCGGTCGCTGATGCGCCGGTTGTAGACCTCACGCCGCTCGGCGGCGAGGTCGAACGCGGTGCCCACTTCCAGCGTGAGCTTCTCCCCTTCGGCGGTGTGCGTGATGCGGGTCTCGCCGGTGAACTGGAGCGCCCCGCTCGGGTCGCTCTCGTAGACCCGCACGCGACCGCCCGGCAGCGGCAGGCCGAGACCGGCCGCCGCGGTGTTTTCGATGATGAGCTGCGCGGCCACGCCCCTGGCGCCGCCGCGATAGAGGTAGCGGGGCGTCAGCTTCACCGTGCGAGGCGTGATCATCGAGAGGGTCTGGCTCTCCCGATCGCGCAGGGTCGCCGGTCGGTCGAGGGAATAGAGATGGTAGTCGGCGAACGATTCCTCGCTCAGATCCGCCTTCTCCTCGGAGGCTGCCATCCCCAGCGCGGTCGCACGCATCATCGCACGCGGCGCCATCGCGACGTCCCGCCGGGGCTCGCCGGCCACCAGCTTGAGGGTGGCGTCCCGGAACTCGCGTCCGCTCGAGTTCTCGACCGTCACCGCTGCCGACCAGGCGGCTCCGCTCTCGCCGGTCCGCACCAACGAGTGCTCGGCGCTCCAGGTCAGCCCGCCGGTCAGATAGGACAGCTCGGCCTCCACACGGCCCTTCTTCCCTCCCTCCACGACCGCTTCAAGGGTAGGGCGCAACAGCATGTCTCCCGGCGGCTTGGCCAGGCGCACCTCCTCCACGGCGCTGCGGGCCAGGGTGCTCACCGCACCGTCGTCGGCGCGCACCACCAGCCAGTTGCCGTCCGCTGCCACCAGCGTCCCTTCCGAAACCCGATCCCCGCGCGATGCCACGCGCACACGGCTGCCACGGGCGCGCTCGATCACCCCATCCCCGCTCGCCGCGTCGAAACGATAGGCCAGCCGGGCGACACGCGCGCCCCCGCCCGGGACCAGGCGCACACTCGAGAAATCAAGCCGGTCCCCCACCTCGGGCAGCCGCACGGTGTCGCGCGCGCCCGCGAGCTCGAGCGTGCGGATCTCGCGCACGAAGCCGAGGTCCTGCGAGTAGACGGTCAGCGCCGGGCCGGCGGCCGCTGGCGTGGCGAACCAGCCGACGAGGCCGCTCACGAGCACGATGCGGGCGGACGACATGAGACCTCCTGGGCGAACGACGTGGGCGATGCTGGACGGGCCGACAGGGCGTGGCGGTCGCGCCGCGCTCGGCTTTCGATCCGGATACGCCGGGCGGGCGCGCATCTTCCCATGCTCCCGGCCCCGGTCAAGCCCGACCGCCCCGGGTCATCCCGCGCAGGTGACGTCGCTCCGGCTTCCTCGTTTGCCGACGACGCTTCCGCGCCCCCATAATCCACTGTTCCGTGCCGCCGAGTGGGTCACCACGACCGACGGCGACGGGCAATCGTCCAAGCGATCCGGGCCCGGCCCGCTGCCGGCTCACTCGAGATGGGTCCACGCGATGATCTTCGTCATCTTCCCCGCCTACGACGAGGAGAAGGTGATCCGCCCCACGTTGCTCGCGCTGGCCGACGCCATGCGCGGTGGCGCCCCCTACCGGGCGGTGCTGGTGGACGACGGGAGCGCCGACCGCACGGTCGCCGAGGCCGAGCGGGCGGTGGAGGAGAGCGCAGGCGCGCTCGCGCTGACGGTGCTCCGGCACGAAACGAATCGCGGGCTGGGCGCGGGGCTCCGCACCGGCATCTACTGGTGCCTCGATCATGCCGGTGACGAGGACGTCATCGTCACCCTGGACGCCGACAACACCCATCCCCCGGCCCTGATCCCGACCCTGGTCGCAAAGCTGTCCGAAGGGTTTGATCTGGCGATCGCCTCCCGCTACCGCAGCGGCGCCCAGGTCCACGGTGTCCCCGCCCACAGGCGCGCGTTGTCGGACGTCGGCCGCCTGATCTTCCAGGCGCTCTACCCCGTCCCGGGCGTGCGCGACTACACCTGCTGCTTTCGCGCCTACCGGGCGCCGCTGCTCGCCCGCGCGCGCCTGGTGTACGGCGAGGCGCTGTGCACGGCGCGGGGATTCGAGGCGGTCATGGACCTGCTGCTGCGGCTTGGGCCCCTGGGCGCGCGGGTGTGCGAGATCGGCTTCGTGCTGGACTACGGCGGCCGCGTCGGCCAGAGCAAGATGAAGGTGCTGCGCACCATCCGCTCGACCTTGGGCCTGCTCGTGAGGCGCCGCGTGGAGCGCATGCTGCGCTATCGCCCGGGACAAATCCGTGCACTACTGGCCGCCGCCGGCGCCGGCGCCACGCCCGCCATCGAGACGGCCGAGGCGAAGCCAGGGCCTCCCCGATGATCGCGATCGTGGTCGGCACCCGCCCCGAGATCATCAAGATGGCGCCGGTGGTGCGCGCCTGTGTCGAGCGGGGCGCACCCTATCTGCTGCTGCATACCGGACAGCACTACTCGTTCGAGATGAACGGGGTGTTCTTCCGCGAGCTGGAGCTGCCCGCGCCCCACCACAACCTGGAGGTCGGATCGGGCTCCCAGGCGTATCAGATCGGCGCGATCGTCAGCGGCATGGCGCCGATCCTCGAGCGCGAGCGCCCCGACGTGGTACTGGTCGAGGGCGATACGAACTCGGTGCTCGCGGCCGGGCTCGCCGCCCACAAGCTGGGGATCCGCGTGGGCCATGTCGAGGCGGGACTCCGCTCGTACGACCGCACCATGCCGGAGGAGATCAACCGCATCCTCACCGACCACCTCTCGGACCATCTCTTCGCCCCCACCGAGAACGCCCGGCGCATCCTGCTCGGCGAGGGCGTCGGCGCCGAGCGCATCCACGTGACCGGCAACACCGTGGTCGACGAGTTGCTGCGCCAGCGCGAGCGGGCACGGACGCCGGGGCTGCTCGAGCGCTTTGGCGTTTCACCGGGATCGTTCGCGCTCGCCACCGTCCATCGCGCCGAGAACGTCGAGGTCCAAGCGCGCCTGCGCGGCATCCTCGACGGGCTGGCAGAGACCGCGCGCGCGCTGGGGATGCCGGTGCTCGCGGCCCTCCACCCGCGCACCGCGAAGAAGCTCGATGCGCTCGGGCTCGCCGGGGGCGGCGCGGTGCGGCGGCTCCCGCCGCTCGGCTACCTCGAGTTCCTGGGCCTCCACGCGGAGGCGGCGCTGGTGCTCACCGATTCGGGCGGGCTCCAGGAGGAGGCGTGCTGCCTCCGGGTGCCATGCGTCACGCTGCGCGACAACACCGAGCGGCCGGAATCGGTCGAGGTCGGCGCCAACGTGCTGGTGGGGGCCGAGAGCGCACGCATCGTCGCGGGCGCCCGGATGATGGCGGCCAAGCCGCGCGATTGGCCGAACCCGTTCGGGGACGGGAAGAGCGGCGCGCGGATCGTGGAGCTTCTGCTGGGGAACGCGGCCGGCTAGCGGCGCTTGCGCGTGGCGCGGGAAGGGCGCGGCGCGGCCGGGCCCTTCCCGCGTCGGCCGGCAGGAGTGCCCTCGCTGCGCGTCGCCGCGGTCCCGCGGTCGGCACGGGCCACCCGCGGACACCATCGCCAGACGTCCATGTCCACCCGCCCGCGCGCGTCGAACCGCACCCCCTCGCGCTCGAGCCGCAGGCGCTGGGTGATCCCCGCCGAGGGATCGAGCTTCATGATGCTCAAGCGGCCGTCGGCGCCGAGCACGCGATGCCAGGGCAGCGGCGTGCATTCGGGAAGGGCGTGGAGCGCGTAGCCGGCGAGTCGCGCTTGTCCCCCGAGCCCGGCGAGCGCCGCCACCTGGCCGTACGTCGCCACCCGCCCACGTGGGATGCGTCTCACCACCGCGTGGATGCGCGCGTGAGTGCCGGTCGCGCGCGGGGCGATGCCGCGAATCGTCCGTCGTGTGGGCATTCGAGCTCTAGAACTGCACAGCCCGCAGGCTCTCCTGGGCGCGCTTGAGTTTGTCGAGCGTCTCCTCGAGTGACACCAACCGCACGCGCTCCTTCTCCACGATCTCGGGCCGGGCCTTGTTGAGGAAATCCTGGTTGCGGAGCTTCTTCTTGGTGTTCTCGAGGTCGCCCAGAAGCTTGCTCGCCTCGCGCGCCAGCCGGGCGCGCTCCTCGTCGAGATCCACCAGGCCTTCGAGCGGTACGAATACCTCTGCTCCCATCACGACCGCCGAGGCCGCCACAGCCGGGCGCGAGCCGTCGCGCGCCACCGTGAGCGACTCGATGCGGGCGAGCGGCCTGATCTGACCCGCCAGGCGCTCGACCAGGTCCAACTGCTCGGCACTGCCCCGCACGGTGACCGGCACCAGCCGGCCGACCGGCAGGCCGTTCTCGATGCGGAGGGTCCGGACCGCAGCCACCAGCTCCTGGAGGAACGCGACCTGGCGCTCAGCCTCGGCGTCGAACCACGCCGACTTCGCCCGCGGCCACGAGGCGGTGGCGAGCAGGTCGCCGTCGTGCGGGAGCGCCTGCCAGATCTCCTCGGTGACGAACGGCA
>CAYONG010000323.1:0-3127 GCA_964405235.1 uncultured bacterium | reverse complement strand
AGAGAGCGCCGTCGTGCCCCCCCGCACGTGGTGGTGGGGCACCAGGAAAGGGCACCTGATGAACCCGCGCCACTACATCGATCTGAAGGAATCCAGTCGGACCATCCAGCCGACCTACTACTTCATGATCAACTGTCTCCTCTACAGCCGGATGGAGACGGGACTGGTCTCCAATCAGGACTTCTACGACGAGGACGTCAACGTCTACCTGGCGCACCTGCTCCACTCGTTCATCAACCCCGAGTATGTCGAACAGTCGAAGAAGTTCCTCTCCAAGTACGACACCGACGTGTTCCGTCGCCTCTCAAACTCCAGCGATGCGCGTCTCAAGTACCTGATCTACAAGACCAACGCCGACTTCCTGCTGATCTCGATCGGGATCTTCGACCATCCGATGGCCGAGGCGGCGCACCGCGCCAAGCTGCTCCCGAGCGAGGAGGCCTACGTCGGGCGGGGCAAGACCTACTACCACTTCGCCTACTCGTACGCGCAGCAGGTCCACCGCAAGAACCAGGGCGTCGCCGAGGTGCTCGAGAAGCTCTCGGTGGGGTTCGAGAAGTACCTGCGCATCCTCTCGCACATGCGCGGCGAGTATCTGGACCTGGTCAAGCGGCTGTCGCAGGGCGAGGTCTACCACCTGGAGCGATCGGTCAACGAGGCGTCGCAGCAGGAGCTGCTGCGCGTGAAGCAGGACGAGCTGCTCGAGCTGTACAGCGCATGGAGGAAACAACCTTCCGCCGAGACCGAGGAGAATCTGGAGCGGGTCGTGGGCGAGATCCGGCAGCTGAACCCCTCGTTCAAGTTCGAGTTGCCGAAGAGCTGAGAGACCGGCCGCACCCCGCGTACAGCTGGGTTGCGGCGCGTATTCGCGGAGGACTCGAGCCGAGCTCGCCGCGAACCCTGGGGGCCTCAAGACGGCGGCCCCTTCTTCCGAGGCGACGGCCCGGTTCGAAAGAGCCGGGCCGCGCTGCGTCTGCCCGGACGCGATGCGCTGCGGGCCGACGCACGCGCTCGGGGGGGCCTACTCGTAGATGTCGAACCAGCGGGTCTCGCCCACCTTTCGGTGGTAGGTCCGCACGTAACCCACCACGGGGTACATGTAGTTCCCGCTGTGGAGCGGTTGGAAGCCCGTGGCAATCGGGATGGCAGCGATCTTCTGCACCAGGAGGCGGCGGCCCTCCCGATCCTCGCGCAGGGATGCGGCGACCCGTTCCAGCAACTCGGGCCGGCTCATCTCGAGATGCAGCAGCCAGTCGAGCGGGAGGGGATTCGGCTGTCGCGCCCGGATCCAGAACGCAGCGCATTCGGGCACCACGGCGACCTTCATGTCCCCGGCCGCGCGGACCGCACGCTGGAGATCCTCGAGGAACTCGTAAGTGTTGCGGCCGGTGTAGATGAGCGATCCACCGGGCAGGACATCCCCAAGTGGCCAGTCGAGCTCGGCCGCCGGCCGATCGCGGTAGATCTGGCGCAGGCGCGCCGGCACCCAGATCCCCACGAGGACCGCCACCAGCAGCATCGTGACCCAGCGGAGCGCTGGAGCGTGCCGCCCGCCGCCCGCCGCGGGGCGGAACGGATGGGCCGCGGCGTGAAAGGCCGCGCCGAATAAAGCCGCCAGCGCCAGCACCGGCGAGCAGTAGCCGATCGAGACCGAAGCGGACCATGCCGTGGCGATCGCCAGCACGAGAAGGACGGGTCGGCCGCCGGCCTGCGCGCCCGAGCCCGCCAGCGCGGCCAGCTGCCCCACGCACACTCCGAAGACCAGGAAAGCCGCTTGAAAGATGAACCGGGTATCCGCCCCCGTCATCGTGCTCGCGGCCCCGGCGATCGTCGCGGCCATCACGATCAGCCCGGCCACATGTCGGGCAGGGAATCGTTTCCCGCCCGGGCCGGAAGGCCGGGACCCGTGGAGCAGCGTGAGCGCGAAACCCAGCGCGAAACCTCCCCACATAGACAGACTCTTCAGGTAGGGCAGCGCGCCCCAGCGCACCACGTCCATGCGGGTGGTCAGTTGCAGGACGGCGTCCGGCAGCGCGCCGAAAACGACGAGCGCGGCCGCATACAAAAGGACGGGTGCGAACCCGGCGACCCACGCGCGCCAGGACCGCAGGCGTCCGAGGCAGAGGATCGCGATCACCGGGAGCAGGATGAAGTTCTGGCGGCAGAGCGCCGAACTGCCGATCAGGAAGAACCCCGGCCAGGTACCGAGGCGTCCCGGCCGGGTCGCGAACCAGGCTCCAAGCGACGCCAGCGCCAGCGCGTCCAATGTGTGCCAGGGCATCAACGGGAAGACGTGTGACGACAGGATGAACCCCGCCGCGCCGCGGAGAAAGCGATCGGCCCGCGCCAGAGGCTCCTTCGTGATCGCGGCGGCCAGATCCACCCAGCAGAACGCGATCATGGCGAACTCGCACCACGCCACGAAGCGCCCCAGCCACAGCGTGATCGGTCCGCCCAGCCATACCTCGGGCATGTGCAGGAGCGCGGAGCCCACCGGGCGGATCGAGATGAAGTCCCGGTGCGGGATCTGCCCGTCGAGCAGGCGCCGGCTCATCGCCATGATGAAACCGTCGTCGGTGGGATTGAAGCCGAACGACGAGAACCCGATGTGCGCGGCGATCGGCATCAGCAGCCAGGCGGCGAGATCCAGGACCCTCGGATCCCGATGGAAGGGCCGCAGGCTCAAGGCCATGAGGTCGGGCCGAACGCAGGGCAGGGGGGATTCGCGGGTCCCGTCATCACGGCGCGCCGCTCGTCGTCATCACCCTTCACCGTGATGGTCGAACCATCCGGGCGTTCCCTACCGCCCCGGCCGCTCGTAGTTGGGCGCTTCCTGCGTGATGGTGACGTCATGCGGGTGGCTCTCGCGCAGCCCCGCGCCGCTCACCCGAACGAAGCGCGTTAGGGTGCGCAGCTCCTCGATGTCGCGCACGCCGCAGTAGCCCATCCCGGCGCGCAGGCCGCCGACCATCTGGAACACCGAGGTCGAGAGCGGACCCTTGAACGGGACGCGACCTTCGATCCCCTCGGGCACCAGCTTCGAGAGCTCGTCGGCGCCCTCCTGGAAGTAGCGCTCGCGGCTGCCGCGCCCGGCGGCCATCGCCGCGAGCGAGCCCATGCCGCGATA
>CAYONG010000322.1:0-1961 GCA_964405235.1 uncultured bacterium | reverse complement strand
GGCGCAGACCTGGACCAAATCCAGCCCTGGCGCCGGCGGTGCCTTCACATCCGTCGACGTGTCCGCCAACGGCACCGTGCTGGTCGGCTCCGACCTCAGCGGGCTCTACAGGCGCGCCAACGCGACCAGTGATTGGGTGCGAATCGGACACTCCGACGGCATCAATGCCACGGCAGTCGATGCCGTCAAGTGGAAGCCGGGCAGCAATACGGTCGCGCTCGCCGGTACCCGCAACGGCCTCTACCGGTCCACCGACGGTGCCGCAACCTGGTCGGTCGTCGCGAACCCGTGGGACGCGGACGATGACGTGAGCGCGATCGGTTGGAGCCCCACGAGCAGCGTCGTCTATGTCGCGACCATTCACGCGGCCAACTGCAGCCCCTGCAACGAGTCGAATTGTGTATGCGGCGATACGCTGAAGGTCGTGTGGCTGTGGAGAAGCATTGACGACGGGGTCAGCTTCTCGGCGATCAGCAACCACGGGATCCCGTCCGGCCGCCGCATCGTGAAGATCGTGGTCGATCCGAACACCAGCGACGGCTCGAAGGTCTACCTCGTCTCCGGCGCTGACTTTGGGCTGCCCGACGCCAACAAGGAGCTCTACCTCAGCACGACGAGCGGCAGCAGCTGTACTCTCCTGAGCGGAACAACGTACGCGATCGACGTGGCGGTCGACTCGACCCACGCGCACCTAGTGCTGATGACCAGCTCCAACTTGGGCGCCGGCGGCGACGACGCCGAGGGCAAGGTCTGGATGAGCACCAACAGTGGCGGGGCCTGGACCCAGCTCACCATGCCAAGCGCCGATGTGACCGGGGCCATTTGGTTCAACGGCGGCAATGCCTATGTCATCAACGTCCAGAGAGACGCTTGCGTGACGCCGCCCGCCACGACGCCGCCCGCGATCTCCGGCAAGTTCAAACTCAGCTCGAGCGATGGCTGGCTCCTACCCACCAACGTCACGGTCGCGAAGCAGGACGACGGCGTTGGCGGTCTCACCAACACCGCCACGTGGGACCTGGGTTGGACCAATTGCACGGCTGCGCGCGGGCGGGCGGTCAACAGTGTGGCCTTCACCTTGAGCGCGCGTGGCGAGTATTGGGTGACCGGTCATTTTGTCTGGCGCCACAACACCAGCGGCGCTCACAAGTATGAGAACGCCTTTACATCGATGTTCGGCAGCACCTAAATGACGAAGGGGATCGATAACGCCAACCCCTGGGTCATTGCGATGGGCAACAGTCCGTCGACCATCTGGGCGGGCTACCACGACCTGGGGATCTGGAAGTCGACCAACGATGGCCTGGCGTGGACCAACAAGAACCCAGACCTCGGGGACTGGGACACCTACGGCGGCAATGTGAGCACCATCTTGGTCAGCGGCGCCGACACGGTGTTCGCGGCGATGGCGGCAAATGATGATCCTACGCAAGAGGGCACCTACTATTATGATTTCACACTTTATCGCACTATCGATGGCGGAGCCAATTGGTCGACCTACGGTAATCTCGGGACTGGGTTCATCTACAGCCTGCACAAGAATAGGGCCACTGGTCGGATGTGGGTGACCAAGAACGGGGACCCGTACGCTAGCGATGATCGGGGCGCGACGTGGTTCCTCGTGGACTCCGCAGGTTTCCCAACCGATGGGATCTTCGTCGTGGCGACGATGGGCAGCAGCATTGTGCTGGCCGGAGGGTGGGCGGGTCTGTGGAGGTCAGTGGACCACGGCTCGAACTGGGCCGAGGTCACGTCCGGCAACGATTTCGACTTCTCCGACGCTGACGACGACCGGGGCGACCTCCTCAAACTCAACCGAGTCGTAACCGTCGCTTAACGCCCGTATTGACGGGCGGGGGTCAGGCGGCGCCTAGGATCTGCTGCAGCAGGGCGTGCCGGCGCCCGGTGACCTCGGTCTCGAAGTGCTCCTGCCAGCCGTGCGGCGTGAGCTTGCGGACGTC
>CAYONG010000321.1:0-2967 GCA_964405235.1 uncultured bacterium | reverse complement strand
TCCGGCAGGGTCGCGGCGGGCTCGTGGTGGTCGGTGATGACCGTGTCGATGCCGAGCGCCCGGGCTTGCGCCACCGGCTCGACCGCCGTGATCCCGCAGTCCACCGTGATGATGAGCCCGCACGCCAGCCGCTTCGCCTCTTCGACCGCCCCGCGCGAGAGACCATATCCGTCACGGGTCCGGTGCGGGATGCGCCAGTGGACCTTCCCTCCCAGTTCGGTCAGCGTCGTGTAGAGAACATAGGTGGAGGTGATGCCGTCCACGTCGTAGTCGCCCTGCACCAGGATGGACTCGCCGCCGGCGAGCGCCCGCTGGATGCGCTCGAGGGCGCGGTCGATATCGAGAAGGCGCATGGGATCGTGGAGGTCGTCCAGCACCGGGGAGAGGAACTGCCGGGCTTGCGCGACCTCGACAAGCCCGCGATGGACCAGCGCGTGGGCGATCGCGGGCGGGGCGCCCAGCTCACGGGCGAGCAGAAGCGCCCGCTGCGGCTGTGAGCGTGAATGGAGGACCCACTCGGGTGGGGCGGGCGTGACGATCATGGTGTCCGGATGGGGAGGATGGGGAGGATGGGCGCTGCGCTACGAATCCACCGCACGCTAACAGCCGCACTCCAGCGAAGCAAGATACGGACACCACCTATGGCGCGTCAGCGCCCGGGATCCGCCGGAACGTTGCAACGCGTGCGGGCCCTCCCGGTCGCATCTCCGCTTGCGCCAACGCCCGATCCCGACCGGGCCCGTCCCCGATGCTCTGACACACCGCCGCGAGCCGCATCCATCCTTCGAGGTAGCCCGGTGAGATTGCCACGACGCGCTCGAACGCGGCGCGCGAGGCGCTCGCCCGCCCGAGCCGCGAGTTCGCCACACCGATTGCGTCCCACAGGCTCGGCTCGCCGGGCAGTAACGCCACCGCCGCCTCGAGTACGGGCAGCGCCTCCACGGTCCGCCCGGTCAACAATAGATATTGGCCCCATGCCGTGCCGACCTCGGGATGCCCGGGATACTGCTCCCGGAGCCGGCCGAGGATCTGACCGGCTTCCTCCAGCCGATGCGTTCGCATCAGCGCCACCGTCCGCAGCAGGTGGGCCGACTGGAGCTGCGGATCGAGTGCCAGCGCCCGATCGGTCTCCGCCAGAACCGTGCCCCAGGCATCGCGTCGCGTCGCAACCCGCGCACGTCCGACGTACACGCTCGCCAGATCGGGATCGATTCGCTGCGCGCGGTCGAGCAACTCCAGCGCCTGGTCGAGCTGCCCGCGCTCGGTCAGCTTCGCTGCCAGCCCGGTGAATCCGATCGGGTTTGTGGGTTCGCGCTCGGTCATGACGCGGTACATGGTCTCATCATCCCGGTAGGCGGGGATTGCCCGCAGCGTCTCGACCGCGCTGCCGACGAGGAATGCCGCGGCGAGGCCGACGGCGACCAGGCGCCCCCGCGGCCGGCCGATCCGTACCGGCAGGGCCCGGATCGCCAGCGCAAGCCCCCAGGCCACGCCGGCCGACGAGAGATAGATGTGACGCTCGCCGTAAAGGCCGTAGCCGCGCGTCGAGGCGAGCACCAGCGGCGGGATGAGCGGGAACAGGATAAGGGCGAGCGGCACCGCCCGCGGCGAGCGCCGCCACAGCCATCGACCGAAGAGTACGAGTACGGCCAGGGCGCAGGCGGCCCCGATCGCGCTCTCGAGCACCGGGCTCGCCGCGAGCGTGGGCACCGCGCGGTCGGGCGAGTGCGGGAACCATGGCCACAGGTAAGCGAGGTAGCCGGGGAAGAGCGCCCACGCCGCACCCCGCAAGGCTGACCGGTGCATGAGTTCGGGCGCTTCGAGGATCCCCGGGTCGGGAGCGAACGCGGCATGGGCGATGAGGTACGCCACCGTCACCGCTGCGTACGGCGCGAGCCAGCGCGCCCCGCGCGCGAGCGAGCCAACGGGCGCGAGTGAGTCGCGGCGCTCGCGCAGGCGCGTCCACTCCATGACCGACAGCACCCCCACCAGCGTGACACCCGCCTCCTTGCTGAGGAGCGCGAGCGCCAGCGCCGTGGGCGCGAGGAATCCCGGCCAGGCGCGCCCGGCCGCGCGGGACCGGACATCGAGCCACAGGGCCGCGATCCCGAACAGGGCGCAGAACACGTCGGTGCGGCCCGAGACCCAGGCGACGCACTCGACGTGCGCCGGCATGAGCGCGAATACGAGCCCCGCCAGCCACGCCGCGCGCGTCCCCGCGCCGGCCGCGGTCACCAGCAGCGCGAGCGCCCCGCTCGCAAGGGCGTGGCCGACGGCATTGACGATGTGGAACCAAAGCGGATCCCAGCCGCCCAGCCGCCCGTCCACCCAGTAGCTCAGAACCACCAGCGGGCGCCACATGCCGGTGGCTCCGGAGACCGGCGCCCAGAAATCGCTGAGCAGCAGGCGTCCAAGCCACCCCCCCGCCTTCAGATATGGATGGCGCTCGATCAGGAAGTGATCGTCTCGAAGGAAATCACCCGTGAGCCCAGGGAGATAGATGAGCAGGGCGACCAGCGCGACCCCGACGGCAGGCTGACGCCACAGTGCGGCGAGGACGGGATGCGCGAACGGCGGGCGCCCGGGAGTCGGAGCTCGATCCCGGTCCACCCGTGGTGTGACCGTCGAGCGGGCGACGGCGCGCTGGGAACGGTTGCGATGACGCGACAAGGCGGCGGTGTTCGTGCGGTGCGGCGCGCGCGACGGGATCGTCCCGCCGCGCGGCGCACCGCCATCAACCCGAGTCTCCCGTAAGCCGAATTCTGTCGGATTGCTCCGTGGTGATCATTTGTCTGGGGCGCCCGTTTCCGGAACGCCTCGGTGCGACCGACCCTGGGGTGGTAACGGAGCGGGACACACTCCTCCCCCTCTATGCGGTCTTGCTCCAGGTGGGGTTTACCGAGCCGGCCCCGTCACCGGGACCGCTGGTGCGCTCTTACCGCACCGTTTCACCCTTGCCCGCAGCGC
>CAYONG010000320.1:0-16548 GCA_964405235.1 uncultured bacterium | reverse complement strand
CTGGGCTCAGGGGCCGGTATCGACTGCTTCCTCGCCGCACGCGAGGTGGGCCCGGAAGGCCACATCATCGGCGTCGATATGACGCCGGCGATGATCGAGAAGGCACGCGCCAACGCGGCGAAGGGCACGTACCCGAACGTCGAGTTCCGCCTCGGGGAGATCGAGCACCTGCCGGTGGCCGATGCCACGGTGGACCTCATCATCTCGAACTGCGTGGTCAATCTCTCCCCCGACAAGCCGCAGGTGTTTCGCGAGGCCCTGCGCGCGCTCAAGCCGGGCGGGCGGATGCTGGTGAGCGACCTGGTGCTCACACGCCCGCTGTCGCCCGCGCAGCAGGAGAACGTCGATCTCTACGTGGGATGCGTCGCGGGAGCGTCGCTGCGCGAGGACTACTTGGGCATGATGCGGGAGGCCGGATTCGTGGACGTCGAGGTGGTGGGTGAAGGACGATACGACGTCGGGCTCGACTCCCTGCCCACCGACAGTCCCGAACGCGATGCGTTCGCGGCGGTGGTGTCGATCAAGGTGCGGGCGAGGAAGTCCTGAGGGCTACTCGAAGCGCCGCGCGGCCGCCGGCGGAGCGAGATCGGCGCCCCGCTCCGTTCCGCTGAACGCCGCCGGCCGCTTCTCCACGAACGCTCGCACCCCTTCGTCGGAGTCGGCGCTCGCCCAGCACGCCGCCTGCGCCTCGTACTCGGCGTCGAGACACTCGGCGAGCGTGCGCCCTGCCCATGCGCTCAGGTTCCGCTTGGCCGCGCGCACGCTCGTCTGCGGCGCGCTCGCGAGCCGCAGCGCGAGCGCCCGCGTCTCTTCCTCGAGCCGCTCGTGCGGCACCACGCGGTTGACGAGCCCGATCCGCAGCGCCTCGGCCGCCTCGACCATGTCGCCCAGCCAGCACAGCTCGAGCGCCTTCGAGAGCCCCACCAAACGCGGGAGGAAGTAGCTGCCGCCCCAGTCGGTGTGCATTCCGATCTTCACGAAGCTCTGGCCGAAGCTGGCGCGCTCGGAGGCGATGCGAAGGTCGCAGGCGAGGGCGAGATTGCATCCGCCGCCGGCCGCCGCGCCATTGACGCAGGCGATGGTCGGGAACGGCAGGGCGGCAATGCTGGAAATGACGGTGGTGCCGGCCAAAACCAGCGTGCCCAGCCCCCCTTCGTACGCCATGCCCTCCTGCTTGAGGCGCACCATGTAGGCGATGTCGCCGCCGGCGGAGAACGCACGGCCCGCCCCGGTGATCACCAGCGCGCGGATGCCGGGCCGGTTGGCCACGGTCTCGATCGCGGCGAGGAACTGTCCGCGCATCGCATCGTCGAACGCGTTCAGCTTCTCGGGACGATTGAGCACCAGCGTCGCCACACCGTCGGCTTCGGCGAGCAGGATCTGATCGGACATGGGAGTCGCTCCGGGTGGGTCGTCGCGGATGCCGGGAGGCGCCGAAGGTAGGACGGCAGGTCGCGGGCGGCAAGATGGCACTGCGTTCAGGCGAGCACTCGCGCTTGACGCCCCACCGGACGCGCCCCATGCTCGGGACCGTCTCCCTCACACGGGGCACACGCCCATGACGAGTCCGACCGCCTCCAACCGCCGTCTCGTGCACCGGCTCGCGCCGGTGCTGGGCTTGCTGCTGCTCGTCGCGCTGTTCGCGGGCGGCGCGCACCATCACGACGACGGACGCGAGCACTTTTGCGCCGTGTGTACGGCCGGCCACGCGCCCGCGCTCGCGGCGGACATCACTGCGGCGGCGGCCACGCCGGAGGGCCTCGAGCGGGCGCTGCACGCGCCGACCCCGGGCGCCCCGCGCCCGGCGCGCATCGAGACCGCATCCAGCCGGGCCCCTCCCCGCTCCTGACGTTCCGCGGCCACCGCGCGTCCCGCGCGCGACCACGACCCACATCCCATCGACGCCGGCCCGCCGCGCATCCCGCGCGGCCGCCGGCGCACGCCGGGAGGAACCCAGGACAGGCGCCATGCTCCGAATCACCACACTCGCAATCCTGCTCTTGCTCGCCGGCGCGATCGGCCGGGCGACCGCTCAAGCGCCGACGCCCGGCGAACCCGCCACGACCGCCCCCGCCACGTCCGCGTCGATCGGCAATCCCGCGATCAGCGTCATCGGCTGGTTCCAGGGGTTGGCCGGAAACGACGCCACCCTGCCGGCCGACGCGTTCTCGCTTCACGAAGCCGAGATGGCGTTCCAGGCCGCGGTAGACCCCTTCAGCCGCGCCGATTTCTTCCTCTCGGCGGGACCCGAGGGCCTCGACGTCGAGGAGGGCTATCTCACCTGGCTCACCCTTCCCGGAGGGGGGCAGGCCAAGATCGGGAAGTTCCGCGCCGACTTCGGAAAGTTCAACCGCACCCATCCACCCGAGACGCCATTCGCCGACCGGCCGCTGGCGGCCGAGGCGTTCCTGGGCGAGGAGGGTCTTTCGATCACCGGGATCGCCGCCTCGGTGCTGATCCCCAATCCCGCGAACCTCTACTGGGACCTGGTGGCCAACGTGGGCGCGGCGCCGACGGCGATCGAGAGCCCGGTGTTCGGTCCCGAAAAGCGCGGCGACGTGCTGGGGCTGGCGCGCACCAGCGTCTTCATCCCGCTCCGGGAGAGCACCGATCTCAACCTCGGCCTCTCCTGCGCCGGCGCCCGGGCGAACCCCGCGCTGCGCAGCGACGGCGAGCACACCCGGCTCGGCGCGGCGGACCTCACCCTGCGCTGGAAGAACCCGCGCCGCAGCATCTACCGCTCGCTGCTGGTGCAGGTCGAACTGCTCGGCGGCCGCGGCTCCGCGAGCGGCGCACCCACCCGCGGCGGTGGCTACGGCTATGCGGTCTACCAGTTCACCCGCCAGTGGAAGGTCGGGGCGCGCTACGACCGAACCGAGACTCCGGGCGGCGGCAACCCCATGGGCGGCGCGCTCGCGCTGCTCCAATACCAGCCGAGCGAGTTCTCGACACTGAGCTTGCAGCTGCGCCATGTCCACGAGGACGCGACCGACCGCGACCGCGACGCCGCGTTCCTCAAATGGATCTTCAATATCGGCCCCCACGGCGCGCATCCGTACTGAGCGCGTTCACGGAGTGATCATGAAATCAACGATGCAGCATATCTCCCGAAGCCTCACCCGCGTCGCCCGCGGCTTCGCCATCGGCAGCGCGATCGCCTTCGGGGCCACGCTCCTCTACAACACGAACGCCGCATTGATCCGTCCCGCCCTCGCGGACTCCCAGCCGCTGCAGGTGGTCACCACCACCGAGGACCTGGCGGCGATCGCGCGCGAGGTGGGCGGTGATCGGGTGCAGGTGACCGCGCTGTGCAAGGGTTACCAGGACCCGCACTTCGTGGACGCCAAGCCCTCCTACATGGTGCAGCTCAAGCACGCGACCCTGTTCGTCGAGGTGGGCCGCGAACTCGAGGTCGGGTGGGCGCCCGGCCTGCTCAATGGGTCGCGCAACCCGCGCATCCTGCCGGGGGCGCCGGGGTTCGTGGACGCCTCGGCCAAAGTGCAGGTGATCGAGGTCCCCCAGAGCGTGAGCCGGTCGCAGGGCGACGTCCACCCGTACGGCAATCCCCACTACTGGCTCGATCCGGCGAACGGGGCGCCGATCGCGCGGGCGATTCGCGATGGACTCACCCGGGTCTCGCCGGGCGACGCCGCGCTCTTCGAGCGGCGCTGCGCCGACTTCGAGCAGCGACTCGGCGTCGCGGTCGCGCGCTGGAAGAGCGAGGCCCGCTCCCTCGGACTGAGCGGGAGGAAGATCGTCACCTACCACCGGTCGTGGTCCTATTTCGCCCGCGCGTTCGACCTCGAGGTGGTGGATTTCGTGGAACCCCGGCCGGGCATCCCGCCGTCGCCCAACCACGTGCAGAACCTCATCACGCGCATGAAGCGGCGGGACGTTGCGCTGCTCGTCATGGAGGACTTCTTCGACCCTCGCCTGCCGCGCAAGATCTCGGAGCAGACCGGTGTGCCGCTGGTCATCCTGCCCACGTCGGTCGGGGATGAGCCGACCATCCGCACCTATTTCGACTTGTTCGACCGGCTGTTCGCCGCGATCGGCCTCGCGCTCAAGGGCGAAGGCCGGCCATGATCGAGCAGCTCCCCTTCCTGCTCTGGCCGTTCCTGGCGCTGCTCTGCATCGCCGGGATCCACGTGTACCTCGGCCTGCACGTGGTCGAACGGGAGGTCATCTTCGTCGATCTCTCGCTCGCCCAACTCGCGGTGCTGGGGGCCTCGGTCGCCACGCTCTGGGGCCTCGATCCGCACGATCCGCCGACCTATGTGGCCGCCCTCGGGTTCACCGTGCTCGGAGCGGCGGTGTTTTCGTTCACCCGCTCACAGCGAGGCCGGGTGCCGCAGGAGGCGATCATCGGCATCGTCTATGCGGTCGCAGCCGCGGCCACCGTGCTGATCCTCAACAACGCGCCGCACGGCGCCGAGCACATCCGGGACGTGCTGGTGGGCCAACTCCTCGCGGTCGGGCCCATGGATGTGGCGCGCCTCGCCGTGCTCTACGCGGCCATCGGCGCGCTGCACATCGCGTGGCGGAAGAAGCTGCTGCTCATCTCCGCGGACCCGGTCGCCGCGCAGGCCGCAGGCGTCAACGTCAAGGCCTGGGACTTCCTCTTCTATGTCACGTTCGGGCTCACGGTCACCGCGTCGGTCGAGCTGGGCGGTGTGCTGGTCGTGTTCAGCTACCTGATCGTCCCGAGCGTGACCGCGGCGCTGTTCGCCGAGCGCATCGGTCCGCGGCTTGCGATCGGCTGGACGGTGGCGGCGCTGGCCAGCGCGCTCGGGATGCTGACCTCGGTGTGGTTGAGCGCACCGCCGGGGGCCAGCGTGGTATGCGTGTTCGGGGCGCTGCTGGTGCTGGCGGCGCTGGTGCGGCCGCTGATCACGCGCAGGGCGTGAGCCCTGGTCGCGTCATCGCGGCGCTGCGATGACGAGCGCAGCTACACCCGCTCCACCAGCACCGCCATGCCCTGCCCGCCGCTGACGCACAGGGTCGCAATGCCGTAGCGGCCTTTCGAGCGCTCCAGCTCGTTCAGCAGCGTCACCATGATGCGCGTGCCGCTGCAGCCGGTCGGGTGGCCGAGCGCGATGCCGCCGCCGTTCACGTTCAGGCGCTCGCGGTCGAAGCGCAGAATCCGGTCGCATGACAGCACCTGCGAAGCGAACGCCTCGTTCAATTCGATCCGGTCGATCTGGTCGAGCGTGAGCTGGTGACGCTCGAGCAGCCGGCGCACTGCGGGCACCGGAGCGATACCCATGCGGGCGGGATCCATGGCCACCGAGACATAGCCGAGCAACACCGCCTGCGGCGTGACCCCGTGCTTCTGAGCCGCCTCTTCGGAGAGCACCAGAATGGCGGCCGCACCGTCGGTGATGGCCGAGGCGTTGCCCGCCGTGACGGTGCCGTCCTTCTTGAACACCGGCCTGAGCTTCGCCAGCTCCTCGAGCGATGTGTCGGCGCGGATGTGCTCGTCCCGGGTCACCGTCACGGCGCGCTTTCCCTCGCCCACCGTGACCGGCACCACCTCGCGTGCGAAGTGTCCATCGTCCCATGCCTTTGCCGCGCGCTGATGGCTCGCCATGGCGTAAGCGTCCTGCTCCTCGCGCGGGACCTTGTACTCGGTGGCCAGCGTCTCGCTGGTCTCCCCCATCAACTGGTTGCACAGCGGGCACAGGTAGCCATCGCGGTACATGGCGTCCACCAGCGCCACGTCGCCGAGCTTTTTGCCCCAGCGCATGTCGAGGGCGAGGAACGGGACGCTCGACATGTGCTCGACGCCCGCGGCGAGCACCACCGCGCTGTCGCCGAGCCGCACACTCTGTGCGCCACTCACGATCGCCTGCAATCCCGAGGCGCATGCCTTGTGGATGGTGAACGCGGGGACCTGGTCGCCGAGCTCGGCGCGGCGCACGATCTGGCGTGCGAGGTTGGTCCCGTTGCCGGCCATACGGGCGTGGCCGACGATCGCCTCGTCCACCGCCATCGCCGGCACCCCCGAGCGCTCGATCGCCGCTCGGGCCGCGATGCCTCCCAGCGCGGCGGCCGACGAGCCCGCGAGCGCCCCGCCGAACTTGCCGATCGGCGTGCGCACGCCGCCCGCGAGCACGACGCGCGGCGCGCTCACCGCTTCGCACTCCCGCGGCGCGCGACCACGCGCTTCTTCGGCCGCGCCCGGCTCGCGCGCTTGACCGGCTTTCGCCTGCTCGCGCTGGCGATCGCCTGCTTCTGCGACTTGAACGTGCGCCGCTCCGCCTTCTTCCTCCGTCCGGTCGCGGGCTTGGTGCCGGCGCGCTTGGGATCGTGCTTGCGTTTGGGCTTCTTCCGGGTACCCGCCGGACCGGTGCCTCGTGTCGAGGCCACGCGCGCGAGCGGCTTGGTCACGCGACGGCGCTTCCTCGCTGCCGGCTTCGCAGCCCGGTACTGGGGACGGGTCGCCACGCGGCTCGTCGCCTTGACCCGCTTCTTGACCGTCTTCCTGATCGCCACCCGGCGTGGGACCGCCTCGTCCTCGAACGGCTCGGCGAGTTGCTCCTCCAACGTCTCGGGCTCGGGTGTTTCACGGAACGTCACGGGGTTGCCGTCCGGGTCCGACGCATCGGCCATGATGCCGAAGCCCCGGTCGGCCGGCGGCGCGGTGAACGCGATCCCGCGCGACGCGCTCTCCCCGTGCCATGCGACCAGATCCGTCACCGCGAGACCGATGGTGATGCCGCGGTCGTGATGACTCTCGGTCCGGGCGGCTCCCCCGGTGCACGGATGCAGTCCCAGCCCGGCATCCCCGGCGACGAGCTGGACCCACCAGGACGATTCGAGTGTGGCGGGGAATCCGAGGGTTTCGCGGTAGTAACGCTTCTGCGCCTCCATGTCGCGACAGTTGATCACCGCCGAGAGACCGGGCCCCGTGCCGGGAACGTGCGGCGCGGACGACTCCCGCAGCGTCAGGTGGTTGCCCTCGGGATCCCAGAGATAGGCGAGCCTCCCCCAGGGGAACCGCTCGATCCCCGGCGGGTCGAACCTCGCGCCGCGGCCCGAGAGCTCCTTGACGCGGGCCTCGATGTCGCCGGTGGCGAAGCGCAGCTGGACGCCCCGCTTGTCGGGGTCTGGCATGGCGTGAAGCGCCAGCGTCGCACCCGAGGTGTCGAACTCGACCCACTCGGGCGAGTGTTCGCTGGCGGCGAGACCGAGACCGTCCTGGTAGAAACGCCGCATGCCGGCCATGTCGCCGGTGAAGATGATGACGTATTCGAGGCGATCCATCATGACTCCTACTCGAGATTCATCCAGACGCTCTTGACCTGCGTGTAGCCGAGCAGGCACTCCTCGCCGAGGTCGCGGCCGAATCCCGAGGCCTTGGTTCCTCCGAACGGCATCGCGGGGTCATAGAAGTTGTACATGTTGATCCACACCGTGCCCGCGCGCAGTCGGCGGGCGACCGCGTGCGCCTTCTTCGCGTCGCGCGTCCACACGCCGGCGGCGAGCCCGAAGGGACTGTCGTTGGCCATCCGCACCGCGTCTTCGGCATCGTCGAAGGGGATGATCGCGAGCACCGGGCCGAAGATCTCCTCCTGCGCCACCTTCATGCGGTTGTCCACGCCGTCCAGCACCGTCGCCTGCACGAACCAGCCCTTGCCGTTGACCGGCTGGCGCTGGCCGCCCGCGACGATGCGGGCGCCTTCCTTCACGCCGGTCTCGATGTAGCCGAGCACGGTCCTCATCTGCTTCTCGTTGACCAGCGATCCCAGGCGCGTCTTGGGATCGAGCGGATCGCCCGGCACCAGCTTCTTTGCGCGCTCGACGAGCTTTGCCACGAACTCGGCGTGGATGCTCTTTTCGACCAGCAGGCGCGAGCCGGCGGCGCACACCTCGCCCTTGCCGTAGAAGATGCCGGTGCTGGCACCTCGCACCGCGGACTCGAGGTCGGCGTCGGCGAACACGATGTTGGGGGACTTGCCGCCCAGCTCGAGCGTGAGCTTCTTCACCGTGCCGGCGGCTTCACGCATGATGCGCTGCCCCACCTCGGTCGAGCCGGTGAAGCTGATCTTGTCCACCAGCGGGTGCCTCACCAACGCCTCGCCCGCCACCGAGCCGCGTCCCGGCACGATGTTGAGCACTCCGGGCGGCAGCCCCGCCTCGAGAGCCAGCTCGCCGATGCGCACGGCGGTGAGCGGCGTTTCCAACGCCGGCTTCAGGACCACCGTGTTCCCCGCCGCCAGCGCCGGCGCGCACTTCCATCCCACCATGTTCATCGGGAAGTTCCACGGGATGATGGCCCCCACCACCCCGAGCGGCTCGCGCAGCGTGTAGGTGAAGTAGGCGGGATTCACCGGCACGGTCTCGCCGGTCAGCTTGGTGGCCCATCCCGAGAAGTAGTGGAAGCAACCGGCCACGCTCGGCACGTCGATCTGGCGCGCCTCGAAGATCGGCTTGCCGTTGTCGAGCGTCTCCAGCCGCCCCAGCTCGTCGCCGTGGGCGAGGATCAGGTCACCAAGCTTCCAGAGGATCCGCTGGCGCTCGGCCGGCTTCATCTTCGGCCACGGACCGCCGTCGAACGCCGCGCGCGCCGCCTGGACCGCGCGATCGACGTCCTCCACGCCCGCCTCGGCCACGGCGCAGATCGGCTCCTCGGTGGCGGGGTTCATGGTGGTGAAGGTCTGGCCCGAGGCGGCATCCACCGCCTCGCCGTTGATGATGAGCCTGGCCGGCTTCACCGGCGCCAGCGTGTCGGTCATGGCGGGAACCTCCAAAAGTCCGTTGCGGCGCCCGAGAGGGGCGCATGGTCCTCAACTCGTCGGGACGTTCCTAGGCGCCGTGCTCGGTGCGCCAGCGCTTGATGATATCCGCGTGGTGCAGATCGTGAGCGGGGAGCCGCTGGAACATCCAGCCCAGCGGATGCTCCTCGCCCCAGACTTCGGACGGCTCCTCGGGGATGCTCTCGAGCGCCTCCATCAGATCCTGCCGCGTCGTGAGGACCAGCTTGAGCGCATCCTCCCACGACAGGGCGCGCAGCGGCGCGAGATCCTCCTCGTTCACCTGCGCCTGCCGCAATGGGTCCGCGCCGTCCCACGAGGGCCGGATGCCGCGCAGCGCCGCTTCCATCTCGCGCAGCCGCACGCGGTCGCGCGTGACCAGGTGGAGGATGGTCTCGCGGACGGTCCACTTGCCTTCGCCGAGCGCCCGCTCGGCGGTGGCAGCGCTCATCCCCTGGACCGCGGCCAGCACCGAGGCGCGCGCCTTCACCATCCGGAACATCAACTGGCTCCGGACCGGGGCCCCGGCGGTCTGCGGAAAGGCCGGGGGCGGCGTCGCGCGCGTGGCCCTCCGCTTCTTACGGACGACCACCTTGAGCCGGGGACGGGTCTTGCGGGCGGCGCGGGCGGCGGGCTTGGCCTTCTGTGCGACCGCAGACCGACGCGCGCGTGAGCGCGGCTTGGGCGTGCGCTTCGGCTTCTGTTTCGGGCGCGACGCCCGTACCCGTGCCCGGGCCCGCCGCTTGGCGGTCGCGCGCCCGCCTCCCCGGCGCTTCCCCTTCGACTTTCCGCGCGGGCCCTTGCCCGCAGCCGGCGTCATGATTCCGCCGGGTATTCGAAGACGCCCCGGCCCGACTTGCGCCCCAGCCTTCCTGCCGCGACGTACTGCTCGATCAGCGGGCAGGGCCGGAACTTTTCGCCGAGCGTGCGATGCAGGAAGCGCAGGATCGCCAGCCGCGTGTCGAGGCCGACCAGGTCCACCAGCTCGAACGGCCCCATCGGGTGATTCAGGCCCAGCTTGAGTGCCCGGTCGATGTCGGTGGCGCGCGCCACCCCCTCCTGCAGCATGTAGAAGGCCTCGTTGCCGATCATCGCGTTGATGCGGCTGGTGACGAAGCCCGGCGACTCACGCACCACGACGCACTCCTTGCCCATTCGCTCGCCAACCATCGCGGCCGCGGCGAGGGTTTCCTCATCGGTCTCGAGCGCGCGCACGACCTCGAGCAGGCGCATGCGGTGGACCGGGTTGAAGAAGTGCATGCCGACCACCTTTGTCGGCCGTCCGGTCGCCGCGGCCATCTCGGTGATCGAGAGCGAAGACGTGTTGGAGGCGAGGATGGCATGGGCGGGCGCGAGCTTGTCGAGCGCACCAAACAGCTCGACCTTGATGGTGATGTCCTCGGGCACCGCCTCGATCACCAGATCGGCACCGGTGACCGCGTCCTCCAGCCGCCGGCAGGTCGAAAGCCGCTTGTGGGCGGAGGCGGCATCCTCGCCCTTGACCTTGCCGGTCGCGACGCCCTTCTCGAGCAACGCCGAGATCTCGGCGCCGGCCTTGTCGACCGAGGGACCGTTCGTGTCCTGAAGGATGGTGCGGAATCCCCCGATCGCCGAGACGTAGGCGATGCCCCGGCCCATGATGCCGGCGCCCAGGACCGCGACGTTGGCGATGGTCACGTGCCCGATGCACCCCCACGGGACCGGGCCCAGCGCCACGCGGCCGGGAACGCCAGCGCCGCGAGCGTCGCCTTGATGAGATCGCCCGGGAGGAAGGGGAAGAGGCCTGCCCCGAGCACCTGATCGGCCGGGATGAACCGCGCGAGCTGCGCGAGACCCAGCGCGAAGACCGGCACGCTGCCGAGCAGCATCGCAGGAAGCATGCTTGCGAAGCGCCGGTCCCAGCCGCGCTGCGCCAGCGCGCCGGTGAGTGCCGCGGCGAGCGGGAAAGCGAGCAGGTAGCCGGCGGTAGGACCGGCCAGGATCGCCGCACCGGCGCCCCCTGCCGCAAACACCGGCAGGCCGAGCGCTCCTTCACCGAGATAGAGCACCTGCGCGAGGAACGCTCTGCGCGCGCCGAGCACGGCGCCCGAGAGGGCCACGGCGAAGGTTTGCCCGGTGATCGGAACCGGCGACCAGGGCACCGGGAGCGCGATCTGGGCGGCAAGCGCCGTGACCAGGCTCGCGCCGATGATCAATCCGACATTCGTGAGCACACCGGCGCGCGGCAGCGCGAGGTCGGCGAGCGTGAGCGTGCGGGCGGAGACGGACATGGCGTGAGGACCCCGATTGGGAATGGTGTCGAGGGAAGGCACATCCCGAAACGGTCACGGAGGCCGTCGGGTGAGCGAAGCTAGCACGCGGCCGGTGGGCGGGCAACGGCGTGAGGGATGGGGGGAGTGACGGGCTTTCCCGTCCCGTGGGACGTGGTGGATGGTTCGACCCTTGCGCCCGATGTCGTCTACCGCTGGCTTGCGGTTTCGATGAACGCCGCGATGGCCTCGTCCTCTGTCTTGTAGTGGTCGAACTTCGAGAGCAAGACCGGAATATGCAACATCCTCTCCACGGTGTCGGTCAGACCGCAGAGCTTGATCTCGCCCTGGCGAGCTGTGTAGTTCGCGCGCGCCCTCACGAGCATGCTCATGAACGCGCTGGCGATGATGATGACGTCCTGCATGTTCAGGATGAGTCGGGTGTTTCCGCTTCCGGCCTCGTCCATGATGGCCTTTTCGAGTTCGTCGGTTTCATTTCCGCCCGTGTAGCGGCCCTGGGGATAAAGGATGACCAGGGTCCGAACCGCCTTTCGCCTGAGTGCCATGGCGAACCTCCCGCAGATCCGTGACGTGTGCCTCGAGCACCAGCCTGCCCCCGACATGGTCGATCACCTCCCACATCGATGCCACATGTTTCTTGCTGGCCGAAATGGTTTAGCATGCTCCGCATCCATGGCCGACCTGATCCGCATCGCCAACGCCGGTGGGTACTGGGGCGACGATCTGGCCCAATTCCGCCGCCAGGTGGAGCTGGGGCCGGTGGACTATGTGACGCTCGACTTCCTCGCCGAGATCACCATGTCCATCATGCAGAAGCAGCGCGCCCGCGACCCGCGCGCGGGATTCGCACGCGATTTCATCGCCCAGGTCGAGGAGACCCTGCCGCTGCTGGTCGAGCGCGGCACCCGGGTGATCTCGAACGCCGGCGGCGTCAATCCGCTCGCCTGTCGGGGCGCGCTGATGGCGATGACGCAGACCCACGGGCGCGCGATCGAGGTGGCCGCGGTGGTGGGCGACGACCTGATGGCGCGGCTGGGCGAGCTGCAGGCCGCCGGCGTGACGCTCGACAACATGGACGATGGCGCGCCGTTCGCCCCGATCCGCGAGCGCGTCTCCTCGGCCAACGCCTACTACGGGGCCTGGCCCGTGGTCGAGGCGCTGCGCACCGGGGCGCAGATCGTGGTGACCGGCCGCTGCACCGACACCGGCATCACGCTGGCGCCGATGATCCACGCGTTCGGCTGGGCGCCCGACGACTGGGACCGGCTCGCCGCCGGCATCGTGGCCGGGCACATCGTCGAGTGCGGGGCGCAGTCCACCGGCGGCAACTTCACCGACTGGCGCACCGTGCGGCGCATCGCCGCGATCGGCTATCCGCTGCTCGAGGTGTTCCCCGACGGCTCGTTCATCGTCACGAAACACACGGGCACCGGGGGCGCGGTCACCGTGCGCACGGTCAAGGAGCAGCTTCTCTACGAGATGGGCGACCCGCGCGGATACATCACGCCGGACGTGGTCGCCGACTTCGCCACCATCCGGCTCGAGCAGCCGGGGCGTGACCGGGTGCGCGTGTGGGGCATTCGCGGCCGCCCGGCTCCGGACAGTCTCAAGGTGAGCGTCTCCTACTTCGACGGCTGGAAGGCGAGCGGGACGCTCATCATCTCGGGGCCCGAGGCGCTGGCCAAGGCGCGCGCGTTCGCGGCGCTCTTCTGGGAGCGGCTCGGTCTCGAGTTCGCGGCCCGTCACACCGAGCTGGTCGGACACTCGGCATGCTGGGGTCCGCTGGCGCCCGAGTCCGACCCGCCCGAGGTGTTGCTCCGGCTCTCGGTGCGCGACGCCGAGCGAGAGAAGATCGAGCGCTTCTCCAAGCTGATCCCGGCGGTGATCCTCTCCGGGCCGCCGGGTGTGGCGGTCACGGGGGGCCGCCCGCAGGCGCAGGAGGTGGTCGCCTATTGGCCCGCGCTGGTGCCACGCGAGCGCGTGAAGCCGGGGCTGGTCGCGCGCGACGGCGAGCGGTCGCTCGAGTGGCCCACGCCGCTCGTGCCGGCGCAGCGTCCCGCGAAGCTGATGGCGGAGAAGTTCCCGCCCGCCAAGGCTGGGCGCGGCACCGTGCGCGTCCCGCTCGCGACCGTGGCGCACGGGAGGAGCGGAGATAAGGGCGACACCTGCAACATCGGGATCATCGCCCGCGCCCCCGAGGTCTACCCGTGGCTACGGCGCACGCTCACGGCGGCGGTGGTCAAACGGCGTTTCCGCGGCATCTGCCTGGGCCGGGTCGAGCGCCACGAGGTGCCGAACCTCTCGGCGCTCAACTTCCTCATGCACGAATCGCTGGGCGGGGGCGGCACGGTCTCGCTGCGGCTGGATGCGCAGGGCAAGACCCTCTCGCATGCGCTGCTCGCCATGGAGGTGACGGTCCCGCGCGCGCTGGTGGCCGCGGCGAAGCGCGGGGACGCGCAAGACGGAAAGGTCGTGCCCAAGGCGGAGCTGCGGACGGGGTCGCACCGCAAGAGGTGAGGATCTGACCGCCGACGAGTTGAAGCGACTGCTGGGTCTGGTACCGCTCGGACGCGAGGGCGGATTCTTCGCCGAGACCTACCGCGCGCGCGAGGTCCTCCCTGCGGGAGCGCTCGATCCCGGCCGGCCCCCCTACCGGTCCCCAGACCGCTCGCTCGCCACCGCGATCTACTACCTCCTGACGCCCGGGACCTTCTCCGCCCTTCACCGCCTGCGCTCCGACGAGGTTTTCCACTTCTACCTGGGCGACCCGGTCGAGATGCTGCAACTCATGCCCGACGGTGAGGGCCGGGTGCAGGTGTTGGGCACGGACCTGGCCGCCGGCATGCGGCCCCAGGTCGTGGTGCCGCGCGGCGTGTGGCAGGGCACGAGGCTGATCGCCGGCGGCCACATGGCGCTTCTGGGGACCACCGTCTCGCCGGGATTCGACCCGGAGGACTACGAACAGGGCGAGCGCAACGCGTTGGTCGCGACCTACCCCGCCTTCCGGGAGGGGATTCTCGCGCTCACCAGCTAGCGCCGCCGCTCGGATCGTCAGGCGATTGCAAGGCGAACTGAACGAACAAGTTACACCGATGACCCGACCCGGCTCACAAGATTCCGGGAATCCCCCTACCCACTGTGACATCATAATGATATCTTTGAGACATCAACCCGAGAGGAGAGTGCCATGATTCGCGAACGAGAGATCAAACCGTTGTCGGGCGTGTTCATGCTGATCGCCCTGGCGATCCTGAACCTCCTGCTGGTCGCACTGTTCGTCGCAGCCATCCGGAGCGGCCAGGGATTGGCGGCTGTGGCTGTCTCGCTGGCCTGGTCGGCCGATCTTGTCTGCCTGGGCGGGCTCTTCGTGGTAAATCCGAACGAAGCGAAGGTCGTGCAGCTGTTCGGAAACTACGTGGGCACGGTCCGCGAGGCCGGCTTCAAGTGGGTGAACCCGTTCACCACCCGGCGCAAGGTGTCCCAGCGCATCCGCAACTTCGAGACGCCCAAGCTCAAGGTCAACGACCACGTCGGCAACCCGATCGAGATCGCCACGGTCGTGGTGTGGAAGGTGACCGACACGGCAGAGGCCGTCTTCGAGGTGGACAACTACGAAAACTTCGTCCATGTCCAGAGCGAATCGGCGCTGCGCAACCTGGCCACGTCCTACCCTTACGACGCGCATACGGAGGGCGAGGTGGCGCTGCGCAGCAACACGGCCCAGATCGCCGGCGAGTTGCAGAAGGAGATCCAGGACCGATTGTCCAAGGCCGGGATCGAAGTGATCGAGGCGCGCATCAGCCACCTCGCCTACGCGCCCGAGATAGCCGGGGCCATGCTGCGGCGCCAGCAGGCGAGCGCGATCGTGGCCGCGCGGCAGAAGTTCGTCGAGGGCGCGGTCGGCATGGTCGAAATGGCGCTGGAGCAGCTCGCGAAGAAACACATCGTCAACCTGGACGACGAACGCAAGGCGGCCATGGTGAGCAACATGCTGGTGGTGCTGTGCAGCGATCAGCACACCCAGCCGGTCATCAACACCGGCACGCTCTACCAGTAGCCGTGTGATGCCATGGCGGAGCGAAAGCCGTTCCTGTTGCGCGTCGATCCGGCGCTGCTCGAGGCGCTTCAGAAGTGGGCAGCCGACGACCTGCGGAGCCTGAACGGGCAGATCGAGTTCCTGTTGCGGCGGGCGTTGCAGCGCCAGGGCCGGCTGCCACGTCCGCCCCGCGACGAGGCGCCCCCGGGGGACGCCGGGCGTTGACGGTGACGCCGGCGCCCGCCCCCGAGCCGCTTCCGGGCCCGCCAAATCCGCCGAGATCCGTTACCCTTCCCGCCGCATCTCGAAGAAGGTCACGCCCCCCCGACCGGGGGGGTATCCGATCGGAGGAATCATGCAGATCCAGCGACGCTTCGGCCTGCTCGTCGTATTGTCCCTGATCGCCATGCTCGCGCTCGTCTCGGCCTGCAAGAACAAGTCCACCAACCCCGGTCCGGGCGTCGCGGCGAAGGAGCTGGATTCGGGGAACATCGCCAATGGTGGGCAGTACGCTCACCTGTTCGCCAGCGCGGGCACCTTCAACTACCACTGCACCATCCACGGCGCCGGGATGGCGGGCCAGGTCATCGTCGGCGGCGGGTCGCCCACGTCCGCCGACGTCTCGATCGGCCCCGGCAACACCTACTCGCCGACGCCCGCGATCGTGGCTCCGGGCGGCACCGTCACCTGGACCAATAACGGCTCCACCCACACGGTGACCAGCAACTGAGCTGAGCCGGCCGGGCCGATCGCGGCGCGGTTCCGCCGCGGTCGGCCGCCTGGCCGCCGCGCGATCAGCCTGCGCGTGACGGATCCACGCCCGCCGCGGCGTCGCGTGCGCAGTCTGTAGCAGGTGCGCCACAGCGACGCTGGGGCATCCTCCCCACTTCCCCACCCTCACGCCGGCAAGCGGCTGCGTCGCAACGCGGCACCCATCCGCGCGCACGTGGCACGGCCCCTGCTCAATGCCCTTGTGACACGACGAATCCCTTGTCGCCACCAACGCGGGAGGACCCGATGAAGCCTTCGATCCGATACATGCGCTGGATGACCGGCGCGCTGATCGCCGCCGTCGTTCTGGCGACCGTCGCCCCGGCGGCCCAGGCCGACCATCGCCGCTACAGCCGCTACAAGGGCGGGTACAACACGCGGGTGGTCACCCGCTACCACAGCCCGGGCAGCGTCTACGTGGTGCGCCGCTCCAACGCCGGCCCGGCGATCGCCGGCTTCCTCGGCGGGCTATTCCTCGGCGCGACGCTGGCGCATGCCACGCCGGCCACGTACGCGTACGACGATCCCTACTGCGGCGAGCGGTTCGCCACGCTGGAGATCTACCGAGGACATCTCCACCGCCACCACCACCCGCGCATCGTGCGCGTGATCCGGCTCGATACCGGCGACTGCGTCCGCACCTATCGTTACCAGCGGGGCCGCTGGGATGACTGCGCCGCCTGGGATGATCGCGGGTTCGACGAGGACTGGTCGG
>CAYONG010000319.1:0-3745 GCA_964405235.1 uncultured bacterium | reverse complement strand
CACTTCGTCGAGCAGGAAGACCGGGTTCTTCGCTCCCGCCTGTTTCATGCCCTGGATGATGCGACCCGGCATCGCACCCACGTAGGTGCGCCGGTGGCCGCGGATGTCGGCCTCGTCTCGTGCTCCGCCCAGCGAGATGCGCACGTATGGCCGCCCCATCGCCCGCGCGATGGACTTGGCGATCGACGTCTTGCCCACGCCCGGTGGACCGACGAAGAGCAGGATTGAACCCTTCGATTCGGAATCCTTCACCGGCTTGGGGCTGTCTTGCTGCCGGAGCTTCCGCACGGCCAGAAACTCAAGCACCTGATCCTTGACGTCCTGCAAGCCGTAGTGATCCTCCTCGAGCATCGTCGCCGCCCGTTTCAGGTCGAGCAATTCCTCGGCCCGCTTGCTCCACGGCAGCTCGGCGACCGTCTCGAGGTAGGTGCGGATCACCTGACTTTCCATCGATTCCCGCCCGGCCCGCTCGAGCCGGGACAGCTCGCGCTCGACCTCCTTCCGCGCCGCTTCGGGAAGCTCGAGTGCCGCGAGCCGCTCGCGCAACTCGTCCACTTCACCGGCCTCGTTCTCCTCACCCAGTTCCTTTCGGATGGCCTTCATTTGTTCGCGCAGGAACATCTCGCGCTGCCGCTCGCCCAGCTCTTCTTGAACCCGGGACTTGATATCCTCCTGGGCCTCGAGCACGCCGATCTGGCGCTGCACCGCGACCAGCACGCGGCGCAACCGCTCCTCGACGGCCAAGGTCTCGAGCAGGCTCTGTCGATCGGCCGGCTTCAGCTCGATATGACCGGCCACGAGGTCCGCGAGCCGGCCCGCATCGGGGACGCCCTCCAGCACCTGCTTCACCACCTCCTCGGGCAGCCCAGACTTCTGACCGAGCTCGGCCGCCCGGGTCCGCACCTCGCGGTGCAACCCCAAGAAGCTGGGATCCTGCTCGTTCAGTGGAGGGAGATCGGGCGCGTCGCGTACGACGGCGCTCAGGTAGCCATCGGCCTCGGTGTAGTGTACCGCCGTGCCGCGGCGCTCGCCGTGGAGCAACACCTGCACGCCGTTCAGGCCGCGTTGTACCTGACCGATGCGTGCCACCGTTCCCATCGTGTACAGCAGGTTCGGTGTCACCTGGTCCAGGTTGTCGCGCTGCGACACCGCGAACACGAGGCGCCCCTCGGTCTTGAGGACGGTCTCCACGGCGCGCAGTGTGGCCGGCCGGCCGACGCCGATGACGGTGGTCACTCCCGGGAACAAGACGAGCTCCCGCAACGGCAAGACGGGGAGCGTCAGACGTTCAGACATGTCGATCCACTCCAGAAGGGTTGAGGCTGCGCGCGCCGCCAACGCATTGCGCGTGCCACCAGTGAAACACAGAGTCGTGCGGCAACGTTCCACTTGGCACCGCCAATTGGGCACAGACTGACAGGCGAGCCGACAGCCGTCAACGGGACATCGGTCAGCTTGGCGGATACTGATCTAAGTCATGGCGGCTTGACAGGTTGCACGGCTCTTCCAACGGGGCTAAATCTATGGCCGCCATGCGATTCAACCTGCAATGACTAGCCCCGATCGGTCGCTGTCCGGACGGCTGACTCAGGCGCTGGGAGGCTCCTACACGCTCGAAGGTGAAATCGGGCGTGGTGGGATGGGTGTGGTGTTTCAGGCCAAGGACCAGCGATTGAAGCGGCAGGTAGCGATCAAAGTACTCCCGCCCGATCTGGCCTTCCGTGAAGAGGTGCGTCTGCGCTTTCTGCGCGAGGCGGAAACGGCCGCGCGGCTGACCCATCCGAACATCGTCCCGATTCACAGCGTGGGCGAAGGTCCGGATGGACTGGTCTACTTCGTGATGGCGTTCATCGACGGTGAGCCGCTCTCGGCCCGCCTGAAGCGGCGCGGCCGACTGCCGGCCGAAGAATCCCGGCGCATTCTAATCGAGACGGCCGACGCGCTTGGCGCCGCGCACGCCTTCGGGATCATCCATCGAGACGTGAAGCCCGACAACATCATGCTCGAAGGCAGCCGGGGCCGGGTCATGGTGACCGATTTCGGCATCGCCAAGGCATTGTCCTCGTCGTCGTCCGGTGGGCTCACGGGGACCGGCGTGGCGATCGGGACACCGCACTACATGAGCCCGGAACAGGCCGCCGGCGACCGGGAAATCGATGGTCGCTCTGACCTCTACAGTCTCGGCGTGGTCGGCTACCAGATGCTGTCGGCGGAGCTGCCGTTCCAGGCGCCGACCGTTCCCGGCATCCTCATCAAGCAGATCACCGAGGCGGCGCCCTACCTCGTCGACAAGGTGCCCGATTGCCCTGATGACCTGGCCGGGTGCGTCATGCGCTGTCTCGAGAAGGAACCCGATAGCCGCTGGCCGACTGCCGATGCACTGCGGCGCGCCCTCGAGTCGCGCTCGTCGCCATCGTACCGACCGCGGCGCTCCTCAGTCGGGGCGAGCCGGCGCAGCCCCGCTGGGTTGCCGCCGCTTCCCGCCGTGCCTTCACCGGGAATCCCCCGCAGCCCGACGATTCCGCGCCGCAGCCGGGCGAAGTCGAAAAAGGAGCTGGCGGCGGCCGCGTCGGGAGAACCGGAAATCGTCCGCAAGACGCGCGGGAATGTCGTCTCCTGGGCCTCCGTCAGCGCGGGTTTACTGCTGCTCGACCTGATGAACGGCAGCGGCTTGAACTGGTCGTACTGGCCGATATTGATGTGGGGAGCATTCGGGGTCGTGCCACAATTCCTGCGACTCTGGCAGGCGGGCTATTCCTGGCGCGATGTCATGAATCGCCCAGTCGCCGCCGACGCGGCGGACGTGCGGCTCGGGTTCGCGGCACCGGGGAAACCCGGAGCGTTGCAGGCGCCCACCACCGGCGAATTCGGACGCCAGGCGGAGCGCGTGCAACAGGTCCGCACCGACTATGACGCCATTATGCGCGTCGTGGAACGACTGCCCAAGTCCGAGCTGAAGCTGCTCCCCGACGTGCCGGCGACGGCCAACGCCTTGCTCAAGCGCGCCGAAGAGCTGGCGCGCACGCTGCACACGTTGAGCGCCGGCGTCGAGGAAGGCGCGATCGACCGTCTGGAGGTCCGACTTGCCGGGCTCAAGAGGCAACCCGACTCATCGGAGCGCGAGCGTCAGGTGGGTCTGCTCGAGCGCCAACGCCAGGCGTTGGGCGATCTGTTGCAGCGTCGCCAGCAGATCGAGGACCAGCTCGAATCGTGCGTGTTGGCGATGCAGACGATGCGGTTCGATCTGCTGCGGCTCAAGTCGGCCGGCGTCGCGGCCGTGCTCGGCGATCTGACCCAGGCCACGCAACAGGCGCGGGCGCTCTCCCGCGACGTGGATCACGTCATCGAAGCGGCGGGCGAGATCCGGGAAGTGCTGGGGGGCCCCCCCTAAGGGCGTTCCGGCCGAATCAGCGCCGCCTCCCGGCGGCACTGAGCCACGAGGGTCGGACCATCCTCCCGGCTCAAGCCGAACTCCAACAACATCAGGAACTGATCGGCCGCCACGTCACAGGCGTGCTCGCGCAAGGCCGCGACCGCTCGCAGCTCGTACAGCCGGGCCCAGCTGGGCCGAATCCGAATCGCCTCCACCAGCACGCTGTCGGCAGCCACGGGGGGGCCCTGCAGCGCCAGCTGCGCGAGCGGTGTGCTCAAGAGATCGCGCGGGAACGGCGAGCGCAATGTGCTGCGGGTCGCTCGAAGCGCCGCCCGGGTTTCCGCGATCACCGCCGGCCAGAGGCTGTCCCTC
>CAYONG010000318.1:0-26969 GCA_964405235.1 uncultured bacterium | reverse complement strand
ACTGCCTATCTCGTACTTCGACGGGCTCGGCGTACCCCGCCTCGCCGGTCGCTGACCCATCGAACCGCCGGATGCGGACCCGCATGTCCGGTGGTGTGGGAGGGGGATAGCGGGACGAACCCGCTACCCCCTATCCCGATTCCCCACCATTCCCGCTCCAACGCCGCAGGGCGTAGGCGGCCCCCCGCGGGCCTCCAGCGTCGCTGGTTTCGCCCGCTCGCAAGCCTCTCCGGCCGGAAGGTCTTGAACCGCCCAACCAAGGGCAGCCCATAGCGTTGTCCTGTGCCTTCCATGCGGACGCCGATAGTTTTAGCGTTGACATCGGTCTTGACCAGGGCATAACTTCCGCCCGTGGGGTACATCCCCCTCGTTGACTCAGGCCAGCGGAAGGCGTCCCGCGCATCACGCACGGGACGGGACACGAGGAAAGACGTGAACCGAAACCGTCAGTCGTTGAAGTCCCCCGTCATACGTTCCGGTCGTATCACCGTCTCGCTCCGCCCTGGGGACGGCCGCACTCCATCGCTCCGGAAAGGAGAAACGCCCATGCTTCGCAGGACATCCTGGGCCATCGCCGCAGCGGTTGTCGTGGCGTTCATGTCGCTCACGCCGGGTTCCCAGGCGGGAACCACCGGTAAGCTCACGGGCCTGGTGCGCAACGAGAAGGGCCAGCCGATCGTCGGCGCCAACATCCGGGTGGAGGGTCTCCGGATCGGGGCGCTCACGGACGACAACGGTCTCTTCCTCATGATCGGCGTCCCGGCCGGGGAGTACCCGGTGCGCGCCAACATGCTCGGGCATGCCCCGTACCTCGCCCTGCACGTGACCATCTCCGCGGATTTCACAACCGAGCTCAACATCGAGATGAAGACCGAGGCGGTGCAGATGGACGAGGTGCGGGTCGACGCCGAGCGGCCGCTGTTGCAGAAGGATGCGACCGGTACAACCCGCTTCATCAGCTCCGAGGACATCCAGAAGCTCCCGACTCGTGGCTACCGCGACGCGGCCGCGCAGCAGACCGGCATCGTCAACTTCCAGCGTCAGATCGACACCGAAGCGCAGAACCAGAACACGCTGATCGTTCGCGGCGGGCGTCCCAATGAGATCGCCTACTACGTGGACGGTTTCTCGCAGCAGGACCCGCTGACGGGAACCTCGAGCACCTCGATCAGCAACAACGCGATCGAGGAGGTCGTGCTGCTCACCGGAGGCTTCTCGCCCGAGTACGGCCGCATCATGTCGGGCGCCGTCAACGTGATCACCCGCGAGGGAGGCAGCAAGTACTTCGGGGCGATCGAGGCGGTCACGGACAACTTCGCGGGCGACTGGATCAAGGCCCCGAAGACCGACTTCAACATCTACGACGCCTCCCTCGGTGGACCCCTGCTGCCCGGGCGTGAGGACGTCACCTTCTATTTCTCCGGCGAGCGGCGCTGGCAGCGGGACCGCAGTCCGAGCTTCATTCCGGACGCCGTGAAGACCCAGCTGATCTCTGCGGGGCTGGACCCGGACGTCAAGCCCAGGAACTCCTCTGGAGGCTATTCGTACCAGGGCAAGCTCGCCTGGCAGGCCACCGACCAGATCAACCTGAAGGTCGGAGGCCTGGGATCCTCGGATGACTGGCAGCAATACTCGAACGCCTACTTCTTCAACTCCACTCATATGCCGCGATTCGAGGATCGCAACCAGTCGTACTTTGGCACCTTGAACCACGCACTGAGCTCGAAGTCGTTTTACAACATCGGTGCGAGTTTCTTCCAGACCGAACGCAAGCGTGGCGACGGGGTGCACTTCGACGACCTGCATGGCTACTACCGCGATCCCAACCCGCGCTTCGAGATCACGCTGCCAATGTTCTTCGTCGACGGCCACGTGTTCGACGACTACCTGCAGCGCAAATCGTCGTACATCGGCGGGCAGGGGAGCTTCACGTCGCAGGTGAACGCGCGGCACCAGATCAAGGTGGGCGCCGACTACCAGCGCCACACGCTCCGCTACTTCAACCACTTCTTCCCGGTCCAGCTGGGGGGCTACCTCGACAAGGCCAACCTGCGCGACTGGGACGGGTATGGGTACGACCTGGTCCCGGAAACGGTGCCGGGCCTCGCTGGCCGTGACAGCGTGGTGGGGATGAGGCTCGTGGAGAACGGCGACGAATCCAAGGATGGTCCCAAGCACCCCAAGACATGGTCGTTATTTGCGCAGGACAAGTTCGAACGCGAGGGCGTGATCGTCAACGGCGGGATGCGGTTCGATCACATCAACGTGGATACGCCGTCGCTCAGGAGCGAGCAGTTTCCGCTCGGGGACCCGGACGCGACGGGAAATGTCGCCGACTCCCTCGAGACCCAGGATCTGGAGCAGAACCGCACCTACACCCGAATCTCTCCGCGGCTCGGCGTGGCCTTCCCGGTGGATGAGAAGACCATCATCCGATTCAACTACGGGCAGTTTTACCAGCAGCCGAACCTCCAGGACCTTTACGTCTCGTACCGGTTCCTCCAGCACAAGATCCGCACCGGGGGCTACTTCGTCGGGTTCGGTAATCCGAACCTGAAGCCCGAACTGACCACGGCCTACGAGGTCGGGCTGGCGCGGCAGGTCGGGGATAAAGTTCGCCTCGACGCCACGGCTTACTACAAGGACGTCAAGGACCTGGTCGAGATCACGCCCATCGGATCGTTCCCAAACAGCTTCTCGTCCTACAGGAACCGCGATTACGCCACGATCAAGGGGGTCGACCTCGGTTTCACGATGCGGCCCATCAACCACATCTCCGCCAATCTCTCGTATAGCCTCTCCACAGCGTCGGGAACCGGCTCGGTCTCGAACACGCAGCGCAACATCGCGTGGCAGGCCACCGAGCCCCCCAAGCAGACCGCACCGCTCGATTTCGATCAGCGGCACAAGCTTTCGATGAACCTGGACTTCCGGCTCGGCAAGGGCGAGGGGCCCATCTTGGGCAACCACCGCTGGTTCGAGAATGTCGGGATCAACCTGTTGTTCAATGTGGCAAGCGGGACCCCCTACACCCCAACGACGAACTATGACGAGGTGACGCTCGCGGCCGTGGCCGGAGTGCCCTCGGGTCCGATCAATTCGCGCTACGGGCCGTGGACCAGCAATCTGGACCTCAAGGCCAGCAAGGGCTTCGGCGTGAGCGGCCTCAAGTTCGAGGGTTTCGTTACGGTCCTGAACTTGTTCGACAGCCACAATCCGATCGCCGTGTACACGTCCACGGGGTCGTCCGAGACCACAGGCTTCCTCAACACGGAAGACGGGCGGACCTTCCTGCAGACCGCCGAGGCGGCCGGCAAGGATGGCCTCGCGCTGTACCGACTGGCGGAGAACAACCCGAACCTGTATTCGAATCCGCGGCTGGTGCGCTTCGGCCTGCGGGCGAGCTTCTAGGCCATGTGCCCACTCACCTTCAGGAGGACGCTGATGGAGTCTCGTCGTCTCGGGATGGGGTTGATGGCAGCGATCGCCGCCATCAGTCTGGCCGTTCCATCGTCGTGGGCGACGACGCCCACGCGCCGCGGGGCGAACCCGTTCGGTGTTCAGCGACCCGTGCGCACCACCCTGCTCGACACCTCGCGGCGCATCGACGCCAATCAGATCAACATGTTCGTCACCAACTATGGCTCGTTCGCCTGGGATATCGGGGGGACGGGGTCGCCCCCGGGGCTCCTCTATCCCAAGGGGACCAACAAGTCCGCGGTCTTCGCAGCGGGCATGTGGCTCGGAGCGGACGTAGGTGGAGAGATCCGCACTGTGGTGGCCGAGTACTCGCATGAGTATGGCCCGGGCGCCATGGTGGGTGGCACCTTCGACGACCCGAACAATCCTGATTACGTGACCTACAAGGTGGCCCGGTTCACTGGTCTTTCCAGTGACACGGCGCACGTGGAGCGTGACGCCAACGAGGCCGCGGTCGAAGACAATCTCGTGCACCATTCATGGAGCGAGTACATGTTTGGGGCGGTGCCGTACGGCGCGCCGTGGGCGACCTGGAGGCTCCCGAACACCCTCACCGCGGATCCCGCGGACTCGGTGGATGTGCCGGGCCCTTCGCTCGCGACGGGCCAGAACATCATGCCCGACATGTTGTGCTGGGCCGTCTTCAACGACGCGGATCCGTCCCGGCACACGAACGACGCCGGGGGTTCCACGCCGCTCGGGGTGGAAATCAGACAGTCAACGTTCGCCTTCAACCGGCAGGGGGCACTCGGGAACATCGTGTTCTTGCGCTGGGAAATCATCAACAAGGGCGCGAACCAGCTCGACAGCATGTTCGTCTCGATCTGGTCCGATACGGATCTCGGAGGCGCCGGCGACGACATCGTGGGCTGCGACACGACGTTGTCGCTGGGCTACACCTACAACTCGACCAACAACGACCAGCTGTACGGAAGCGCCCCGCCCGCCGTGGGATTCGACTTCTTCCAAGGACCGCGCTACATCGCCGGTGATCCGAATTCACCGCGCCTGCCGATGGTGTCCTTCAACAAGTACATCAACGGCACCGACCCGGCCTCGACCAGCGACACCTACAACTACATGAACGGGATCCTGCCGGACGGCAGCGACGTCATCGACCCGACGACGGGATTTCCGACCCTGTTCTTCCATCCCGGTGATCCCACGACGCGCACCGGGTGGCTCGACTCCAACCCGGGGGACCGCCGTCACCTGCTCACTTCGGGGCCGTTCTACATGGCCTCGGGTGACACGGAAGTGGTCGTGGCGGCCCTCATCATCGGAAACGGCAACGACCGGTTGTCGTCCGTCTCGGCGATGAAGTTCTACGACGAGTTCGCCCAGCTGGCCTTCGACGAAGGATTCAATCTGCCGAATCCGCCCTCGCTGCCGGTGGCCACGACCGATGTCGATCACGGCCGGGTGACCCTGAGTTGGGACGGCAGGTCGCGGACGGACTATACCGAGCCCGGCTATGCCTTCGAAGGCTACAATATCTACCAGGGAGCCTCGGTCGCAGGGCCATGGAAGCGGCTTGCGACCTTTGATGAGATCAACGGGACCCTGACCGTGCGCGACACCGTGTTCGATCTCACCACGGGGCGGACGATCGAGGACTACCCGGTGGCCTTCGGGACCGACGCCGGCGTCCAGTTCAACTACGTGGCGGATCAGGACGCCTGGCGGGGAGGCCCCCTCAACGACGGCACGGAGTATTTCTTCGCCGTCACGGCGTACGGGTACAGCCCGACCGAGAAGCTGGCGGTCGTGGAGAATGCCCAGGAGCCGTTGCGCGTCATCCCCCAGCGGCCGCCGCTCGGCACCGATCCGAGCACGGCGAACTCGAGCGCGACCTACTCGCGGATCGACACGCAGTTCGCGCCCGCCACCGACCGGATCGACATCACGGTGGTCGATGCCGATTCGGTCAAGGGATATAACTATCGGATCAACTTCGCGCCGTTCTCCCCGCCCTATCCCCAGGTCGTCGTCGGGCCGGACACGCTCGAGGCGAAGTTCGGGTGGAATCTGACGAACATCACCACTGGGGACACGTTGCTCAAGATGCAGACCAACAAGTCCGGCGACGAACTCTATCGTGTCTTCGACGGGTTGCTCTTCAAGGTTATCGGATCCCATATCGCGACGTTCCAGGAGGCTGCTTACCGAAACAACAACGAAGCTCACCGGCGGCCTTTTGCGGGCGTCGGTGCCGGTCTTGAGTCGTTCGGAGGCGGCGCCGGGTTGGGGGACACCTTCTTCGGCAGCACGGTGACGCTTCCCGACAGCGTCAATGACTTCACCACCGTGGAGGTCCGGTTCGATCGGACGGCGACGCAGAAGGCCCACCGCTATCTGCGGCTGCAGGAACCCGGCGGGGCGCCGCCCGCGATCGGGCGCTACTACCCGTACGCGGGTTTCCATGATGTGCCGTTCCAGGCATGGGATGCGATCAACAACGTCCAGCTCGAGGTGGCCTGGGTGGAGAAGGGCTTCACGGACGCTGGTGGGACGCTGCTCCCCTCGAGCCAGCAGCCGGCCACGTTCGACTCCACGTGGGCGCTCGATCCCAACGACCTCGGTCTGGGGGGCCGCGAGTACCTTTTCGTCCTCAACCGTCCGTACACGGGCAGTCCGCGGCCGGAGCTCCAGGTGGACAACACCGTCAACAACGGCGGATTCCCGCTGCTGTACGCAATGTGGGCTCACCTGCGCGCTCCAAGTGACGTCATCGACGATGGGGACGTGTTCGAGTTCGTCTGGGCCAATCCGGCCGACGAGAACGACATCTACGACATCGCGACCAGCACGCTCGTTCGCAATAACCTGAGCTTTGCGCAGGGCAAGCTCGACCGCATCCGCGTCGTGCCGAATCCCTACTACAACCGGTCGCGATACGAGCTAAACCAGTTCGCGCGTGTCATTCGCTTCATGAACATGCCGGAGAAGGCTACGGTCCGGATCTTCAACCTGGCCGGAAATCTGGTGCGAACGCTTGAGAAGAACGACGTGACCAGTTCGATCCTCAATTGGGATCTCCTGACGGAAAATCGGCTACCGGTGGCGAGCGGTGTCTACATCTATCATGTTGAGGCGCCGGGAATAGGCTCGACGTTCGGTCGCATGGTCGTGTTCATGGAAAAGGAACGCTTGAACAACTTCTAGGAGGGCACTGACGATGTTCGTCGATCATTTGCGGCCGAGGCATCACGCGGTGCGTGGTCGGATGATTCTCGCGCTCGCTCTGCTGCCCCTCCTGGTCGGGGCGGCTGGCAATGCATATGCAGGTTCCGAGGAGCGGAAGGGGACGGGCGGAGCGCACGAGTTGAAGATCCCCGTGGGGCCGCGCGGAACGGCCCTTGGCGGGGCCACGGTCAGTGACGTGGAAGGGGTAGAAGCGATCTTCTGGAACCCGGCCGGGCTCGGCGCCCTGCAGAGCACCGAGGCGCTCTTCAGCCACACGAAGTATTTCGCCGACCAGAAGCTCAACTTCGCCGCCGTGGCCGCGCGCCTGGGCAGCGTTGCCGTGCTCGGGGTCAACGCGAAGGTCCTTTCGATCGGGGACGTCATCGTCACCACCGAGGATGCGCCCGAGGGCACCGGAGACATCATCCAGCCGACGTTTGCCGTACTCGGCCTGTCCCTTGCGCGCCAGTTCACCGATCGCGTGAGGGCGGGGTTTACGGTTAATTACGTGAGCGAGCGCATCATTAACGTTTCAGCCAGCGGCATGGCGCTGGACTTCGGGGTGCAGTACCTCACGGGATGGCGCGGGATGAAGCTGGGCATGGTGATGAAGAACTTCGGCAGCTCGATGAAGTATGACGGCGGGGATTTCGAACTCGCCACTCGGCCGCCCGACTCCGATCCGACTTCCGCCAACCGCACGTTCCGCTCCAGCTCATCCGCATTCGAGATGCCGTCGTACTTCACACTCGCGACGACCTACGATCTGTACTCGGCTCCGCAGCATCGGCTCACCTTCCTCGGAGCGTTCCAGAACAACAACTTCGAGGGTGACCATATGTCTGGGGGTTTGGAGTGGAGCTATCGGAATACATTTGCACTCCGCGGTTCCTATTTCGGCTCCCTCGTCAGTCGGGTGGATGCCTTGACGGGACAGGACGTCGGCGAGTTCAATGGCGGTGACGACCTCTACAAGGGCCTTGCGTTCGGGGCCGGCGCCAAGGTCCAGACCGGTAACACGCATTTGGCGGTGGATGTAGCGTGGAGACCCGTCCGCGACTTCTTCGATGACACCGTCGAGGTCGGACTCCGGCTGAGCTTCTGACCGGACGCCAGGCGTTCGAACTGCGACGGCCCGCAGGGGATACCCCGCGGGCCGTCGCGCATATCGGAGATCGTGACGCGAGGGCGGCCCTCTACGCGTAAACCCCGCGCAGCATGATGACCTTGACCACGCGCTCGATCGCCACCATGAACGCGGCGACGCGCATGTTGACCTTGTGCTCGACCGACTTGGCGAGCACACCCCGGAACGCCTCGACCATCGCGTGCTCGAGGCGGTCGTTGACCTCCTTCTCGGGCCAGTAAAGCCCCATTCGGTTCTGCACCCACTCGAAGTAGGAGACGGTGACGCCGCCGGAGTTGCACAGGATGTCCGGGATCACGAACACGCCCTTGTCGCTCAGGATGCGGTCCGCGTCGGGAGTGGTCGGGCCGTTGGCGCCCTCCGCGACGATGCGGGCCCGGATGCGATCGGCGTTCTCGCGCGTGATCTGGTTCTCGAGCGCCGCCGGCACCAGGATGTCGCAGTCGTATTCGACGATCGGCGTAATGAGCGGCTGGCCGCCCGGGAATCCCTTGACGCCGCGATGATCGGCGACCCAGGCGATGAGCTCCTTGACGTCGAGCCCGGCAGGGTTGTGGACGCCTCCGGAGACATCGCTGGCCGCCACGATCTTCGCGCCGTCGCGGGACATCAGATCGGCCGAGACCGAGCCCACGTTCCCGAATCCCTGCACCGCGACCCGGGCGCCGGCGAGCGGCCGTTTCAGATGTTCGCAGGCCTCGCGCACGCAGAACAGAACCCCCCGCCCGGTGGCTTCGCGCCGCCCGGCAGAGCCGCCCACCTCGAGCGGCTTGCCGGTCACGACCGCGTACTCGGTGCGGCGCTCGTGCATCGAGTAGGTGTCCAGGATCCATGCCATGACCTGCTCGTTGGTGTTCACGTCCGGGGCCGGCACGTCGCTCTCGGGGCCGAACAGATCCGACAAGTCGGCCGCATAGCGCCGCGTGAGCCGCTCGAGCTCGCCCTTGGACATCTTCGAGGGGTCACAGACGATGCCGCCCTTGCCGCCTCCGAAGGGGATGTTGACGACCGCGCACTTCCAGGTCATCCACGCAGCCAGGGCCTCGACCTCCTCGCGGGTGACGTCCGGGTGATAACGGATGCCCCCCTTGGCGGGTCCGCGCACGATCGAATGCTGGACGCGGTAGCCGGTGAATACATGGAGCGTCCCGTCGTCCATCGGCACCGGCAGTGAGACGATAGTGACGCGGCGGGGCCGCTTGATGACCTCGCGGATGCCGGCCGGGAGATTCAGCCGGTCGGCCGCCTCGTCGAACTGGCGTTCGGCGTTGGCGAGCGGGTTCAGCTCCTTTTGCAGATTCGCGCCTTCTGCGGGCATGGCCACCTCCACCGCGCGGGGCGCGGCAGGTTCGCGGTATGGGATCGCGCCCGCCGGTGCGGACGTTCCGATCGGAGGATCGAACGGTTGCGGGAATTGGGCGGCAGTATAGACAGCCGCGGACGACAGGGGCAATGCGGGGCGGGCGCGGGCCTTCAGGGACCCTGTGGCCGCAGCGCAGTCACCGCTGCCGCCGGGCTGTAGAAGTACGCCTTGAGCGCGCCCCACGAGGCGATCAGTGGGCCCTGGGCGTCGAGCGTGCCTGCCGAACGCGTCGCCCTGGCCCGGAGGCCCCACCGCTCCGTCGTCGACCCCACCGTCCGGCCCTGTCCGGCCGCCAGCGCCACACCACCCTCCAGGGCGGTCTCGTCGTCCCAGCGCCGGATGTACCAGCGCGTCGAGTCCGGACCGAACCCGCGCAGCCGGAGCTCCTCTGGGATGAGGGCCGAGTCGCCGCGCACCATGTAGAAGTTTGCGTGCCCGGTAATCTCGATGCTGGCGCCGTCCTCGGTCCCGATCCTGAGCGTCACCGTGGTCCGGATGTTCTTGTGCCAGCGCCCGAGTGGATCCCGGGGCACCGTGCGATTGGGCTCGGGAAAGAAGGTGTAATCCGGGTCGGGGTACACGAAGAAGTTGGGATCGAGTTTGAGGTTGATGCTGCTCGCGGCCGGCTCGTTCGCGCCACCTCCGACGAACAGCTTGGTGGCGCTGATCAGCTCGTCCTCGCGCGTGAACGGCGTGCCACGCCATTCCGCGCCGGCCGAGTCAAGCGGGCTGAAGTAGAACCGGTAGTCGTCGGTGAAGATCTCGCGGTACTCGGCGATCGCCTTGTGGTTGTAGCACCACTCGAACAGCCGGAGGACCCCCGGGGCCGAAGTCGGCTTGGGCGCGGGTATCGAGGCACCGAGAATCGGGGCGATCCGGGGCGAGAACGGGTTGAAGCAGCCCGCCAGCGCGAGGCCGGCGAGCAGGGCTCCCAGCACGGCGACCGGGCGGAGAAGCGGCAGGCGATTACGATTCATTGGGCGAACTCCAGTCGGCGGCGGCCGAGGGTCAGTTGTTCCGGATCGATCGGGTTCACCCCGACGTTCGGGTCCACGTGGTCGACCCATCGGGTGATGAGCCAGCGGTCGGCCGCGAACTTGAAGGTCAGATCGGCGAAGCCGACGGCGATGACACTCGTGTTGCCATCCTGCTCGCTCGCGAGCACCCGATATCGACGATAGAGAATCGCCTGATCGTCGCGGGGCGGGGGGTCAGGGGTGGCATCCACCGAGTCGAAGACCGCGACGTAGTCTGCGCTAGTGCTCAACTTGAGGAACTCAAGGTAGAACTGTTGCTCCTGCGAGGCGCGCCAGGCGGTCGGGGCCAGACAATCACACACCCTCACATCATCCGGGTCGAAGATGTGATAAAAGCCGAAACCGTCTGAATCCCCGAACGCGCCGACCCACGCGGCAGCCCCCAGGTCCTTGGCCTGCATGCCCTGGGCCATCGTGCGCAGGGTGGCTTCCGGGCTCCGGTAGTTGAGGATGATCGGCGGGCCGACCGGCCGCTCCGGAATCACCGGCGTGAAGAGCCCTCGGCACCCGCCGAATACGCCGCCGGTGAGGGTGCACCAAGCCAGCGCCAGCAGGGCGAGGCGTGGGAGCCCGCGTTCGATCCAGCGATGGGTCACAGCTGCCATGATAGCTGCAGGCTCCCGTTCCAGGAGCTCAACTCCGAACGTGGCGAGAATTGTGCCAGCCCGGAAGTATACGTCCTCGTGCGGGCGGACAGGTAGGTGCGTGCGATGTCGCCCCGCAGGGCGCCCTTGCTGCCGATCGGCCAGTTGATGTTGGCGCCCCCTGAGAAATCGAGATTACGGCTCGCGCGCTGCGGGACCTGAACCCCATTGACCGTCCCCGCCCGATCGGAAGCGAAGTAGCTGGGTCGGAACGAGAACGATATCGCGGGGGAGGGGGTGTAAGCGATGTTGGCGCGCAGGTTCGAGTTCTCGCCCTCGTCGGCGCGCTCGAAGTAGTAGAGGGCATCTGGATAGAGCCTGTAGTTGCCGGCCGGCGTCCGACGCGTGCCATGGGTGACCGAGATGCTCAGCCGCGGGGTCACGACCGCGTTCAGCGTCGTGAGCGCTCCGTAATCGAGCGAGAGTCGGTTGTTGTCGGGGAAGAAAGGGTACTCGGTGTAATCGGCGCTGAGGGTGTTCGACTGTGTCGCGGTGAGGCCGGGAAGCAGGCGATAGGACCAACTCCACTCGGAGCGGTACACGCGTGCGTCGATGTTGCCGCCTGTGCTCGCGCTCGCGATGTTGATCTCTCGATTCTTGGAGACCTCGAGCGTGAGTGACGTGTTGAACCGCGTCGACCGGACGTAGCTTCCCTTGACCCGCCATCCTTGGCGCAATATGTCGCGCGAGACCGGCGGCCGACCGTACGTGCCGATGGCGGCGTACCGATTGGAGGTGAGGGCGATGTTGGCGGAGAACTGGGCGGTCAGACGGAATGACAGCTGCTTGTTCACGGTGCCATCCAGGCTGCGGGAGTGAAGGAACTCGCTGAAGCCCCCGCTGTCCCCGACGGTGGGATACGTGGAGTTGCCGAACGCGTTATTGAAGCGGCCATCGAACGACCAGCCCCGGAGCAAATACCGGGCATTGGCGCTGAATGCATCATCGCGGCGGGTGTTGCGCTTCGTGGCTCCGAGTTTGTTTGGTGGCGACTCGCCCACCGACAGCCGCTGCGAGAGATCCACGTAACGGTCATTGTCCAGCCGGAGGCGGACAGTGCCATCCACACCGGACTGGTCCGTGAGCCTGCGGCGGATCCCCACGGAGTCGTCCAGGCTCTCGTTCTGCAGGTGCTTGTAGTTAAAGTTGCTCCTGAGCCCGATCGGCGCCGACGGAAAGAGGCTGAGCGAACCCCGCGCGTTCTGGGAGAAATCCCGCGTGTTCGTGGGCGTGGTGGCCTCCTGGTCACTCGTGCGGGAGAGGTTGCCGTCCACCGAGGCGTCCACCTCCTGGGTCAGCCACGAGCCGGCCGCGTATCGGATCCTGGTATTCATGCTCCCGGAGACCCCGCGCTTCTCTCCTTTGGATTCCCGGAGATCAAGCACTCCGGCAAAGAAATTGAGCGTTGAAGAAAGCCCCGGAAGCGGTTTCTGGCGACTGCGCATCGAGATCTGGTACTCGTTCTTGGTGGAGAAGTCGTCGCTGATGGAAACTGGGTTACTGCTGTCGTACCACTCCAGATTCACCCGGCCACCTAGCGAGAAGTTGGGCGAGAATCGCCACCCCAGTTCGGTCGCGGAGGAGCGGGTTTGGCGAAGGCTGGTCCCGGAGCCGAACCGCTGGCGGCCCATCTCGACCGTGGTCGAGTTCTGGACGAAGGCCGACCCCAGGCCGAAGCTGTAATCCGCCGCATTCCGCCAAGTGCTCTGGGTCTGGCCAACGTTGTAAGAGCTGTTGTAGGTGAACACGGGGCGTTGCCCTGGGCTGGCCGCGAGCGGATTGAATCGCTCCCGGAGGAGGACCGGTCCGACGCTGTCCACTGGCACGCCGAGGCTGTCGGCGAGGTGGACCAGGCGATTAAGGCTCAACCGGTATCGCACCGAGAGCGCCCGCAAGGTGTCCGGCGTGACCTCCAGGCTGTCGGCCAGCGGGAAGAGTCGCGGGAAGCGCAGATCGAGCGTATCGCGAAGCAGGGTGGTGTCGGCGAAGGCGTAGCGACTTCCAGAGCCCTCCTGGGCACGGCCGGGCAGGGCAGCGATCGTCATCCCAAGTGCCAATGGGACAATGAGAAAGAGCAGTCTGAGCAGACGGGCCATCCGGTGGTGGGCTCGCTATTTAAGGGCTACTGGAGCTTAGCATCGGGCTGGAAACCGGGTCAATCGGCCGGTTTAGTGCTTTGCCTCCATACCCCGCAACCGGGTCCGGCGTCCGGGCAGAATGCCGTCCGCTGACGTGCCCGAGCACGACCGCCGGGGCTCAACCGCCATTCGAGGAGGGCCAACGCAGGAGGTCGTCTGGCTTGGGATTCGTGCCCCGGTGAGCGCGGCGGCAGGATGGCGGGCGAAATGGTAGTTTGGAAGGGATAAACCCCTTGCGGCGCTCAAGTTTCAGGTGTTAGCGTGCCGAAACCTAGCGAGGCATGGAGGTCCCGCGCGGCCCACCTCGCCAAGTTTCCTCCGCCCCGCCCCGATCGCAGCCTTCATCTGCCGCGCCCGGCCCGTCGGTTCCGACTCCAACACCCGGAGATGCACGGATGTTTCTCGATCGGCTCATGGGCTTCCTTTCGACCGACGTGGCCATGGACCTCGGAACCGCGAACACTCTGGTGTTCGTCCAGGGCCGGGGGATCGTTCTGAACGAACCCTCGGTCGTGGCGGTGGAGAGGGGCTCCGGCCGGGTTCTGGCGGTCGGGAGCGAGGCGAAGCTGATGCTGGGCCGGACCCCGGACGAGATCAATGCCGTGCGCCCGCTCAAGGACGGCGTCATCGCGGATTTCGAGGTTACGGAGGACCTGCTGCGCTGGTTCATCCAGCGGGTGCAAAAGCACAAGTTTCTGGTGCGGCCGCGCATCATCATCTGCGTCCCCTCGGGGATCACCGAGGTCGAGAAGCGTGCCGTGCGGGACTCCGCCGAGCGCGCGGGCGCGCGCGAGGTGCTGCTGGTGCCGGAGCCCATCGCCGCGGCGATCGGCGTCGGGCTGCCGGTCGACACGCCGACCGGGAACATGGTGGTGGATATCGGTGGCGGCACCACCGAGATCGCCGTGATCGCCCTCAACGGCATCGTGACGAAGACGTCCATCCGCACCGGTGGCGACGAGATGGACGAGGCCATCCAGAACTACGCCAAGAAGGCGTACAACATGCTCATCGGCGAGCAGACCGCGGAGCGCATCAAGATCGAAATCGGCTCGGCATTCCCGCTCCCCGAGGAGATGGATATGGAGATCAAGGGTCGCGATCTCGTGCGCGGCATCCCGCGGACGCTGCGCGTCTCGAGCGTCGAGATCCGCGAGGCCCTGCAGGAGCCGGTGGGACAGATCGTGAACGCCTTGCGCGAATCGCTCGAGCGCACGCCGCCCGAACTGGCGGCGGACATCGTCGACCGCGGCATCTTTCTCACCGGCGGCGGCGCTCTGCTGCGCGGTCTCGACCTGCTGCTCCGCGAAGTCACCAACCTGAACATCCGTGTCGCTCAAGACCCGCTCACCTGCGTGGTGCTCGGAGCGGGCAAGATCCTCGAGCACCTCGAGGACTACGATAAGGTCATCCTGAGCGGCGACAAGGGGTAGCGCCATGGGAGGATTCCTCCCACCGGCCGAGCGCCGCAGCAGCGCCCTGGTGGCGCTCTACGTGGCGATCTCGCTGCTGCTGCTCGCCGCGGGGGAGCGACTTCCCCAGGCGATGCTGCGGGGGGTGGGCGCCGCGGTGTTCGCTCCGCTCGATCGCGTGATCATGGCCGCGGACCGCGTAAACGGCTCGTGGCGCGAGAACCGCGAGCTCCACCAGCGGGTGGCGGTGCTCGAGCTGGAGAACTCGCACCTGAGAAGCCTGGCCGGTGAGAATCGATCCCTGCGCGAGCAGCTCGGGCTGCCCGGCTACCAGGGCCTCACCCTGCGGCCGGCCGAGGTGCTGGCGCTCACCGGCGAGCCGCACGCGGCCTCGGCGACGCTGAGCGCCGGCGCCGAGCATGGGGTCCGCTCCGGTGACGCGGTGGTCACGAGCGACGGGCTGGTGGGCCGGATCGGCGAGGTCTATCCGTCGCTCTCGCGGGTGGTCCTGCTTACCGACCAGAACGCGGCGGTCGCCTGCGAGGTCGAGAGTACGGGCGTGCTGGGTGTGCTGCGGTTCGCCCCCGCGCCCCATCCACGACTCGTGCTCACGCTGGTGCCTTTCGCGGACACGGTGTATGTCGGCCAGCGAATCCTCACCTCCGGCCTTTCGCGCCGCTACCCGCGCGGGATCCCGGTCGGACGCGTCGTCCGCCTTGGCACCGCCGAGGGGGGGCTGACGCAGGAGATCGAGGTGGCCCCGGCGGCGCGCTTGACGCGCCTGCGCCACGTGTTCGTGATCCCGGGCCCTGCCGATGCGAGGGTGACGCCATGAAGGGGTTGGGGGCGTTTCTGATCGGCATGATCGTCGTGCTGCTCCTGCGCTCGACGGCGCTCTCCCCGCTGGCGGCGCGCGGCATCGTGGTCGACGTGCTGGCGTTTGCGACCGTCTTCTGGGCGCTGCGCTACGGCGCCGTCTGGGGCGCCAGCTTTGGATTCATGATCGGCCTCGCCGCCGACCTCGACGCCACCCACTGGATGGGCCGACACGCGCTGGTGCTGAGCATCATCGGCTACGCGCTCGGCCGGCTCGCCCGCACGCTCGTGCGCGAGAGCGCCCGGACCCAGCTGGTGCTGATCGGGCTCGCGGTGGCCGCCCATCAGGCGTGGGTCGTCCCCTTCGAGCTGGGCGGGCTCGATGGCCTCGGGTCAGGCTGGCCCTACCTGCTCGGCCGGGTGTTCGTCGGCGCGCTCGCCACCGCCCCGGTCGGGGCGCTGGTGCTGGTCGTGGCCCGTCGCCTTTCCGGCGGCTCGGTGTTTGGAAATGCGCTCGTCCACCCCGGCTAGGCGCGACCGCGAAGGGCGCTTCGCGGTGGTCGCCGTGCTGGCGCTGGGAGGGTTCGCGCTCATCGCGCTCGGCCTCCTCAGGCTGCAGGTCGCCGAGCACGTCCGCTACCGGCAGCTGTCCGAGGAGAATCGCGTACGCCTCGAAGTTCTTAGGGCGCCCCGGGGCGCGATCTTCGACCGCAACGGCGAGCTGCTCGCCGACAGTTATCCAGCGTTCAACATCGTGTTCCGCCCGATGCCTGCCGAGAGCACCGAACGCGTGCGCGCCACCGCGCAGCCGGGGTGGCTGTACCGCCTCGCGGCGCTGGTCGAGCTCGACACCCTGGCGGTGCGCCAGTTGGTGCGGATGGCGAACGGCAGCGGCAAGAGCGCGGTCCTGCGTGGTGACGCGCCGCCCGCCGTGCTCGCGGCGATCGAGGAGAACCGGGGCGAGCTGCCAGGGATCGAAGTGGTGGTCGAGCCGCTGCGCCGCTACCCGAACGGCACGCTGGCCGCGCACCTGCTGGGCTACGCGGGGGAGATCAACGAAGGCGAGCTGACGGCCCGAGCGGCCGAAGGGTATCGGCCCGGCGACCTGATCGGGCGCAGCGGCGTGGAGCGCAGCAGCGAGAAGTTCCTGCGCGGCCGCGACGGCGCCGAGTACGTGGTGGTCAACGCGATGGGCCGCCGGGTCTCGACCTACGCCGATGTCGCCCCCCGGTCCCCGGTGGCCGGCAGTGACCTGGTGCTGACCCTCGACCTCAAGGTGCAGCGCGCCATGGAGGAGGCGATGGCCGGGGTGGAACGTGGCGCCGCGGTGGCGATTGATCCTCGCGATGGCGGCATCCTCGGGATGGTGAGTCGTCCGGCCTACGATCCCAACGAGTTCTCCCACGGCCTGAGCCAGGAGAGCTGGCGCGAGATGTCACGCGGGGGCTCGAACCCGCTGCTCAACCGCGCGATCCAGGGCCTCTATCCGCCCGGGTCCACCTTCAAGATCGTGACGATGATCGCAGCGCTGCGCAGCGGACTGGTCCACCCGGGATCGCACATGCAGCCCTGCCGCGGCAGCTACTTCTTTGGTGGCCGTTCGTTCGGATGCTGGAAGCCCGAGGGGCACGGCACGCTCGACTTCGTCGGCGCGCTGCAGCACTCCTGCGACGTCTATTTCTACCAGGTGGGCCTGCGGCTCGGGTTGCCGCGTCTCGAGGCGACCGCGCGCGGCCTCGGCCTTGGGGGACGCACCGGCGTCGGCCTGCCGCAGGAGAACGCCGGGCTCATACCGGGCCCGGCGTGGTACGACAAGCGCTGGGGGGTCGGGGGCTGGCGCAAGGGGGTGCTCCTCAACCTGGCGATCGGGCAGGGCGAGATCCTCACCACCCCGCTCCAGTTGGCGGTCATGACCGCCGAGGCGTCCGGTAGCGGTCGCGCGCTGCGCCCGCACGTCGTGCTACGCGTCGGCGACGGGGCGACCGACCCCGCCGAAAGCCCGGTGCAGTCCGGTGTGGTGGCGGATCGCGAAGTGTGGGAGGCCGTCCACCGCGCGCTCAAGCTGGTCGTGGACGAAGGGACCGGCACCGCCGCACGCGTACCGGGCGTCTCTGTCGCCGGCAAGACCGGCACCGCTCAGAACCCTCACGGGAAGGACCACGCGCTGTTCGTGTGTTATGCCCCGGTCGAGCATCCCACCATCGCCATGGCGATCGTGGTGGAGAACAGCGGCCACGGCGGCAGCGTCGCGGCCCCGCTGGCCGGCCACGTGCTCCGGCGGCTCTTCCTTCCCGACTCGCTCCAGCGGCGCACGCCGCCCGCCTCCTCGGTGGCGTCACGCGCGGACTCGGCGGGGGTGGCGATTGGCGACTAGGCTCCGGCTGCCGATGCTCGACTGGCCGATACTGGGCGCGTCGGGGCTGCTGCTCGTGATCGGCCTGGCGACTGTCTACAGCGCGACCAGCGTGCCGGGGGCCCACGAGGGGCTCTGGACCCGGCAGCTCACCTGGCTGGTGCTGGCCCTGGGCGCGGCGTGGGTCGCGGCCAGCCTCCACTATCGCGCGCACGACTCGCTCGCCTACCCGCTCTACGGGCTCTCCCTCGTGCTGCTGCTGGCGGTGCTCGCGTTCGGCACCAGCGCCTTCGGGGCCAGGCGGTGGCTCGATCTGGGTCCGCTGCGCTTCCAACCCTCCGAGATCGCCAAGATCGCCACGGTGTTCGTGCTGGCGCGTCGGCTGAGCCACCCCAAGCTCGACCTGACCCGGATCCGCTACTGGTTCCCGCCGCTGCTGCTGGTGCTGGTGCCGTTCGCGCTGGTGGCGCAGGAGCCCGATCTGGGAACCTCGCTCTCGTTCCCGGCCATCCTGCTGGCGATGTTCTTCTGGGCCGGGATGCCGGCGGGCAACCTCATCCTCGGGCTCTCACCGGGCATCACGCTGGTGCTCGCGTTCCTGCTCGACCCGCGTGAGCTGCCGTTCTGGCTCACGCTCGGCCTCGGGCTCGCGGTGCTCATCGCGCTGATCCGTCCACGCCGGTTCCTGCTGGTGACCGCCCTGCTGCTCAATCTCGGGGTCGCGTTCGCCATGCCGATCGTCAAGGAGCGCCTGCACGACTACCAGCTCCGGCGCATCGAGACCTTCCTGAATCCCGACCAGGACCCGCAGGGGGCCGGGTACCAGATCATCCAGTCCCGCATCGCGATCGGCTCCGGCGGCCTGCTCGGCAAGGGCTGGCTCAAGGGCACGCAGAAGGGTCTGTCGTTCCTGCCGATGCGGCACACCGACTTCATCTTCGCAGTGGTCGGTGAGGAGCGGGGGCTGCTCGGGACGTTGACGGTGGTGATACTCTACGGACTCATCATCCTGCGCGGATATCGTCTGGCGGCGGTCGCGCGCAATGGATTCGCCAGCCTGCTGACCGTGGGGCTGGTGACCGCCTTCTTCTACCACGTCATGGTCAACATTCTCATGACCATCGGCTGGGCGCCGGTCACGGGACTGCCCCTGCCACTCCTCTCGTACGGGGGCACAGCGTTGGTCGTCAACTGCATCCAGCTCGGCCTGCTTCAGAACGTGGCGCTGCGGCGCCAGGAGTATTGAGCGTGCATCCCGAGATCGCCCAGTGGGGCTTCATCCATGTCCGCTCCTACGGGCTCATGCTGGCGCTGGCATTCCTGGTCGGCACCTGGCTGGGCTTGCGCGAGGCGAGACGGCTGGGCCTCGACGAGGACAAGGTGGTCAACATCATCCTCATCGTGTTGGTCGCCTCGGTGCTGGGCGCGCGGGCGCTCTACGTCATGGAGCATGTCCAGGAGTTCCGGCGCGAGTGGGGGAGCGTCATCGCGCTCTGGCAGGGCGGGCTCACGCTTTACGGCGGCATCGTCGCGGGCTCAGCCGCCGGGTTGATGGCGGCGCGGCGGTTTGGGCTCCCGATGTGGACGCTCGCCGACGCGCTCACCCCTTCGCTGGCGCTGGGCGCGGCGATCGGCCGCATCGGCTGCCATCTCAACGGCTGCTGCTATGGCCGTCCCACCACGTTGCCCTGGGGCGTGGTCTTCCCGCCCGATTCGTACGCCGGCCTCGAGTTCGGCAACGCGGCGGTCCATCCCTCTCAGCTCTACCTGGCGGCGACCGGCCTGATCCTGTTCCTGCTCACCTGGTTGCTCCGGCGCCGGCTCGGCGTGCCGGGAACACTGTTCTGGCTTTTCATCGTACTGTTCGCGCTGATGCGGATCCCCATTGATCTCACCCGAGCCTACGAGCCCGAGGCGACCCTGCTGCAATTCGGCACGACAGGGATCACCGAGAGCCAGCTCACCAGCCTCGCCTTCGCACTGTTCGGGCTGCTGATGATCGTCCGTATCCGGCGGACGGCCGCCGCGCCGGCGTAGGGACCGAACGGGATGCACATGACGGCGGTGTGGGGGCCCCCAAGCAGGTGGGGGCTCCCATGGTTGGGGCCTCCATGACGGGCCCGCCGATCCGCCTCGCCGTGCTGGGCGATCCCCTCGCGCACACGCGCTCTCCCGATCTCCATCGCGCGGGGCTGGCGGCGCTCGGTCTTGCCGGCGAGTCCGCGGCCCTGCCCACGCCGGCGGAGCAGCTCGGCCCGCGCCTCGCCGATCTGGCCGCGCGTGGATTCCGGGGGGTCAATCTCACCCGGCCGCTCAAGGCGGCAGTGCTCCCGCTGCTTGCGCGCGTCTCCGAGCACGCCCGGGAAGCGCGCTCGGTCAACACCGTCGGCTTCGCGCCCGACGGCTGGTGGGGCGAGACCACCGACGGGCCGGGCCTGATCGATCTGCTCCAGAGTCTCGGTCGCGAGCCCGCGCGCGAGCGCGTGGTGATGCTCGGCGGCGGGGGCGCCGCCCGCAGCCTGGCGCTCGCGCTCGCCGGCGTCGGGGCGGGACCGCTCGCGGTGAGCGCGCGCCGGCCGGTCGAGAACGCAGGGAAGTGGCGCGATATCGCCGGCACGCGGCTGGTCACGTGGCGGTCGCGCGAGGAGGCGATGGCCCTGGCAGAAGCGACGCTGGTCATCAACGCCACGCCGCTCGGCGGGGATGAGGACCCGGCGCCACTCGACGCCATCGCGCGGCGCGCCCTGATCCTTGACCTCGTGTACGGGGAGCGGGTGGGCTCCTGGGTGCTCCGCGCCCGCGCCGAGGGTCGCGAGGCGTACGATGGGCTGGGGCTCCTGGTGTTCCAGGCGCGCCGCTCCCTCGCGCTTTGGCTTGGACGCCCGGTCCCGCTCGATCCGCTCGCCCGCGCGGTCGGGTGGCCGCGGTGATCCCGCAGTTCACCGCCCTGGCGCGCGACCTGCTCGCCTTCGCCCTACCGCAGCGCTGCCCCGGCTGCGGCGACCAGGCCGACCCGGCGCGCCTGCTCTGTGACGCCTGCCTCGCGCGCATTCCGCGCCTCGAGACCGCCCTGTGCGTGCGCTGCCTGGCAGCCGGACGCGAAGGAGTGGGCTGCCTCGCCCATGCCGGGTTTGCGGTCCGCGCCGCGTGGATCTACGACGAACGTGCGGCGCTGATCGTCCACGCCCTCAAGTACGACGAACGCCCGGGGCTCGCCCGAGCGCTTGGGGCGCAGATGGCGCGGGCGCTCGCGCCGGGCTTCCGTCCCGACCTGGTGATCGACGTGCCGCTCCACCGGACGCGTCGCCGCGAACGGGGTTACAATCAGGCTGCGGCTCTGGCCGACGCGCTGGCGCAGGCGATCGCGACGCCGAGGCTCGCCGGGGCGCTCACGCGCGTGCGCCCCACCCGTGCGCAGGCGCGACTGGGTCCCGCCGAACGGCGCAGAAACATCGCCGGCGCGTTGCGGGTCGAGTGCCCGGCCGCACTCGAAGGGAGGTCGGTCCTGCTCGTGGATGACGTGCTGACGACCGGCGCAACGCTCGAGTCGGCGCTCGCCGTGCTCGCGGCGGCGGGGGCCGACGCGACGGCCGTCACCCTGGCCTGGGCCGCCTAGCCATGTCCCACCTGCACATCCCAGACGGCCTGCTGCCGGTGTGGCTCTGGGCCTGCGCTCTAGCCCTGGCGCTGCTGCTGCTCGCGCGCGCGTCGCGGATCGCGCGCGGCCACTCACCGCAGCGGATCGCCTATCAGGGCGCGCTCGGCGGCCTCATGCTGGTCGCCATGGCGATCCCGCTCGGCCCGTTCGAATACCACCTCACGCTCGCCGGTCCGATGGGGGTGCTGTTGGGCGGCGCCGGTGCGTTCCAGGTGGCGTTCGTGGTGAGTGCGATCCTCGCGTTGATGGGGCACGGCGGGCTCACGGTGGTCGGGCTCAACGCGCTCGTTCTCGGGGCGGGGGCGACGGTCGCGTGTCACGCGTATCGCCTCGCGGCGCGCAGGCTCTCACCCGCGCCCGCCCTCGCCCTTGGCACCGTGGCGGGCCAGGCGGTCGCGGGAGCGCTGTGGCTGGTGGTGATCTGGCTCGGCATGCGGATCGGAACCTGGTCCGCGCCCGCGGGCGCGGCGCCCGATGCGAGGCTCGGCGTGTTCGTGGGCGTCGCGGTGCCCCTCTGGCTGCTCGGCATCGTCGCCGAGTCGCTGGTCGCCTTCGGGCTCGGACGCTTCCTCGCCCGCGTCCAGCCCGGTCTCCTGCCACCGTCCCCGCAAGCACGGGCCGCGGCGGACGCCCCGGCGGGCCCGGCGGCGGAGAGGCCGGCATGATCGGCACACTGGCCCAGATCGACTACCTCGCGAGCACGGGCCGCACGCCATGGCACCGGGCGAGCGCGCTGGGCAAGCTCCTGCTCGCGCTCGCGATCCTGATCGTGGCGGTGTTCGCCCCTGGACTGCGCCTGCTGGTCGCGGTGCACGCGCTGACCTGGGCATTGGCGCTCACGAGTCGTCTCCCTGGCCGGTTGATCGCGGCGGCGGCTGGTTACCCGCTCCTATTTTGCGCGCTGTTCATCGCCAGCCAGTGGGACGGCACCTGGCAGACGCCGGCGCGCCTCGGGCTGCGCCCGCTCACCTCCAGCCTCGCCGCGGTGTGGCTGGTGGGGACCACGCCCTACCCGGACCTGTTCGCACCGCTCTCGCGGGTGCTGCCGCGCAGCGCCGGCGATGGGCTCTTCCTCACCTATCGCGCACTGTTCGCGCTGCTCGCGCGCAGCGAACGACTGTGGCGGGCGCTGCGCCTGCGCGGCGGGCTGGGCGGTCCCGCGCGCCGCCGGCTGGGGGTCGCGGGGGCCGGACTCGGCACGCTGGTCGTTCACGGCTTCGAGCGCAGTCAGCGCCTCTATTCGACGATGCTCCTGCGCGGACACTCGGGGCGGATCTGCGGCTGCCGCCACTATGCGGAGTGGTCGCGTTCCGACCTGTGGGTCGCGCTGGCAGCGACGGTGCTGGCCGGGCTCGGCGCGTGGCTCTGGAGGATGCCGTGAGCGAAACGATCGTCCGCGTCTCGTGCGTCCGGCATACTTATCCCGACCGCACGCAGGTCCATCTGTGCGGTCTCGACTTCGTGGTCGAACGGGGCCAGCGGGTGGTGATGCTGGGGCCCAACGGCTGCGGCAAGACCACGCTCCTCTTTCACATCCTCGGGCTGCTCGAGCCGCAGGAAGGAGAGGTCACGGTGTTCGGCGTCAATCCGGCGCGGCACTTTAACCGCATCCGCGAGCGGGTCGGCGTTCTGCTCCAGAGCGTGGACGAGCAGATCATCGCCCCGACGGTGTGGGACGACGTCTCGTTCTCGCCCCGCAACTACGGGTACAGCGACGCCGACGTGGACCGCCTGACCAAGGAGGCGCTCGAGCGGGTCGGCATCGCGCACCTGAGCCACAAGGTCTGCCATTACCTCTCGGGGGGCGAGAAGCGGAAGGTCGCGCTCGCGGGGGCGCTGGTGCTACAGCCCGAGCTGCTGGTGCTGGATGAGCCGTTCGAAGGCCTGGATCCCGCCTCGCGCGCCGACCTGGTCGAACTCTTGAACCAGCTCCACCAGGAGCATGGCGTGACGCTGGTGATGGCCACGCACGACGTCAACATCGTCAAGGCGATGGCCGACGTGGTCTACGTGCTGGTGGGGGGCGGAGAGATCGTGGCGCACGGCACCCCGGAGCAGATATTTCGCGATCCGGCCGTGCTGCGCAGCAGCAACATCGAGCCGCCGGTGCTGGCGGAGCTGTTCGAGCGGCTCGAGGAGCTGGGCATCCCGCTCGGCCGGCCGCTCTCGGTGGATGAGGCGGCCAAGGCGGTCGTCGAATGGAGTCACCGGCACGGTCGCTTCCCACGGTCGGGGACGACCCCGGCCGAAGCCGCAGCGCCTGCGCCGGTTCCGTCGCCCGCGGCTCCGGAGCTTCCGCTCGGTCTCGGCGAGCGCGAAGCGCCCGCCGCCAAGTCGGCGCCCCGGCCGCCCGCCCGCGCGGGAACCGGCGATTCGTCGTGAGCGGCGACCTCTTTGGGAAGGGCCCTGCGGGCAACGCCGGCGCTCCGCTGGCGGACCGCATGCGGCCCGCCAGCTTCGATGAGCTGGTCGGGCAACCCCAGCTGCTCGAATCCGGCTCGCCGCTGGCGCTCATGCGCGAGGGGAAGCATCTCTCCTCGATCGTGCTGTGGGGGCCGCCCGGGAGCGGGAAGACCACGATCGCGCGGCTCATCGCCGCCGCAGCCGGCGTGCCGTTCGTCGCGCACAGCGCCGTGCTCGCCGGGGTCAAGGAGGTCAGGGAGGCGATGGAGCGCGCGGCGCTCGAGCGCAAGCAGAGCGGCCGGCCCACGGTGCTGTTCCTCGATGAGATCCACCGCTTCAATCGCGCGCAGCAGGACGCGTTCCTCGCCCACGTCGAGCGCGGCGACATCATCCTGGTCGGCGCCACCACCGAGAACCCATCGTTCGAGGTGAACGCCGCGCTCCTCTCTCGCGCCCGGGTGCTGGTGCTCAAAGAGCTGAACCTCACCGACCTGCAAACCATCGTCGAACGGGCGCTCACGGACCCGCGCGGTCTCGCGGGCCGCTACACGCTGGAGCCCGGCGCGGCCGAGGCGCTGGCGGCCGCGGCCGACGGCGACGCGCGGCGGGCGCTGAACGCGCTCGAGATCGCGGCGGCGGGAAGCCGCGATGATTGCATCACCGTCGAGGACGTGCGCAAGGCGCTGGCGCGCAAGCACCTGCGCTACGACCGCGCCGGTGAGGAGCACTTCAACTTGATCTCGGCGCTGCACAAGTCCCTGCGCGACTCGGACCCGCACGCCGGCCTCTACTGGCTGGCGCGCATGCTGGCGGCGGGCGAGGATCCGCTCTACGTCGCGCGCCGCCTGGTGCGCTTCGCGAGCGAGGATGTCGGCAATGCCGATCCCCAGGCCCTGCCGCTCGCGGTGGCTGCGTTCCAGGCCTATCACCAGCTCGGCAGTCCCGAAGGCGAGCTGTCGCTCGCCCAGTGCTGCGTCTACCTCGCCACCGCGCCCAAGAGCAACGCGGTCTACGACGGGTTGAAGCAGGCGATGGCCGAGGTGGAGCGGAGCGGGAGCCTGCCGCCGCCGCTGGTCATCCGCAACGCCCCGACCCGGCTGATGAAGGACCTCGGCTACGGCGCGGGATACAAGTACGCGCACAGCGAAAAGGGTGGCATCGCCGACCAGCAGCACCTGCCGGATGAGCTGGTGGGGCGACGGTTCTATCAGCCCTCGGCAGAGGGGTTCGAGGCGGAGGTCGCCAAGCGCATGAAAGCGTGGGAGGCTCTGGTCGCCGGGAAGCGGGGCGCCGCCCGGCCGGCGATCGGAAGTAAGGAGTCGTGAGGTTCATCGCCGCGATCGCGATCATTGTCCCCATCCTGGCGGCGGCATTTGTCCTGAGCCGGGGACCGTGGCCGGAGCCGGCGGCGCAGATCGCGGCGAGGCACGCGGCGGATTCGCTCACCCGCGTCCGGCTCGCGGACCTCGGGCGGGGCGACGTCTCCGCGTGGGGCGCGGCGCTCCGATCGGACGCACTGCTGCTCGGGGACGACGCGGATCCCACGCGATTCGGTGCGGAAGCAGCGGTTGCCGAGATGCGCCGGGAGCTGGTACCTGATCCCGGCGAAGGATTCGCGCCGGACATCCGGATCGGGCGGGTGACGGTCGGGGCCACGCGCCGCGGCCGACTCGCATGGTCGGCCGCCGAACTGGACGATCAGTCGCGAATCGCAGAGGACGGCCCGCCGCGCATGCTGCGGCAGACGACCGCCTACCTGTTCCGCGACGACGAATGGAAGGTGATGATCGAGAACCACTCGCGGGCGCCGACCTGGGAGGAACTGCGGGCGGGCGCCGCCGCGCGCCGTTTCCCCACGCCGGCAGCGCTGGGCACGCCCGAGGGGCGGGACGCTGAACAGCTCGCGAAACGATTCCGGCGCTCGCTCGCGCACTACGGCCGGATTCGGGTGGATCGCAGGGCGATCGCGATCGGGCCGACGGGCGGCGATCTCGCCGTCGGCGACTCGGCGGTGAGCGCCATGTTCGCGGACTGGGAGCGGCGCCTCGGTACTCCGCGGCTCGCGACCTTTGGCTTGCTCGCCCGGGTGCCGCGCCGCGCCGGCGTGGGCTGGGTCGCGGCGAATCTCGAGGTGAGCCCTCCCGGCTGGGGCGGGATCACATTGCCGCTGCGCCTCACCGCCGTCTACCGGGAGCGGGACGAGGACAGCTGGAGCCTGGTGCTCGCCCATCTCTCGGTGGCGGTGCCACCGCCTGCCGAGGAGACGCGAACGACCGCGCATTGAGACGTGTGCGGGAGCCGGCCGGGCAGGACGCGCGGCAAGTTGTTGGACGAATCTACTTGACGGGTTCGCGAAGGGCTTTCTGTGGGATGTCGCGAGTGCCCCAGTATTCGCGCGCGAGCGTGCGAAGGATGCGCACCGATGCGCCGAGACTTCTCGGCCCCAGAAAGTTCTCGCGACGCTCGCATCGGTGAGCCCTGCGGGCATCCCTGAACGTCGAAATCGGCCGTGCTACAAATGCTCAGTCAGCCCCCCTCGACACCCGCCTCCGTCGAGGTATCCGATGCAGCGCTACACGCGGTCCCATCTCTCCGATCCGTCCCTGCTTGAGAGCGCCGCCACCAATGCGGGGCGGGAACGTACTTCCACCGCCGACCTGCTGGCCGACCTCGCCGAGATCGATGCCCGCAGGCTCTACCTGCCGGCGGCGTATCCTTCGCTGTTCGCCTACTGCGTCGGCGAGTTGCACCTGTGCGAGCACGCGGCCTTGAAGCGCATCCATGCGGCCCGTGCGGCGCGGCGTTTCCCCGCCATCTTCCACGCCGTGGCCGAGGGCCGGTTGCACCTGAGCGGTGTGGTCCTGCTCGCCCCGCACCTCACCGAGCACGCGGCGGAGGAGCTCCTGTCTGCCGCCACCCACAAGAGCAAGTCCGAGATCGAGAGACTCCTCGCCGGGCGGTTCCCGAAGTCGGACCTGCTGGCCTGGGTGGTGCCGATCCCGTCGTCATCCGCTGCTTCGTCGGGGCCACCGGCGCAGGGGCCGGGTGCGTGCCAACTCGCCCCGGGGCGAGTTCAAAATGGAACGGTTCCGGCGGTGGTTGGCGAACGCGCCGGTGCGAAGCCCCTGTCGTCCCAAGCGTTCGCGGTGCAGTTCACCATGAGCCAGAGCGGGCACGAGAACCTGCGCTATGCGCAGGCCCTAGTATGGAACGACCTGTCGTCAAGGCACAGTTTCGTGCCCTGCGGCCGCCCATGTGGGCGGCCGTTCGGTTTTCGTGTCGCTCCGTGGCGGATCAAGAAGAAGGCCGGGCGCTTCGACGACGAGTCACTC
>CAYONG010000317.1:0-10995 GCA_964405235.1 uncultured bacterium | reverse complement strand
ATGGCTTCGCATGATTCGGCCAAGGACCCGAGGCTGCGGTTCGGGGGGCGCCCGACGAGCGGGGCCGCGAAGCGGGGTCCCCGCGACGGAGGGCGGCCCCCCGAACTGCAGCCGAACATTGCCGAATCATGCGAAGCCATTCAGAGGATGACCAGGCGCCGCAGTCGGTTTCCGGTCGGAGTGGCCAGCCGCACGAAGTAGATCCCCGCCGGCACGCGACGCGCTCCCGCGCCCACGCTCCACACCGCCGTGTGGCGGCCGGCCGTGTGGAACCCGCTGGCGAGTTGGGCGACGCGGTGACCCTGGACATCGATGACGCTCAACTCGATCCGGGCCGCTTCGGGGAGCGCGAACTCCAGCCGTACCGGACCAGTACCCGGATTCGGCGTCAGCGCACGCAGGCCGATTTCGGCGACCCCGGGGTCCGCGGCTGCCGTCGTCCCGTCATCGTTGAGGATGGTGCCGATCCCGCCGCCCGGGGCGAGGGTCGCGTTGACCGGATTCGACATCGTCACGGTAAACGTCTCGTTGGGCTCGGGGTAGAGGTCGCCGTTCACGGTCACCGAGAAGAGCCCCGCCGGCGCCCCCGCCGGGATGGTGAGGCTCGTCGTGGTGGCGACAAAGTCGTTCCAGGAGATCGCCGTGCCGTCGGCGGTGGTTAGATCCACCGTAATGTCGGCGACCGTCGGATCGGACACCAGCACCGTGAAGTCGAGAGTGGGGGTGGCGCCCGCGGTTCCCTCGACCACCGAGACGTTGTTCAGAGCCAGGCTCGGGGTGAGCCCGACCACCGCCCACACCGTGCCCCAGCGGCCGTCCTCGGGGTCCGGACGGCCGTTGCACCCACCCGTGGTCGGCGATCCTCGAAAGTTCGCGAACTCGTTGAACACCCAGAACGCCGCGTCGTTGGCCGGATCCACCGAGATGCCCGAGTAGTCACCCCACCGGTTGCGCGCCGGCGTCGCATCGCACGGAGGACCGTCGAACGTCCGGACGTAATGGTCCCGTCCCGCCCCGACCGTCGCGGCGAGGTCGGTGGCGCCGATCGGATCGCTCGCCCGGCGCACGGTGGCGTAGGCGCCCGCGTAAACATTGGTCCCGCTGGCCGCAAACCCGAACGCCGCAGTGCCGAAGCCGTTGACCGCGATCGATGGGAAGAAGGTGTAGACCACGCCTCCGGGGAGCCCCGCGATCTCCTCGCCCTCGATCCCGCCCTGATTGGAAAGCGTGATGAGGCCGGCCGGGCTCGCGCTGCTGGTTACGGCGCCGGTGTTGAGCGCGACCCACCAGGCGGTGGTGTGGTCCGCCAGCGCCGGCTGTCCGGTTCCGTCCGGATTGACGGTGGTCACCAGCCAGACCGCGCCGTTGCGACACACGGCGTCCAGCGCACGCCGATCGTTGGTCTCGATGAGCTGCGCGGTTCCGGGCTGAGGCGCGTCCGGCAGGCTGGCCACGAGCGTCTCGAGATCGCCGATGTTCACGAAATCCGGGCCGACGAAGTACGGACCGCCGATGGTGCCGAGCGGATCGTCCACGCGCACCACCTGGATGTACTCGGAGACTCCGTCACTGATGCCGCCGTAGGACACGAGAAACGTGCCGACGCCGGGCGCGACGCCGCCCGCCCCGCGGACCTCGGCCGGCATCGTGGTGCCGGCGACGCTTCCAGCGAGCGTGTACGGGTCGTGGATGGACACCGTCGCTGCGCCGCCCGAATAGAACCCGCCCGCCGTGCCCTTGCGCACAATCCACAGCCGCGAGCCTGCGTAGCCACCGGCGACGCCGGGGAAGGTAAACATGTTGTTCGTGATGTAGATCGCGTCCTCGTCCACCTCGAAGCCCGGGTAGTCGGCCCAGTATTCGATCCCGGCGACGGTGACCTTGCTGTCGATGCAGTGGAACCACCAGTCCGCAGCTGTGGCGGTGGCGGGGGTGGAGGTCTTGGAGACCGCGACCAGGATGCGCGAGAGGTTGCCCGGGGCGGGATTCGTGCCGGCATTCGCCCGCTCGAGCACCACCACCACGAACCGGCCAGCGTATTGGTCGTACACCACCTTGGGGTCGAACGGGAAGCTGAGGATCGCGCACCCGGCGAGCGGCGCGTAAAAGTCCTTGAGCGCGTCCCGGAAGATGAGGCCGCCGGTCTTGTCTCGCGCCTCGATCATCGAGTTGACGACCGCGACCAGTCGGTCGGTCCCGGCCGCACCCATGGGATCGGGCGGGATGGTACGAAAGCCGTTCTCGGTGAAGTTGTCGTCGTAGCCGAAGCCCTCGAATGAGGGGCCCACCACGCCGTGAGGGGAGGCAAGGCGGTGCAGGCGGCCCGGCGCCGGGTACGCGCCCGCCTCGGGCTCCTCGATGACCAGCGGCCGGCCTGAGGCCTCGCCGCCGCCGGAGATCTGGGGGGTCTCGGCGGTCAGCGTCGGGGCGGCGCAGAGCGGGGTTGCGAAGCAGGCGGATGCCAGGAGCGCCACGGCCAGGGTTCGAAGGACGGTCTCTCTACACACGTTGCGGCACTCCTCGGGCGATTGGGTCGAGGCCGATGCGGATGATGGCGGTGTCGTAAGCAGAGCTAAGGCTAAGCTTTAATCGTACCAAGCAAGTCGTTTTGGCGACAAGCGATACGCTTAGCTGCTCATGGAGGACATCGCGAAATGCCCGATCAGGAGGGGCGGCCCGCCTGCTTGCGCCGCCCCTTCTGTGCCGCCTCGCGCAACGCGATCGCCATGGTGGTGAGCGGGAGGTCCGCCAGCTGCGCGGAGGGCGTCTCCGCCTGGACAGTCTCGAGCGAAATCGTGGGCTGCTCGCTCGAGCCGCCGCCGGCTCCCTGCTCATCGGCGGCCAGCGCCGCGCGGATCGAGAGCGAGATGCGCTGCTTCGCCACATCCACCGCCAGGACGATCGCCTCGACCTCCCGGCCCACCGCGAGGGCATCCTTCACCCGCTCAGTCCGATGCGGAGCGATCTCGGAGATGTGTACCAGCCCGTCGATCCCGGGCGCCAGGGTCACGAATGCGCCGAAATCCGCGAGCCGCGCGACCACGCCCTTGACGCGCATGCCGGGCGCGAAGCGCTGCGCGATGTCGGTCCACGGGTCGGGGGAGGAGGCCTTGATGGAGAGCGCGATCCGTGGGCGGCCCTCCTTGCCGGCCTCGATGCGCAGCACGCGCACCCGCACCTTCTCGCCCTCGCGCAGGACGTCGCGCGGATGCGCGACCCGCCCGTACTGGATCTCCGAGACGTGCACCAGTCCGTCCATGCCGCCCAGGTTCACGAACGCGCCGAACGGTTCGAGCCGTGCGACGGTCCCGACCAACTCGTCGCCGGGCTTGAGCGCCGCGAGCCGGCGCCGCATCTCTTCCTCCTCGGTGCGGCGCAGGAGCTGGCGGCGCGAGAGCACGACGCTGCGCCGGGTGTCTTCGATCCCCGTGACCAGGAACTCGAGCGTGCGCCCCAGGTAGGTGGACGGATCGGCGCAATAGCCGGATTCGATCTGCGACACCGGGCAAAAACCGCGCGCTCCGCCGAGGTCCACCTCCAGCCCGCCGGCGTTGATCGCGGTCACGCGGCCGGTGACCGGCACCCCAGCGGCGTGCGCCGCGCGCATCTGCCCGAGTGCCGCGCCGGGATCGGCGCGCAGCGAGGGCGCGAGCACCACCTGGTCGTCGGCTTCGACCACGTACAGATCGAGCGCCTCGCCCGTGGCGATCCGCAGCGAGCCGTCGTCGTTTCGGAAGGGGGCCAGGTCGGCGACCGCCTCGCTGCGGGCGCCGATGTCGAGCAACGCGTGCTCAGCTCCGATCGCGACCACCGTGCCCCGTACTTTCATCCCAACCGCGATGCGGCTCGCCGCGCTCGCCGCGATCGCGGCCGGCCGCTCGCCGCGCTCGAACTCTTCGAGCGCCCGGGCGAACTCGGCGGGAGCCGGGTCCAGCTCGTCGTCGGGATCGGGAATGGAGGGGGGAGGGCGCATGGGGTGGGGAGGGCTACCTGAGCCCCTCGAGCAGATAGAGATCGTCGAGCTGCACCGTGTAGGTATAGCCGTAACCCTTGCCGTCGGGCGTGAAGCGGAATCCCCGCATGCTCGACATGCCGGTCGGATCCGGGGGCTTGATCTCGCGCCAGAGCGTTCGCTCGCCCGTCGCCAGGTTGATCCGATCGATGCGGGCCGGGATCCGGCCCTCCTGGTAGACGAGCAGCGAGCCGTTCTCGAGCGTCCACGGCAGGATGTCGTCTTGCGCGTCGAGCGCCGGGATGGTGCGCCGCTCGCCACCCGCCACCGGGTAGAGCCCGTACGGTTGGCTTCCCGACCTCACCGCGACCCAGCCGCCATCGGGCGACACGTAGAACGGGAGCGTGATCGGACCCTCGGGGCCGATCGGGACCCGATTCGTGTCGTCGATGCCCTGGAGATAAAGACGAAGCGGCCGGCCGGGCTCGTGGGCGGCGATCACGACGCTCGTGCCTTCGGGCATCCACTGTGCGCTCCGGCAACGCACCCCCGGGGTCGGGATGACGCTTGGCTCACCGGCTCCAGTGGGGAGAATCACGAGCCGCATCTCGCCCGGGTCGTCTTCGGCGCGTTGCAGGCAAAGCACGAACATGCCGTCGGGGGAGAACTGTAACGCGTAGCCGTCCCCGAGCCGCACCGCCGGGGATCCGTCGGTGGGGCGCAGGCAGATGGAGGAGTTCGGCCCCCCGCCTTCCCCGCTCTCGTGGATGAGCATCATGCTCCCGTCCGCCGACAGGTCGCGCAGCAGGGACCAGTCCAGCCAAGACAGATCACGGCCGGCGGGTTCGTCGGGAGCCTGCACGAGGACGGCCTGGCGTTCCATGGAGTGGGTGAGCAGGGCGCGGCCGTCGGTGTGGATGTCCTGGATGCAGAGCTGCCCCGGCACGGCGATCAGCGTCCGCAGAGCGCCCTCGAGCGAGACGCTGTGCAGATTCCGCCCGGCCCCCTCGCGGTGCGCGGTGAACCACACCTCCCGGCCGTCCGCCGACCAGGCGAGACCGCGAATCGTGTCCCAGCCCTGGGACAGCACCCGCGCATGCCCCTGGCGATCGACCACGGTCACGCTGCCGGCGTCGTTGCCGGACAGTTCGTGGTGGATGAAGGCCACCCAGGCCCCGTCGCGCGAAACGCGGACGTGGCTCGTCCACCCCGAGGTCTCGAACAGAACCCGCCCGATCGGATACTCGACCCGGCCCAGGCCGCCGGTTTCGCGCACGGCCGCGAGCTGCCCATCGGGACCCCAGTCGGCCTCGTCCACGCCTTCGAGCAGGGGGCGGGCGACCACGCCCCCGAGCGGCATGCGCGCCAGGGTGCCGCTAAAGATGAAACCGCTGCGCGCCCGCCGCTTCAGGCACACCGCCAGCTCGCCGGTCGGCGCCACCGCGAACAGATCACTGCCGACGGCCCCGATCGAGCGGGCCTCGGGGCTACCAAGGTGCATCCAGAACACCTCGACCGGCCGGCCCTCCCAGGCGCCGCCGTAGACCACCGAATGACCGTCGGGGGTGAAGCGCGCCCGCATGATCGAGCCGCGCTGGAACGTGAGCCGCTTGAACGATAGGTCCGGCGAGGCGATCGCCGTGAGCGGCGCCGTTCCTGCCGCCTTTGCGCCGTCCGCTCCGCCCTGCTCGCGAGGGGACCAGGCCGAGAACTCCAGGCCGAACGCCAGATCGTGGGCGGACTCGAACCGCTCGCCCGGCCGCTTCTCGAGGCAGCGCATGACGATCGCCACCAGACCCTGAGCCTCGGCGCTCACGTCGGCGGGAAACTTCGCCGGCTCCTCGCGAAGGATCGCGTTCAGAGTCTCGACCGGTGTCTCGCGGTGGAATGCGCGCTGGCCGGCCGCCATCTCGTAGAGCACGCAGCCGAGCGAGAAGATGTCGGAGCGGTGATCCGCCGCCTCGGCGCGCACCTGCTCCGGCGCCATGTAGCCGGCGGTGCCCATGATCATGCCCGCCTGGGTCATGGTCGCCGCGAGCGAGTCACCCGCGCGCGCCTCGCCCTGCTCGGGGCTGACCAGCTTGGCGAGGCCGAAGTCGAGGATCTTGAGCTGCCCGTCGGAAGTGACGAACAGGTTCTCGGGCTTCAGGTCCCGGTGGACGATCCCCTGCGCGTGCGCCGCCGCGAGGCCGCGGGCGATCTGCCTGGCGTAGTCGATCGTCTTGCGCAGCGGCAGCCTCCCGCCGTCGAGCACCGCGCGCAGGGTCTCGCCCTCGAGCAGCTCCGAGACCACGTACGGCATGCCGTCCTGGGTGCCGAGGTCGTAGATCGCGACGATGTTCGGGTGGTTGAGGGTGCCCGCGGCGCGCGCTTCGACGTCGAAACGACGCAGGCGCTCCGGGTCGGAACTGAATCGGACTGGGAGCACCTTGATCGCCACCTGGCGACCGAGGCTCTCATCACGCGCCCGGTAGACCTCACCCATCGCTCCGGCGCCCAGCAGGCCCAGAACTTCAAAGCGACCGAATCGGGTACCGGCGGCGATGGACATGGGGCACCAATGATGCGATGCGCCCGCGCGCCTTGTCCAGCCGCCGACCGAGGCGAGCACGTACGGTGAGGCGCGACGCTCGAGGAATGGCTAGGATGCCGGTCCACCGGCCCGTCGGGGACCGGGCACCAGGACCGGAGGAGCCACGCCATGTCCCGCAGAGTTCCCCATCCGTCGCCCGCGACGGCGACCCACCTCGCTCTCATCCTCATATTGGCAATGATCCTCGCGGCCGAAACGCCGGCACAGCCCGCCCCGACGCCCCCGGCCGATTCCACCGGCAAGGGCGTGCGCACGCTGATCCTGGTCCGCCACGGAGCCTACGAGGAGGGTGATGATAGCGACCCCGACGTCGGCCGCGCCCTGACCGAGGAGGGACGGGAGCAGGCGCGTTTCGCCGCGGAGCGCCTCGCGATCTTCCCGGTCCGCGTGGACGCGATCCACAACAGCACCATGACCAGGGCGCGGCAGACGGCCGAGATCCTCGGCGCGGCGCTCAGACTCCCGCCCCGATCGTCGCGCCTGATTCGCGAGTGCACGCCGCCCACCGAGCGCGAGGACATCATGGCGCGCGAGAAGCCAGATGATCTCGCGGCCTGCCGGGACACGCTCGAGCAGGCCTGGGCGCGGTACTTCCGGCCCTCGTCCGAGCGCGACAGCGTCGAGGTGCTGGTCTGCCACGGCAACGTGATCCGCTACCTGACCGGCAAGGCGCTCGGCCTCGATCCATTGCGCTGGCTGCGCATGGCGGTCGGGAACTGCAGCATCACCACCATCCGCGTGCGCCCCGACGGGCGCTGCCAGGTGCTCGAGGTGGGGGATGTCGGGCATCTACCGCCGCGGCTGCAATCGCGGCTCTGGTTCCCGGCCCCCCGGGTCGCGAGCCCGGCGCCGACCGGGAAATAGTCGGCAGACGGATGACCGAGGCGCCCCCCCTGCGCGCCCGACGCGGGGGGCGCACATGCGAACGATCTAACGCAGGTGCACGACGCGACGGGTCGCCTGCGCATCGCCCCAGCGGACGTGGATGAAGTAAAGCCCCGGTGGCGCGGGGATACCGCGCGCGTCGGCTCCGTCCCACGTCAACTCGTACCGACCCGCGTCCCGTTCGCCCTCGGTGATCCGCCTCACGAGGCGACCGGCGGCATCCCACACTTCGACGCGCACCGGGAGGCGTGCGCCGATCGTGAGGGCAAACTGGAAGACGCCGCGCGAGGGGTTGGGGCGGATCGGTCCTAGCGCCGACACGCCCGCGGTCGGCGTGACCGCTGCCACGGCCGCGTCGCGCCGCGTCGCCCAGATGGTCGCGTTGATCACCAGGATGCTGTCCCCGCCGGCGGCCTCGGCCCAGCCGTCGAAGATGCTGGTGTTGCCGGCGGTCGCGCTGCCGTCGTCGGTCGGGGAGCTGTCGCCGAGGAAGAACACCCGTCCGTTGCCGTACACCGAACGCGCCGCCATGACGGCCGTGCTGCCGTGCGGCTGGCCGTTACGCCACACGCTGCCCCGCACGCTCGGGTTGATGCCCGGGTCGAGCGCGAGGCACGTTCCGCCGTGGAACTCGAGTCCGTTCACCACGCCGTTCGGCCCATGGATGATCGAATCGTCCAGGGCCGTCTCGACGTTGGTCGAGTACACCTCGCTGAAGTTGCTGTTCACTCCGGAAACCTCGAAGCTCGCACCCCAATGCTGCTGGGCGTCGAGCTTGTTCCAGATGCGAGGCGAGTCGATGCCGTCGCCGTTGCGGTCGGAGTTGATATGGTCGCCGACCGCCACCAGCCCACCGCCATCGCGCACGTAGTTGAAGATGGCGGTGGACTCGGCGGCGCTGAACGCGGTGTTCGGCTCATCGACGATGAACACGTCGAACAGCGACAGATCGTAGGGGTTGCCCGCGTTCCCGTAGGTGATGCCGTACGCTGGCGTGAGGGACGCCACCTGGTAGCCGCGCTTGACCAGGTCGATCGCCCATGACGAGATCGCCCCGAGCCAGTAGGTGCGGGGCGTCGCCTGGGAGACAGTGCTCTGGTCGGGCTGCGGCAGCGGCTGATCGGTGTCGATCTGCCAGTCGGCGTTGCCGGCCGTCTCCGCGTGGGTCATGTCGAACAGCGCGCGCTTGGGCGCGGCGGACGCCGGCAGGGCGGTGAGCGCGGCGAGGGCCGCACAGCCGGTGAGGTGCAGGAGGGAGGAGCGCATGGTGAGCGGGAATATTACTACCATCTGGGGCAGGTCGGGAAAGGGCGTCGGATGATCCCCTGGCGGGAACTCGGCCGCGCGACCGTGCCGGGAGAGCGCGCGCCGCTCGTCCTGTCCCAGCACGACGACGAGTTCGTGATCCGCATCGGCCGCCACGTTCTCATGAGTAGCAGGGCGCACGGAACCGAGGAGATGCTGGCCGAGCTGGCCTGCGCTCGCATCGCGGACCGCGCTGCTGCGCGCATCCTGGTCGGGGGGCTCGGCATGGGATTCACGCTCGCCGCCGCGTTGAGACACCTGCCGCCCGACGCGCGCGTCGCCGTGGCCGAGCTGGTCCCGGCGCTCATCGAGTGGAATCGCGGCCCGCTGGCGCACCTCGCCGGTCGACCGCTCGACGACCCTCGGGTGTCCGTTCATGAAGCGGACGTGGCCGACATGATCCGCGAGTGGCACGTCGCCTTCGACGCCATCCTGCTCGATGTCGACAACGGACCGAACGGGCTGACCCGTACGTCCAATGACTGGCTCTATTCCCACGCCGGGCTTGGCGCGGCGCACCAGGCGCTGCGGGAGCGGGGCGTGCTCGGGATCTGGTCCGTCGCGCCGGACCGGGCCTTCACACGGCGGCTCGGCGAGGCCGGATTCGATGCTGAGGAGCATGTCGCCCGCGCCCGGCGCACCAGGGGCGGGCGACACACGCTGTGGCTCGCCACGCGTCGTCATGCACCCCGCCCCACCGAGCGGGTGTGAGGAACTTCGGGCACGCGAGCCGTCGCGGGCGCATGCCGCCACCTCGCTGGATTCGGCGCGTCGTCGGGCGCTATCCTGCGCGCCACGTGTCGCCGTTCGCCGCATCCCTTACGGAGAATCGAGCACCATGACCCTCGCACACCGATACGCCTTCGTCGGCTCCGCCATCGCCGCGCTCGCGCTGTGCGCCGTGCCGCTCGACCCCGCCCGCGCCGCCACTTCGCCGCGTTCCGGCAGCGTGGGCGCCGGTACGACTGTCGCCGCCGACAGCATCGCCGCGCGGGTCAAGGGCGCCATCCGCCGCGAGGGGCTCCTCGTGACGTGGCTGGACGGCAAGGCAGGGCGGCTGTTCGTCGAGCTGCCGAAGCCGGCGGGCGAAAGGAACAGCAGCGGTTCGTTCCTCTACGTCGAAGGCCTCCGCTCCGGGCTCGGCTCGAATCCGGTCGGCCTCGATCGCGGCCAGCTCGGCGACGCACGGGTGGTCGAGTTCCGCCGCGTCGGTAGCCGGGTGCTGCTGGAGCAGCCGAATCTGAGGTATCGGGCGCGCTCCGCGGACAGCACCGAGGTGCGGGCGGTGCGCGAGTCGTTCGCCTCGTCGGTGCTGTGGGCGGGGGAGGTCGCCGCCGAAGGGGCGGACGGGCGGCTGCTCGTGGATCTCACGTCATTCCTGGTGCGCGACGCGCACCGCACGGTCGCCGCGCTCAAGTCGGCAGGTCAGGGTGCGTTCAGCTTCGACAAGGACCGCAGCACGCTCGACCCCGACCACTGCCCGAGCTTTCCCGACAACCTCGAGTTCGAGGCTCTGCTCACGTTCACGGGCGAGGAACCGGGACCCGAGGTGCGGGCCACCGCACCGACACCGCAGGCCGTCACACTGATCCAGCATCATTCGTTCGTGCGGCTCCCCGACGGCGGTTATCGCCCCCGGGCGTGGGATCCGCGCTGCGGCTCGTTCGAGGTGCTGTTCGCGGACTACGCCCAGCCGATCGCCGCCGACCTCGACGTTCGCTGGCTGGTGCGGCACCGGCTCGAGAAGGTGGACCCGGCGGCAGCGCGATCGCGGGTGAAGGAGCCGATCGTGTACTACATGGATCCCGGCGCGCCCGAGCCGATTCGCGGCGCGCTCATGGACGGCGCCTCGTGGTGGACGCAGGCCTTCGAGGCCGCGGGCTTCATCGACGCCTTTCAGGTCAGGCTGCTGCCGCCCGATGCCGATCCGCTCGACGTGCGCTACAACGTCATCGAGTGGGTGCACCGCGCGACGCGCGGCTGGTCCTACGGCGGCGGCGTCATCGACCCGCGCACCGGCGAGATGATCAAGGGGCACGTCAACCTGGGGTCGCTCCGGGTGCGGCAGGCCCGGATGATCTTCGAGGGGCTCGCGGGCACGGAGAAGAGCGGCAGCGGAGCGCCCGACGACCCGGTGGAGCTGAGCCTGGCGCGCATCCGACAACTTGCGGCCCACGAGGTCGGGCACACGCTCGGCTTCAACCACAACTTCGCCGCCAGCACCTACTCCGGCCGCGCCTCGGTGATGGATTATCCGGCG
>CAYONG010000316.1:0-29081 GCA_964405235.1 uncultured bacterium | reverse complement strand
GACCCCCTAGAGCATCGCTCGTGCCAGGGGCGTCCTTGCGTCGGCCTTCGCGCCTCCTGCCGCCAGGGCAACACGTTAGCACCATCCCCCGCAGGGCACACCCTGCAACTCGATGATCGAGACGTGCTGACCTCCGCAGCCGGTGCGGATGTCGGGTGCGGTTCCCCGGGTGGCGCCGGGGGGGAGCCCGGGGACCACCCCGGCGGGTCGGCGCGGAGGGAGAAAGCTCTTGGGCGGCGGTCGGCAGGGGAGGAGGAGCACGCTCTTGCAGCCTGACATCAGTTTCGCCGATTCACGCGAAGCGAATGGGTCTTCGCCCGCCGCGTCGCCGTTTCGTCCCGATCCCGTCTACCCGGGGTTCACGATCTGCGCGACGATCGCCGTGATGTTGTCGGGCCCGCCACGGTCGTTCGCCTCGGCGATCAACTGATCGCAAACCGTGGAGTGGTCCTCGTTGGCCACCACCTCCACCAGTTCGTCGTCGTTGAGCGGGCCGTGAAGACCATCCGAGCACACCAGCAGCCTGTCGCCGGGCCTCAGGCGAACGTCGGCCCGAGACGTGTCGACCTCGACCTCACGGTTCGGGCCGAGGCTCCGCGTCACGATGTTGCGACGGGGGTCCCGGCGCGCCTGCTCCCGGGTGATCTCGCGGCGTTCGACGAGGTGGGCCACCAGGGAGTGGTCATTCGTGAGCTGACGGATCTGGTCACCCCGAATCAGGTAGGCACGACTGTCTCCTACGTGGCCGATCCATGCCGTATCGTCTCGAATGACCACGGCCGTGCAAGTCGTGCCCATGCCGTTGAGTTCCGGATTCGAGAGGCTCTCATCGTGGACGACCCGGTTGGCCTCCTGGATCGCCGCCCGCAGGATGGCAAGCACGTCCTCGCCGGGAAACTCGCGGACCACGCGCACGACGGTCTCGACCGCGAGTCGGCTGGCGACTTCGCCCGACAGCGTGCCACCCATTCCGTCTGCGACAACGACCAGCGCACCGCGGCGGTCCCGTTCGGAGGCCTCCTCCGGGATCCAGATCGCATGGCTGTCCTCGTTGTGAGGACGCTTGAGGCCAATATCGCTGGCCGCCGCAACTGTCAGTTCGAGTCGTGTCATGACGATGGTCGTCCCTCTAGGCGGCGCGAGCCAATGGGTCTCCCTCGCGGGGCGCTGATAATGGAGCCCAGCTAAGGCCTTCCGGCTCGCGATCGAGCTCGCCGGTAATATGCAACTGGATGAATGCTTCCACCACGTCGGGGAAGAACTGTGTCCCCGCGTTGCGACGGAGCTCCTCATAGGCGGAGGGCGCATTCAAACCGCGCCGGTAGGGTCGCTCTCGCGTCATGGCGTCGAACGCGGCGGCCACCATGATGATGCGCGAGCCGATCGGGATATCGTCGGCCTTGAGGCCGCGCGGATAACCGCGGCCGTCGGGCTGCTCGTGATGCGCGTAGACGATCTCGGCTGCCCCGCGCAGGTCGGGGAGGGTTCGGAGGATCTCGTAACCAACCGTTGGATGGGTTTGAAGTACGGCGCGCTCGTGAGCTTCCAGCTTGCCCGGGCGCGCAAGGAAATCCAGCCGAATGGCCGTTCGTCCGATGTCGTGGAGCAGCGCGCCGTACGCGATCTCCTCCAGCGCCTCTCCCTCGAGCCCGAGCTGGCGGGCAACCCGAACTGCGGCGTTCGCGATGCGGGCGGAAAGTCCGCGCGTGAACGGGTCGAACGCATCGATGGCGGACGTCAGCAGCCGAACCGTCTCGACGCTCGAGGTCGAGCTCACCCCGACCGGACTCGCCTCGGCCGACTCCGGCTCGCGTTCGTTGCCACGCCCCATTACCAGAAGGGCCAGGGCACAAGCCGCCGCCGTCGGGCCGGAGGTGGCCTCGAGCCATGCGAATGCGAGGCCCATGGGCAGCGCGATCGCGATCGCGGCCATCGGCCGCGAGAAGGCCACGCTGCCGGTGCGACGAGAACCCCGCGGGGACTCTGCGGCGGACCGCCAGACTTCGAGGGCGGCGCCCGTGAGTGCGAAAGCCACCATGGCGAGGACAATGGGTTTGAATTGGACCGGGTCGTGCGCCAGGGCGAGACCCTGGGCACCACCCTGCTCGAAGTAGATCGCGCCTGAGACCCCAATCATGAGCGCAGCGTGAGCGGCACCGTGGATGGCTTCGAGCGGAGCGGTGCGACGGAGCAGGGCGCTGACCAGACGGCCGAGGACGACGACGGTGGCTCCGGGCACTATGCCGAAGCACAGCAGGGCCCCGAACTCGAACGCCGCGGTGAGCCGCAGGCTTGTCTCCTGGCGCCGCAGGGACAAGGGTGCGCTCTCGGCCAACGCGACCAGCGTGGCCCAGAGCACGACCGCGACCACGTATGGGCCGCTCCACACCGGCGGTGGCATGCGGAGCACCGACGGCAGGAGGACCGCAAGCGTGAGCGCCGGCAGGCCCCAGCGATAGGATTCACGTGCCGCGATAGAATGCCTCACGAGTCACCCACGGGGTGGTATCCGGTTGGACGGTGAACCTGTGGATATCTGATGTTTTCATCGGCCGCCCCTCCCCCGAGGTTTAGCAAGAAAAATGCGGGCCCCGCTGAACTCGCTAAGGTCCAGGCTGCCGCCGGCCGTAAACGTGGGAGTGATTACGCCCTTCCAGCATCACCGCCCCCGATCGGGGGAGCGGGGCATCGTCGCCGACGATGGGGCCTTCAGCCCCACCGTCGTTGCGTCGCGCTCGATCAGCGAGGTCAGGAAGGTCCAGAGCGAGGTCCTGCGTGCGGACGCGACCATCGGGGAACTGCTCCTCAATCTGATGCGCGAGACGGCCGAGACGCGCAACGACGAGACGCGCCTGCTCGAGGTGATCGGCAACTTCGCCTTCAGCGCATTCGGGAGCGCAACGCACCACATCCTCGCCGTGCGCGACGAGGTCGATGGGGAGTTCCGGCCTCTCATCGCCAGGTCGAGGTCCGGTGACCAGCCTCGGATCGCGCTGAGTCGCACGATCGTGTCGCAGGTGCTGAAGGAGGGTGTTGCCGTATTGATCACTCACGGGCAGGAGGGCCTCACCCAGGTCGAGAGCATCGCACTCTCGGGACTTCAGACCGCGATCTGCGCCCCGCTGATGAACCGTGACGAGGCCTTCGGCGTCATCCAGCTGGACATCCGCCGCCCGGGCAAGGGGGTGTTCACGCGGCAACACCTCGACCTGCTGTCGGTGTTCGCGAGCCAGGTCAGCCTGACGCTTGATCACCTTCATCTCTACCACCAGCAGCGCCGCGCGCTCCAGTCCACCATCAGTGCTCTGGTCCATTCACTGAACCTCAAGGACCCCGAGACGGCTCACCATTCCGAGCGCGTCCAGGCGGTATCGCTCGAAATTGGCCGACAGCTCGGATTGTCCGATCCCGATATGGAGGTGCTCGGCGTGGCGGCGCTGCTTCACGACCTCGGCAAGCAGGGCGTCCGGGACGAGGTGCTGTTCAAGTCTGGGTGCCTCACCGACTTGGAACGGGAAGAGATGGCACGGCACGCCGCACATACCCAGGACATCCTTGACAAGATCGAGTACCCCGAGCGCCTTCGCGGCGTGCCGACAATCGCCGCCTATCATCACGAGAAGATGGACGGGTCGGGCCCGTTCCAAATTGCGGGGGAGGACATTCCGCTGGCGTCGCGAATCATCTCGGTGGGCGACGCGTTCGATGCCCTCATGTCGCCCCGTGCCTACAAGGAACCGCTTCCGGTGGACGAAGTCGTGGCCATCCTTGAGCGCGGCAAGGGCTCGCACTGGGACCGCAAGGTCATCAATGCCCTGCGCCAGGTCATCCCCGATCTCGAAGCCGACATCTACTCGGCGTCATCGTCCGCAACTCCGCCGGACGCACTCGAGGAGCACCCCGGTCTCGATCAGGCGGCGTAGCGCAGGGTTGGAGACTCCCCCCGGTCCAGCTCTCTCCACCGTTCGGGATCCGCGGCGGCCCCGGTAGCGGACCGCAGTACGCCCTCAGCCCACCGAGTCCTGGGTGAGGTACTGCTCGAAGCTGGTCCGGTCGATGGCATGCTCGTACGCCTCGTCCCCGCTGATGATCTCCCGTTTGACGAGGTCGTTCAGAACTGAGTCGAGGCTCTGCATGCCGACGCGGCCACCTGCCTGGATCGCGTTGATGAGCTTGTGACTGTTCCCGCTGCGGATCATGGAGGCGATCGCGTGGTTGTTGATCATGATCTCGACCGCTGCGACGCGCCCGTTGCCGTCGGCGCGCCGCACCAGTTGCTGCGAAACCACCATTCTCAAGCTCTCGGCGAGCATGGTGCGAATCTGGTCCTGCCGGCGAGGCGGGAAGACGTTGACGATGCGATCCACCGACCGCACCGCGCCGTTGGTGTGGAGCGTGGCGAACACCTGAGTGCCGGTCTCCGCTGCGGTCAGCGCCAGCGAGATGGTTTCCAAATCCCGCATCTCGCCAACAAGGATGACATCGGGGTCTGCACGGAGTGCGCTGCGCAGCGCCTCCGCAATACTGGTCGCGTGGGTGCCCACATCGCGCTGGGTTATCAGGCTCTTCTTGAAATCATGGATGAACTCGATCGGGTCCTCGATGGTGATGATGTGCCCGGACCGCATCTGATTGATGTGGTCGATCATGGCGGCGAGCGTGGTGGATTTGCCCGAACCGGTCGGGCCGGTGACGAGCGTCAGCCCCTTCGGCACCTCGACCGCGGCCTGAATCGTGGGCGGCAGTCCCAGGTCGGCCAACTGCGGCACCTTTGAAGGGATGAGGCGCATTGCGGCCGCGAGACCCCAAACGTGACGGTACACGTTCACGCGATAGCGACCGGTGGCCTCGGACTGGTAGGCGAAGTCCACCGAGGCATCGCGCTCGAGCCGGTCCTTGTTCTCGTCGCTCATGATCTCGCCCAGCATCTCCGTGACATCCTCGGTCGAGAGCTCCCGGAAGCGCACCTGCTGGAGGTTGCCGTTGATGCGGATGCGCGGCACGCCGCCCGACAGCAGATGGAGGTCGGAGCCCCCCTGGTGGACCACCAGCTCGAGGAAAGAGTCGATGCGGTTCATGGCGTCAGGCGGCCTTTCTGCCGGCCTCCGGAGAGGGACCGGTGGTGATGAGACTGAGCAGCTCGGGACGGGTCACGAACGGCGCAAAGCCCCATTTGTCGGTGGCCTTGAGAAATGCTTCGTCCGGATCCACGTCGCCCGCGCGCACGAGGGCGAGTAGGGATTGGTCCATGAGCTGCATTCCCACCCGGCGCCCGGTGGTAATACAGCTCGGGATCTGGAAGGTCTTGCCCTCGCGGATAAGCTGCGAGACCGCCAGCGTCACCATCAGTATCTCGGTCGCCACTCGGCGACCGCGGCCGTCGGCAGCGCGGATCAGCTCTTGGCTAAGCACACATTTCAGATTGTCGGCGAGCGAATGCCGCACCTGGCCCTGTCCTTCGGAAGGCAGCGCATCCACGATGCGGTCGATCGTCTGGGCCGCGCCGCGGGTGTGCAGGGTGCCGAATACGAGGTGGCCGGTCTCGGACGCCTCCAACGCAAGGGCGATGGTCTCGTAGTCGCGCAGCTCACCCACGAGGATCACGTCCGGATCCTGCCGCAGGGCCGACCGCAGACCGTCCTTGAAATTGGGCAGGTGGGTTCCGACCTCCCTCTGTACCACCAGCGACTTGGCGCTCCGGTGCAGGAACTCGACGGGATCCTCGAGCGTGATGATGTTGAGGCTGCGGGTCTGGTTGATCTCGTTGATGATCGCCGCCAGCGTCGTCGATTTGCCGGTGCCGGTGGCGCCGGTGACGAGCACCAGGCCGGAGCTGAAGTCGGCGAAGCGCGACACGACATGCGGAAGCCCAAGATCGGCAAGCCGGGGCACTTCATCCGGGACTACGCGGCAGGTGATGCCGAGGCCCTTCTGGTGCCGACAGACGTTGACCCGGAAGCGCCCGGACTCGGGAGAGCTGTAGGAGAGGTCCACCGTCCCCTTATTCCGCAGCTGGGTACTCTGGTCCTCGCTGAGGATCTCGCCGATGATGTCTTCGGCTTCCTCGATGGAGAGCGAGCGGTACTTGATCGGAGCGAGCTCTCCGTCGAGGCGCACCAATGGCGGAAGGCCCACCGAGAAGTGGATGTCTGACCCGCCCTGCTCCCGGCCGATTCGAAGGAAGGCGTCGATGCGGGCCATGGCCGGTGCGCCCCGCGCTCAGGCTGCTGCCCGGACCATCGCGAGCATCTCCAGGGCCGAGTGCGGTCGGTCATTTGGAGTTTTGGCCATGGCGCACATGACCGCGCGCTCGACCGGCTCGGGAATGTCGGGAACCAGGGTACGCAGCGGTGGCACCTCATCGTCGAGGTGCTGGAACAGCATGTTGACCGCGTTCTCTCCCTTGAACGGCGCTTGCCCGGAGAGCATCTCGTACATGACGACGCCCAGTGAGTAGAGATCGGCGCGGCCGTCCACCTCGCCGCCGATAATCTGCTCCGGCGAAATGTACTCGGGTGTACCCACCAGGATGCCGCTCTTGGTGAGCCGCGACCCGGTACTGGCGCCGACCGACGCGAGGCCAAAGTCGACGATCTTGGTGACGTCGTCCCCGCCTACGAGGATGTTGGCGGGCTTGATGTCGCGATGCACGACGCCCTTGTCGTGCGCAGCCTGCAGCCCTTCGCACACCTGCGCGATGATCTTGAGCGTGCGCGGCAGCGACAGCATTCCCGATTCGTTGAGGATGGCGCCGAGATCTTGGGCGGGAAAGTGCTCCATCGAGATCGCGTGGGCATTGCCGAGGTTGATGAGATCGTAGATCCGGATCACGTTGGGATGCGTGATGCGCCGCGTGTACTTCAGCTCTTGCACGAAGCGCCGGATCATGTTCTCGTCGTTCGACAGTTGCGGGTTCAGGATCTTGAGGACGAGCTCCTCGCGCACGATCACGTCCTCGACCAGGTAGACGGCGCCAAATCCGCCCCCGCCAATGCGCCGCACGACTGAAAAGCGATCCAAGAGGCGTGTGCCCGGCGAGAGCTCAGAGTAATTGAGCGGGCGCGCACTTCCGGCCGAAGGAGTCGAGGGCGCTGCGGGCCGGTCGCCGCCGGTTCCCGTCGAGTGCTCAGCGGTTGCCATATCCGGGTGAGCCCGGGAGGGCCTGGCCTCTTCGCGGCGGCGCCGCACTTCCATCGGACGAAGTCCGGTGCGCTCGATCTTCACACCCGCGGCCTCGAGGGTCTCGATGGCCAGCGCGCGTAATGCTTCGGGCAGCTCGGACTTGACCAGCGCGGCCAGGGCGATCAAAGCCTCGCGCCGCACTTCCTTGCTCTCCGATTCCACCATTCGGCAAACCGGGTCGACGGCCCGCGGATCCTTGAGCTGGCCCAACGCCCGCAGGCAGATAGGAATCGCCCGTGTATCGCGACCCATCAAACGCAGCAGTGGGTCCACCGCGCGCAGGTCCCCCGCCTTCCCCAGCGCGTCGACCGCGCGCTCGTGAACCCACCAGTCGTCGTCCTCGAGCGCTTTGATGAGCGGCTCCACCGAGCGCTCGCTGGGCACCGTGTTGAGGATTTCCACGGCGTAGCGCCGGACGAACTCGTCCGGATCGTCCAGCAGGGTCACGACCGCATCCACCACGCGCTCCCCGCCCAGCGTTCCCAGGGCGTCCGCCGCACGCACGCGCACCCACCAATCCTCGTCGCGCAGCGCCGTGATCAGGTCCTTGATCGCCTCAACCGTCATGACGTCGTTCAACACTTCGACGGCGCCTCGTCGCGCCTGCTCCGATTCGTCCTTGAGAACTGCGATCAGATGCGGCACCGCGGAAACGTCGTGGATCTGAATCAGCGAGTCGATCGCGGCGGTCTGGATCTTGATATCCGGATCCCGGAGGGAGTGGCACAGGCTCGGGATCGCCTGGACCACCTTGAGCCTACCGACGCACTGCACGGCCTCCAGTCGCACCGACCGATTCTCGTCCTGCAACAGGCGCACCACCGTCTCGATGCCCTCGGCGCTCGGGAATCGCGACAGCAGCTTGGCCATGTGAAGCCGCAGCCACCATTCGCTGTGCACCGCCAGCCGCACGGCCTCGGCAACGATCGAGCTGTCCGCGCGCTTCTCGAGGATCCGGAAGATGATCCCGCGCGCATCCCGGCTCATTTCAGGGAGCACGTTGAGCAACATCCGCGGCTGGATGCCCTTCATCTGAGCCGAGAGAATGGTCTCGAGTCGGGCCTTGGAGACGTTCGGATTCGAGAACAGCTCCAGCAGGGGGGTCGGATCGTAGGTCTGCGCCTTCGAGAGTACGGCGGTCACGCCCGCCACGATCTCGGGGTCGCTCGACGAGAGCGCGTCGAGAAAGGTGGGGAGGGACCCGTCACTGACCAGCCGCTCCAGCACCTCCATCGCAGCCTGCCGGCCGTCCGTCGAGCGCAGCGATTGCATGACCGACCGGATGGCTTCCGGACCGAGATTCACGAGCTGGGACTGGAGATCCCCGAGTGAACCATCAGGCAGGGCGGATGCGCTCCGTAGCTTCCTCGCGAACAGCCCGGCCTGGATTTTATTGAGCAGGCTCATGCGCCCCCGACGTCTTGCGAACCGGCCGCTGGCGGGGGACCGGCTCTAACGAAGAAAGAGCCAGGCGAATCCGGCACCCAACGACGTCGCCAGGATGACCACGGCCCCGATCCCCACGAGCCGGACGACCCGGCGCTGTCTCGAATTTGCATGACTTGATTCTATCGCCCGAGCCGGCTGCGCTTCCTCGGTCGGCGGCGGAGGTCGAACGGAGTCGGTTGCCCGAGTGATCGACATAAGGCGCTCGAGATCCGCAGTGGAGAGCATCATGGTCTGCTGCGTCGGATCCGACACAATGTGACGCTGCTCGCGTGGTTGGTCGCCGCGGCTGTCTCGCTCGATCTCGATCCACAGCGAGAACTTGCCGATCCGGATCACGTCGTTGTTGTAGACCATCGCTGCCGCCACGCGCTCCTCGTTCAGGAAGACACCGTTCGCGCTGCCGGGATCCTTCATGCTGAAGTGTCCGTTCGCGAGCCGCTCAAAGCGCACGTGCTCGCGGGAAATGCTCGGGTTGTCCAGGTAGATGTCGGCGCTAGCGTCACGCCCCACCGTGATCACGTCCTGGTTGAATCTGTAGGATTTCATGGGGCGGCCCTTCAGCGAGAGCCGGATCTTGATAGTGTTTTCTTCGGGCATGATCAGTCCTTTGCTTAAGGCCCTCTGGCCTGCGCCCGCCCATCGCTTTTTGCCAAACGCGAGTGTGCTTGGCGGGACCCTGGAGCACTCCCCGGTCCCTATATCGGCATCGGGCGGGGTCGCTCTTTAGGACCGATTTAGTGCCCCGGGCCCTATCCGCCGGCGGAAGCCGGCCTGGCCGAGGCGGCCGATCTCAGGAGCCCCCGACGAGGACCAACGACAAGGGCTACCTACATTTGACCGACGCCGGCTCTGGCTGTTGAGCCGGGTGGCCAGCCGGACGTGGTGCCGGGAGTGATCCGCCTGGCGCGGAGCTTTGGCTCGCGCGCGCACTTTCATCCGCACCTGCACCTGGTCGTGACCGACGGCGGGTTCCGGCGCGGGGTGGCGGGGAGCGAGGACCTGGTGGCGCGCATCGCCCCGCGAGTGAACAAGATCTGCGAGGTGCTGCGTGGGGTGCGCGGCGCGGCGGGCCTCAAGCACACCTTCTCCAAGCTGCCGGCCGGGTACGAGGAGATCCTTCTGCGCGCCCAGCGCGCCGTCACGCACCGCTGAGGCGCGCCTCCTCCGCCTCCGTACCGCCTTAGGACTCCGCGCGATCCTGAGGATGCGACGAAGCCCCGCTGATCGCGCGGGGCTTCGTCGAGTGCGGCCCGATGCTCGTGACTAGAGGATGTTAAATAGAACCTGTCCTGTAGGCTTCGGAGACTTGCGCGCGGTGCGGACGGAACTCTTCTTCGTCGCCTTGGCCCGCGTCACGGTCTTGCGGCTCTTCGAGCGGCTCGTCTTCTTGGCTGCCATCTGCCACCTCCTGTTGAGCGGTTGAGTTCTGCCGATCAATCCCTCGGCTGTACGACCCCCTAGAGCATCGCTCGTGCCAGGGGTGTCCTTGAGTCGGCCTTCGCGCCTCCTGCCGCTAGGGCAACACGTTAGCACCATCTCCCGCAGGGCACACCCTGCAACTCGATGATCGAGACGTGCAGACCTCCGCAGCCGGTGCGGAGGTCGGGTGCGGTTCCCCGGGTGGCGCCCGGGGGGAGCGCGGGGCCCACCCCAGCAGTCGCCGCGGGCCGCTAGCCCTCGCAGGAGGCGGCGCCCACCCCCAACGACGACGAAGCCCCGCCGACGAGGCGGGGCTTCGTTTCGTGCGGCTCGGGAGTCCGGACGAGAGGCTCTCAATGTACTCGGGCGGGAACGACCCCTTGCCGACCTTCGGAGCCTTGCGCGCGGTGCGCGCGGAGCGCTTCCTCGCCGCCTTGGCCGGCGCCACGTTTCCGCGGCGAGGCAACCAAGGCATTTGAGTTGCTCGAGCGGGTAGGCATGAAAGGCAGTGCCCCCTCGTCCCGCGCCTGCCGCACCTTCGTCGGGCTCAGACCACCGCGAGCTTCACGCAGTGGATCGGCGGGAGCGAATCGAACACGCAGCTCCACTCCTCGCCGCCGTCCCGTCCCATCCAGAGTTGTCCCGTGGTGGTCCCGAAATAGAGCGCGGGCGATTTGAGCTCGTCGATGTCCATAGCGTCGCGCTGCACCGTGAAGAAGCTCTGCTTCTTAGGCAGCCCCTTGGCGAGCCGTCGCCAGGAATCGCCGCCATTCTCGCTGCGCCACACCGCGGGTGCGCCGCCAGGACAGGTGCGCGTCATCGCCTCGAGCGGCATGACGTACACCGTGTCGGTGTCGTCCGGATGGGCCACGATCGGGAAGCCGAAGTCGGAGGGCAGCCCCTTCGCGATCGATCTCCACGTCTTGCCATGATCGTCGCTGCGCAGCACGCCGATGTCCGGCCGGCGCCCCCCAGGGCCGTCCCATTCGGCCCAGCCCCCGTGGTTCTGCATGTAGAGCCGGCCGGGCGCGTCCTTGTGGCCAGCGATCTTGTGCACGCACTGGCCGCACTCGGGGTAGGGATCGGGCGTGAAGCCGGCGCCGACGCCGTTGTTGGACGCCTTGAAGGTCTCGCCGCCGTCCTCCGAGAGGTAGTGCCCGCCCGTCGAGATGCCGAGGTGCACGCGGTTCCCGTCGCGCAGGATCGTGTGCATGCAGAGCCCGCCGTTCCCGGGCTGCCACTTCCGGGCGTGTTCGTGATTGCTGATCCCCGGAACCATCTCCCAGGAATCGCCGCCGTCGCCGCTCCTGAATAGCGACGCTGGCTCGACGCCACACCACAGGTCCTTCTTGCCGCCGCCCGGTTCAAGCGCCCAGATATTGGCGAGCGCGCGTCCGTCCTCCTTCGGGAAGGTGGGCGACGACTTGGTCTCGATGAACGTCTTGCCGAGATCGGTCGAGCGCAGGACCTTCATTCCGAAGAACGCGTTGCAGCTCGAGGCATAGATGCGCGGTGTGCCGCGCGTGTCGATCAGCGCCGCGTAGACCGCCACGCCCGATCCAAAGGGTCCGCGCAGCGCGAAACTGCGCCGCGTCCTGGACGTCTCCGCGACGAAGAGGCCTTTCTTGGTGCCGATGCTCAGAATCACTCGGTCCGCCATGTTTAGCCTCCAGATACCGCCGGCAGGATGGTGACCACGTCTCCTGGGACGAGCGCCGTGTCGAGCCCTTCACGGTCGCGCACGTGTGACGTGTTGACGAACAGGCCGATGTGGCGCCGCACCGCACCCGTCTCGTCGCAGACGTTTCGGTACAGCGATGGGTGGCGGCTTTCGAGCTGCGCGAGGGCCGCACGCACGCTCGCAGCCGACAGCAGGAGTTCCGAGGCGCCTTCGCAGTAGTCGCGCAGCGGTCCTGGAACTCGGATCGTGACGGTCATCAGCGTCAGCCTAGCGCGGGAGGCGGGGGCCAGACAAGTGGATCGGGCACTCACAGCTGCCCGCTCGGACTACTCCTTGTCCTCGGGCTTCCCCTTCTTCCGTCGGGCGTCGACCAGGCGCTGTAGCCGCCGGTCGGTCCAGGTGACCATCATGCGGTCGGCCTTGCGCTCGTGCTCGCCCCCCCATCGGGCGCCGAGCTGGACGGCGGTCAGCGGGTCGGCCCAGATCACGCTTCGCGCGGCGAGCGGTGGCGGGGTCCCCGCCACGGTGTTCGGCTCCGCCGCGCCGCCCGTGTCGCTCGAAGGATCGCCGAGCTGTCGCCGCATCTCGTCGAGAACCATGTCGAGATCCTCGCTCGAAGTGGCGAGTCGGTAGCCGATCGTCACCTTCCACAGGAACGTCAGACCGTGGGGCGCCTGGAAGAACGAGTACTGCTCGTACTCGACGGCGGTGTCGTCACTCGCGCACACGAGGTACGCGCTGCCGCTCGAGATGACCGGCAACTTTCGAGCGGCGACGGCACTGTCCACCTGTGCGCGGAACATGCCGAGCCGAAAGTCGTCATTCCCGCGCGGAAGGGGCGGGGCGGCGGACGCGGCGGTGAGGACGGCGAGGAGCAGCATCGGGTGGAGGCTCACATCACGGTTGTCGGCCGGGCCGACGGCAGCCTTGAGGGGTTGCCGCTACCGTTTCCGCGACTTCTGCCACGCGTGCAGCACCAGCGCCACCGTGATGACCGCGTAGGCCACGAACACGCGGAAGTACTCGCCGATCTGGGCGTCGCCCGCCAGCGCCTTGCCCGCCAGCGGCGAGACCACGAACAGCGTGTGGAAGAGCAGGGCGCCGAGCAGCGCCTGGCCCACCGTGGCGCGCGAGACCGTGGCCCCGGAGACCAGCAGGGCCGCGATCGCGAACATACCGGTCTGCTCGTGCGAGCTGTACGTGTTCATGGTGCCCATGTTCTGCAGGAAGAACAGCTGGCCCCAGGCCGCGAACACGGTGGACATCACGGTCGCGATGATGCGGTTGCGATCCACCCGGATGCCCGCAATCGCCGCGACGTGCGAATCCTGTCCCATCGCCCGCAACTCCTGGCCGAGTTTGGTGCGCAGGAAGAACAGGTTGAACGCGCAGAAGAGCGCGATGAGCCCGAACGAGGCGATTGGGACGCGCACCGGCGAGCCGCCCAGGTCGATTCGCAGGCGCAGCCAGTCGTCCATCGCGTACTGGATGCCGGAAAGGTCCACCGTGTTGCGCAGGCCCCATCCCTGCGGGAGCACCATGCGGGGGTCGGCGAACGGGATGAGCGAGCCGATCGCGAACAGGAACAACAGCTGATAGATCCCGTTGGCGAAGAAACCGGCGATCAGCCCGGTCACCATCTCGCGCCCGCGGGCGCGGTTGAACAGCCAGCCGGTGGCGATGCCAAATACGATCGCGATCGGGACGGCGAGCAGGCAGGCGAGGCCGAAACCGGCCACGCCCGGCACCTTCCAATACGTGACCAGGATCGCCGCGATCTGCCCGGCCATGGCGCCGAGCACGATGCCGAAGTTGAGGCCAAGCCCGGCCAGGATCGGGATGAGGAGCGAGAGCACCAGGATCGCGTTTCTGCTGAAACGCACGAGCATCTCGCGCAACAGGAACTCAGGCGTGATGCGGGCGGCGATGATCCCGATCAGGCACAGGATGGCGAACAGCACCGGAACCGCGGAGTGGGCGAGGGCGGAGCGGAACGCCGCGCCGCGCGTGCCCGTTGGCGCTGGCGGCGGGGATGCCAGGGCCGGTGTGGCCACCGCGGGCTCGTTCGGGGTCGCCATCGTCAGCGGTCCGTGCGTCGGGTGAGGGCGTAGAGGATCATGCCGTTCTGGATGATGAGCCGTGCGGTCTCGGAGATATCGCCCTCGACCACCTGGCTGGTCACCGGCAACGCGACGGTCAGGATGGACTGGAACAGCAGCGTTCCGATCACGACGTGGGTGAGTGTCGCGGGCGGGACCGGGGCGCGGCCGATCAGCAGGCACGCCACTGCCGGAAACGCCATCAGGAGCGGAGCGGTGTAGAGCTGGAGGAACCCGTAGGACTGGGCGAACACGACGATGCCGACCGCCGCGAGCACGGTCGAAAACGTCGTGGCCTGAACGCGGGTGCGCTCGTCCGAGATGCCGGCCGCGCGCGCGAAGCGCGGGTTCGAGCGGGCGGCGGAGATGGTGATGCCGGCGCGCGTGCGGAAGAACAGCCCGACCACGGCGCAGGCGAGCGCGAACACCAGGAGCGTGCCGGTCGGGACGGTGACACCCAGCACCGTGAAGGACCAGAGCCGGTCCAGCAGCTTGCCATAGACGTCGCTCACGGTGAGCGTGGTGCGCAGCCCGCGCCCGGCGAGCGCCCACACCAGGGTGGGGTTGGTGAATGGCGCGGCGACCCAGAAGATGCTCATCCCCGAGACCACCGCGAAGCCGAGATAGGTTCCGACCATCATCTCCTGCCCGCGCGTCCGGTTGAGGAGCCATCCGTAGGCCATGCCGGCCGGGATCGCCAGCGCGATCGCCAGCGCGACCGAGAGCGCAAGGCCCGCCCAGCCGGTGACCGATGCGTTCAAGGTGATGACGCAGCCCACCAGCCCGCAGATGACGCCGATCGGCAGCCCGAAGTTGAGCCCCACCCCGCCCTGGATGGCGGGCAGCAAGGCGAGCACCAGGATTCCGTTGCGGGCCGCGCGCAGGAGGGAATCGGTGACGAGCGACGCGATGTCCATCCGGGTGGCGACCGCGACCCCGAACAGGACCACCAGGAACACCGCGATCAGCAGGCGCGGGATGCCGATCTCCCGCACCTGCTCCCGCAGCATGACGACCACACTGGTGCGATCGGACGGCGCGGCCACGTCAGCCATGCCGGCCTTCGATCGCGCGCGACTCGCCGGCCATCGCCAGGCCGAACTCTGCGTCGCTGGCGTCGCGGCCCAGGATGGCCTCGATGCGGCCGTGATAGATGATGGCGATGCGGTCGCAGATCGCTCGCAACTCGGCCAGCTCCGACGAGGTGACCAGCAGCGACATGCCACGTTCGCGGTTGAGCGAGCGCAGCAGGTCGAGCACCCGTTCCTTGGCACCCACGTCGATGCCGCGCGTGGGCTCGGAGACCAGCAGCGTGTCGGGCTCGAGGGTCATGGCGCGGGCGAGGCAGACCTTCTGCTGGTTGCCGCCCGAGAGTCGGCGCACGTGCTGGCGCGGGCCGGTGCAGCGGATGTCGAGCGCCCGGATCATCTCGTTGGCGTGCCGGCGCACCGCCCCGCCATTCATGAGCCGCAGCGGCTCGAGCGGGGCGGCGTGGAGGAAACGGCCCTGCGCCTCGATGGCGGTGAGGGCGATGTTGAGCTCGATGCTTTCGTCGGGGAGGATGCCCACCCCGCGACGGTCCTCGGAGACGAAAGCCAGCCGCGCGCGGATCGCGGCGCGGGGATCGTTGAGCGCGAGCGGGACGCCGTGCTTGATGACCGTGCCGCGGGCGGGGAAGAGCCCCATCAGCCCGTTGGCGATGCCGATCTTCCCGTGGCCCGCGAGCCCCGCGAGCCCGAGGATCTCGCCCGAGCCGAGGGTGAAGGAGACGTTCTCGACCCGCTCGCCCGGCATGTCCACCGCCAGGTCGCGGACTTCGAGCGCCGGCGGGTCCGGCGAGGCGGCGCGCGCGCCCGCGGCGCCCACCACCATCGCCGGGCGGCCCACCATGAGTTCGGCGATACGCACCACGGTGGTGGTCTTCGGATCCGGCCGCCCCACGACCTCGCCGTCGCGCAGCACGGTGATGTCGTCGCACACCGCCAGTACCTCGTCGAGTCGGTGGGTGATGAATAGGATGCCGAGCCCCTTGGCCGCCAGGGACTTCATCACTTGAAGCAGTTGGTCCGCCTCGCTCTCGGTGAGCACCGCGGTGGGCTCATCGAAGATGAGCAGGCGGACGTTCTTCTTGTCCACCTCGCGCGCGATCTCGATGAACTGCTTATGGCCCACCGGGAGCCCCGCGACCGGCAGCCACTCGTCCACCGTCAGACCGACGCGGTCGAGCGCGATCCGCGCATCGGAGCCGCAGCGCTTGCGGTCGACGATCTCGAGCTTGCGACCCGCCACGCGTGACAATAGATTCGGAATCGTAGGTTCGCGGTTGAGCTTGATGTTCTCCGCGATGGTGAAGCCCGGGATGAGCATGAACTCCTGGTGCACCATGCCGATCCCGGAGGCCATCGCCTCGTCGGGCGAGCGGAAGCGCGCCGTCTTCCCCTCGAGCACCACGTCGCCCTGATATCCGCCGGTGTCGCGGATGACCGGCATGCCGAACAGCAGGTTCATCAGGGTGGACTTGCCGGCGCCGTTCTCGCCCACCACGCCGTGAATGGTGCCGGGACGCACCGCGAGCGAGACGTTCTTGAGCACGCGGTTGCCGTAGTACTCCTTGGAGATGTCGCGCAGCTCGAGGATCGGAGCGTCAGGGGCCATCGTGCCGCCGGTCGCGGCGCGGGGGACGGACCATGAGCCCGTCCCCCGCGCCGCGTGGTGATTAGGAGCCTACTGCGAGCCTAGTAGACGATGTGGTCGAGCAGGATCAGGTATTGGTTGCCCTGCTTGTCATCGTACTTGCGGACCTTGACCGTGGAGCCGGCCTCGGTGGCCAGGTACTTCTGGACGGTGGCCGGATCCTTGTAGTCCGCCTTCTTGTCCACCGCGTCCACCAGGAGGTTGGTGACTGCGCGCATCCCGACCATGCTCTCGGGCGCGACCCAGGTACCGAAGTGCCCGGTCATGTTGTGCTCGGCGATGATGCGGCGGTTCTCGCTGCTGATGTAGGCGATGTCCCCGGCCTTGTCAGGTGGGACCGCGATGCCGAGCGCGGTGGGATAGCCATGCGTGGGGCTCGGGCAGCACTGCTCGGGAACGTAGCCGCCGCTCGAAAGCACCGAGCGGATGAGCGGATCCTGCATGCCGCAGTTGGTCGAGAAGAACGCGGTCTGGGCGCCGTGCTTCTTGATCTCGCGCGGCACGTCCTCGAGCACGAACTGCTGCGTCGCCGGCAACCCGCCCTCGGCCATCGGGTCGGGGGCGGTGACGAACAGGAACTCGAGGCCCTGCTCCTTGCACGCCTCCTTCATGATGTCGCGGCGGCGGGCGAGCAGCTCCTGCGACATGTGGCGCGGGAACGAGTAGTGCACGAATTTCTTGGCGCCCATCGCCGCGGCCTCGGCGATGATGGTGCGGCCCCGCTCGAGCTGGTCGGGCTGGACCGCGAGATCGGCGGCCTCGTTCACCATCGCCGGGTCATCGTGCGGCTCGACGAATCCGATCAGGATGTCGGGACGCTGCTCGCGGATCTTGCGCGCCGCGGCGACGCTACCCGGGATGGCCTGGCCGACGACGATCACCTTGACCTCCGGATCGGCGGCGAGGCCGACCAGCTGGGCGATCACCGTCTCCTGCTCCTGCATGAAATTGTCGGGATAGGTGACGTGCTTGATCCGGTCCCCGTACTTCTCGGCGAGCTGCTGGCCGGCGCGGAACTCCTCTTCGTTCTGCGAGACCGTGCCGGTCATGATGCCAATCTTGAAGTTTGCGACCTGCGTGGCCGGCTTGCTGGCGTCGGTGGACTTGGGGCTCTGTGCCGAGCAGCCCACCAGCCCCCCCAGTAATCCCAAAGCCGCGAGCAGCGCGAGCATGAGTCGGAGGCGCTTGAACATGGACGTCGCTCCCTGGCCCGCACCGAGGCGGGCGTTGGACAGGTGTGCGGCCGGCAGTGGACGGGCAATGCGCCCGCCCGAACGCGGCCGGGATTTCACGGCGGGGCAGTCTAGCACAGGGCCGCTGGGGAGCGGGTCGGGTGGGCGGGGCCGCGGGCGGAGTCCCGGGGGGATTACGCTATGATGGCGGCACCTGACGGGCGCTGGCGGACCGGCTTCGCACGGCCCGACGCCCGCCCGACGTCCACCGACGAAACGGAGAGAATGCGATGCCCCTCTGCGTCTATCTCTGCTACACGCACGGCTGCGAGCAGAAGGTCGAGCGCTGGAGTCTGTCGCCCGATGAAGGCAGGGCTGCGCGCATCGAGTGCCCCCGCTGCGGCGAGCCGATGCGCTGCGCCTGGACCGGCTCGCAGGCGCCGACCCCCAACATGAAGGACGCGATCGCGCCGGATTCTAGAGCCGAGGGGTAGGGGGCGCGGCCGCCCGGAGCCTGAAGCGGGCTCCGCTAATTCAGGCTCGCCAGCAGCCCTCGCAGCGAGATCACGTGCTGCGCGATATTGTCCCGATCGGGTGCGTTCGGGCGTGCGGCAAGGTATGAATTCAGCGCGTCGAACGCGGCGCCGAAGCGCTGCAGGCGGTAGAGCAGCAGCCCCCGGTCGCGCACCTCGTCCATGTCCTCGGGGTGGATGAGCAGCAGCCGCTCCACGGCGGCGAGCGCGCCCTCGTCCTGGTTGGCGCGCAGGTAGGCGCCCTTCAGATTCAGCAACAGCCGGGTGATGATGTCGCGTTTGGTCACCGACGCCAGCAGCCGGCCGTCGAACTCGAGTCGCCCGCCGGTCACCTCGTCCAGCAGCCGCCGGCAGTCCTCCTCGTGCATCGTGCGTCCGTGATTGAACGGGTCGAGCACCAGGTCGCGCGGCTCGCCGGTCAGCCGAACCAGGAAATGCCCGGGGAAGCCGATCCCCTCGAAGGGGATGCCGACGCGCCAGCCCAGCTCCATGAAGATGATGCTGAGCGTTAGCGGGACGCCCAGCCGGCGCTCCATGACCTGGTGCAGAAGGGAGTTGCTGGGGCTGAAGTAGTCATTGCTGTCGCCGCGGAAACCCAGATCCTCGAACACGAAGCTGCGCAAGCGGGCGAGCTTCTGGAGGTTGTTCCAGCCCGGTTCGAGTCGGGCGCTCAACTCGGCTGCCCACGACTCCAGCGTGTGGATCTGGCTGTCCACGTCCACGCGGGCATCCGACTCGGCGGCCACCAGCAGCGCGGCACGCGCCAGGTCGAGCGCGGGCTCGGGACGCCCTACCGCGCGGACGAAATCGTCGCGTATGTTCTCGGGTACCGCCATGTCTCCTGATCCCCGCATCGTGACGCTGCGCCGCCGGCTGCTCGCCTGGTACGACCGGCACGGCCGCGACATGCCTTGGCGCCGCACGCGCGACCCCTACCCGGTGTGGCTCTCCGAAGTCATGCTGCAGCAGACCCAGGTCGCGACCGCGCGACCCTACTACCAGGCGTTCCTCGCGCGCTTCCCGACCCTCGCCTCGCTCGCCCGCGCGCGCGCGACCGACGTGCTCGCCGCGTGGGCCGGGCTCGGCTACTACCGCCGCGCCCGCCACCTCCACGAGGCGGCCCGCCTGGTGGTGCGCGAGCACGGTGGCCTGGTGCCGGACGATCCGGTGGCGTTCGGCGCCCTGCCGGGGGTCGGCCGGTACACGACCGGAGCGGTCCTCTCCATATGTTTCGACCGTCCGCTGGCGGTGCTTGACGGCAACGTTGCCCGGGTGCTGGCGCGCCTGGACGCCCTGCCCGCCGCCATCCGCGACCCACGCGGCGCCCGCCGGCTGTGGGCGCTGGCCCAAGCACTGGTTCCGATGCGCCGGCCCGGCGATTGGAATCAGGCCATGATGGAGCTGGGCGCGACGATCTGCACCCCGCGGGCCCCGGCGTGCGGACGCTGCCCGGTACGTGCCCACTGCCGCGCGCGCGCCCTCGGCCGGGTGGCGGAGTTCCCTCCGCCGGGGAAGCGTCGCGCTCCAGAGACCGTGCGGAGGGCGGTGGCGCTGATCGAGCGCCGCGGCCAGGTACTGATGGAGCGGCGCGAGGGAGCGCTGCTCGCGGGGCTGTGGGAGCCGCCCGGCGTCGAGCTGGCTGATGGCGCCTCCCCGAGAGGCGTCCTGCAGGCGGCGCTCGCGGCACTCGGCCTGCGCGCGCGAGTCTCGCACACAGGCCGCACGGTGCACCACACCATCACCCACCGCGCCATCTCGGTGGAGGTGTGGCGCGGCACGTTGGAGGGTAGGGCGCCGCGGACCGCGCGGGTGCGCTGGGTGGACCCCAGAGGACAGAGCGTGCCGCTCACGGCGTTGGCGCGCAAGCTGACGCGCCCGGACGAACTCGAGGGGAGGGAGAGACGATGACCGCGAAGCCGCCGGATTCGGAATGCGAGAAGCCCTATCCCTATCTCACGCGACTCGACATCCTGCACGGGCCGCTCGAGGTGGTGGACGTGCAGGCGCTGGTCGAGGCCTGCACCCATCCCTGGTACAACCAGACCCTGTGCAGGGTGAACGACTCGGTGGTCCGGCTGGGGATCGTCCAGGGCGAATATCACTGGCACAAACACGACGACCTGGACGAGTTCTTCTACGTGGTAGAGGGGCGCTTCCTGATCGACCTCGAGGAGCGAACGGTGGAACTGATGCCGCGACAGGGCTTCGTGGTGCCGAAGGGCGTGCGTCATCGCACGCGGGCGCCGGAGCGCACGGTGATCCTGATGGTCGAAGGGGCGGGGATCGTGCCGACCGGGGATTGAATCCGGAGCTCCGGTGGGAGCGCCCCGCTCACTCCGGCTGCTTGTGGAGTTCTCCGCCGGAGGCTGGATTTCCACCCACCGGCGCGGCCGGCGGCGGTATGATTCCCGCATCCCACCGCCCTGACCCGATCGCGTGGAGGAATCCCATGCACCGATGGATCTTCGTCATCGTCGCGTTCGCGGTGACGCTCCCGAGCGCCGCGCTCGCCAGCAACTGCAACGGCTGGCAGACCGGACTCATCCCGCTGACCGCGCTCGGCGCCGGCACCTACCAGGGATATCCTGGCGGACTCTATCCCGGCGGCTCGAACACGCGGCCGCCCGCCCATGACGCCGCGGGCATCACGATCGCCAACGCCATCGCCCCGCTCGACACCTTCGGGAACGCGGATCCCAATGGCCGGATCGTGCTCATCTCGATCGGGATGAGCAACGCCACCCAGGAGTTCTCCACCTTTGTGCCGATCGCGAACGCCGACGCGTACAAGGACCCGAAGGTACTGGTGATCGACTGCGCCAGGGGCGGGCAGACCGCAAGCCTCATCAAGAACCCGGCGTATGCCTACTGGGACACGGTGCGCACACGTCTGCGCGGCCGCGGCTCCTCGCCGGCCCAGGTCCAGGTCGCCTGGATCAAAGAGGCCAATGCCGGGCCCACCACGGGCTTCCCGGCTGCGAGCACGACGCTCATGCAGGACCTGGGGTCGGTCGTACGCACCCTGAAGAACCTCTTCCCCAACGTGCGCATCGCCTACCTCTCGAGCCGCATCTACGCGGGGTACGCGACCACGACGCTCAACCCCGAGCCCTACGCCTACGAGTCCGGGTTCGCGGTGAAATGGCTGATCGAGGGGCAGATCGCGGGGGAGGACAGCCTCAACCACGATCCCGGCCAGGGCGCGGTCGAGGCGCCGTGGCTTTCGTGGGGCCCGTATCTGTGGGCCGACGGCCTGAACCCGCGTCCGAGTGATGGCCTCACCTGGGCCTGCTCCGACCTGTCTGCGGACGGCACTCACCCCGCAACGACTGGGCGCCTCAAAGTCGCCGACATGTTGTACGAGTTCATGCACGCCGATCCGACCGCCCAGCCCTGGTACCTCTCGGACGCCGTGGCCGTGGCGCCACCCGCTGGGGCTGAGTTCCATTTGCGACTCGCACCGAATCCCGCGTCCCGGGAGGTCGAGGTGTCGTTCATGGCCCGCTCGGGCGAGCGCTGGCGGCTCGAGGTGCTCGACCTGGCCGGACGCCGCGTGCGCGAGCTGGGGGGCGGCGTGGGCGACGGAACGGCGCGCGTGGTTCGCTGGGACGCGCGGGGCGAACAGGGAGCGCCGGTCCGCGCCGGCATCTACTGGGTGCGACTCGAATCGGGAGGGGTCGCCGGCGTGCGGCGGCTCGCGCTGCTCGGAGCTGACTGATGCCGCGCGCATCGGCGAAGCAGGGCGGCGCGCCCCGTGGCGGTCCCGCCATCCGAGCGGGCGGCAGAGCCGCCCCTGACCGCACCTTCCTCGATTTCGTCCTCGATCAGCTGCGTGGACTCCCTGCCCTGGAATGCCGGGCGATGTTCGGCGGGCACGGGCTCTATCAGGGACCGGTCTTCTTCGCCATCGTCCACCGGGGACGTCTCTACTTCCGGGTCGGTGACACCACGCGCGGGGCCTACGAAGCGCGCGGGATGACACCGTTCCGGCCCGGCCCCAGCCAGACTCTAAAGAGCTACTTTGAGGTCCCGGCCGACGTGCTGGAGGATGCGGCCGAGGGCGCGCGCTGGGCGCGAGCGGCCGTGGCGGTGGGGGCGGATCGGAGATCGCGGGCACGTCCATGAACTCGCGGACCGCCTCGTGGCAGGTCGTGGGCCTGGTCGCCGCGTGCCTCATCGGCGGCGGTGCGGCATCTCCTGCCGGGCCCGCCACGCCCGCTCCCGGGGACTCGTCGGGGAGCTTGGCCGAGGACGTGACGGATCGCGCGATCCTCTGGAGGTTCGACAGCGGGGGCTGAGTGTTCTCCACTCCCGCGGTCTTGCGGGATCTCGTCTACGTGGGATCCTGCTCGGGAGTCCTCTTCGCGCTCGATCGCCATTCGGCCCGGCCGCGTTGGACCCGGGACGTCCGGCCCCAGGGTCGCCAGACCAGCTTCCACGGCGATGCCCTTGTGCTCGATTCCATGCTCGTCATCGGCAGCGATGGCGGCACCGCCGACAGCGCCTTCGGTGAGATCTTCGCCTTCGATCTCGCCACCGGCCGGGCGCTCTGGAAGCGCTCCACGACGGACGGAATCGTCTCCGACATCTGCCGCTCGGGGGATCGTCTGCTCGCGATCACGCGGGCCGATTCCCTGCTGTGCCTGGATGCCGCGAGCGGACGGCTGGTCTGGTCGTTCCGGGGCGGCGGTCCTCTCTACGATGTCGCCTACCGCTCGCCCGCCGTGGCCGGTGGCCGCGTGTTCATGGGCGGTTCGGACGGCGCGGTCCACGCCCTCGACGCGAGCTCGGGGCGGGTGCTCTGGACGCGCGACCTCCACGACCGCATCAGCACTGGTGTCCTCGCGCTGGGCGAGGCGCTCTACCTGGGGACAGGGAGCGGCGAGGTCTACCGGCTGCGCCAGGACACGGGGGCGGTGGCGGCCCGGCTGTCGGTCGGTGAGGCCACATCCGGACCTCCGACCCCGGTGGGAGACTCGCTCTTCGTGCTGGCGGGCGAGCGGTCGCTCATTTGCCTCGACAAATCTCTCTCGCGGGTTCGCTGGCGCCGGGTCGTGCCTGACGGCCTCAGCTCGTCGCGCCCCTACCTCTGGAAGGGCACGGTGCTGGCCGGCTCGGTGAAGGGCGAGGTCGTGGCGTTCCGCGCGACTGACGGGATGCCGCGCTGGTCGCACGTGCTTGGGTGCGTGATCCGCGGCATCGGCACGAGCGAACGCGTCCTCTACGTGGGCACGCAAGAAGGTCGGGTCTATGCCTACGCGCGACCGGCGCTCCCGGTCGGAGGACGGTGACCCGACGCGGCGGCCTGGTTCGTGGAGCGGTCATTCGATCTCAGAATCCAACCCGGACTTCCACCAGAACGCTGCGCGTCGCCGCCGGGATGAAGTCGGTGTAGCGCGTCCCGGCGTAGGAGTAGCTGTAGCCCCCGGTCTCATAGTGCCGGTCGAGCGCATTGAACACGCGGAGCGAGAACTCGACCGAGGGTGGCGCCGGATGCTCGAGCGGGCCCCCGCGGCGGAGCGGCAGTCGGTAGCCGGCGGTGAGGTTCAGCACGGTGCGCGAGGCGATGCTGCCCTCCCTGGATTCCGTGTGGTCAAGATACATGCGGCCCACGCGCTGGACGTCCGCCCCGAGCGTAGCCCGCCGCCAGGCGAAGCGGGCGGAGAGGTTTCCCATCACGGCGGGGAAGAAGCCGATCGCCTTGCCGTCGTAGACGACCGTGTCGCCCGGGCTGGAGCCGTAGATCTCGCGGTAACGCACGAAGTGGTTGTCGCTCAGCGTGGCGTTGGCGGAAACCTGCAGCTCGGGCGGCTGGAAGCGCCCGAAGGCCTGCTGTGGGCTGCCGTCCTGCCTGCCGCCCTCGTGGCCTCCGAACCGGGCCGAGACCTCGACCTCGGCGCCCTGGTGGATCGAGCGCGCGGCGTTGCCGAGGATGGGATAGCCGAGATCGGTGTTGAACTGGCCCGCGTAGACCAGCTCGTCGCGGAAGTCCATGCGGAACAGGGTGAGCGTGGCCTCACGCTGTCGATACTGCCAGTGCGCTCCCGCTTCATAGTCGTTCACCCGCTCGGGACGGATCAGGGGCTGGCCATTCGCGAAAAGCGGCACGCTGCCCACACCCTCGGCATCATAGAGATCGCGGAACGCGGGCTCGCGGCGCGCGTGTGAGGCCGAGGCGAAGAACCGCCACTCGTCCACGCCCTCCCAGGCGATCCCGACGCGAGGCAAGGCGAAGTCGTAGCCCTGGTCGAACCGGATGCCGTCGAACCGGTCGCCGCGCATCCGGTAGTCCTGATGGCGCCATGAGAGGTCGAGGGTCGCCGTCAGGTTCTCGATGGGGCGCCACTCCTGGCGCGCGAAGAGACCGGCCGAGAAGGTGCGCGGGTGATAGTCGTAGTAGACGTGGTCGGGCGGCGTGGCCGGCGGGAGCCCACTTCCGCTGATCAGCGACCCGACGTGACGCCCATCATGCCAGCGCAGCTCGCCGCCGATCGTGAGCGGCTGCCGCGGGTCGCCGACGCGGATGCGCGGGACCCAGCCGAAGTGTCGGTTGGCGACCCAACGCCGGCGCACCAGATCGAAGTTCTGCACTGTGACACGGCCCTGGGCGTCGCGGTCGAGCGTGATGCCGTCGTTCCGGTAGTACGCCAGCGAATCGGCGCCGAAGAGCGTGGCGTCGGAGGTGGTCCAGGGTGAGAGCCGGTAGGCCGCGAGCGACTGCGCCATCCGCCGCTCGTCGTAGTAGCCCTCGCCGTCGAAGTAGAACAGTGTCTGGCTCAGCATGACCTCGCTCCGCGGGGACCAGGAATGGATCAGCTCGTAGTGCGGCTCGTAGAAGTGATCGGTCTCCCCTTCGTATGTGAGCGGATTGAAGCGGCGGTCCCGGTCGGCGTCGCCGGTGATGCGCCCTTCGAGTTGGTCACGCGAGACGCCGAGATAGGCGAGGTGGGTCTGTTCCGGTCCGCCATAGAGGTTGAGCTTGAGGAGGTGGTTCCCGGTCCTCCTCTGTGCGGAGAGGGCATAGGACCAGAGCTTCGACCACGACCGATCGCGGTAACCGTCGGTCTCGATGCGTGAGTAGCGACCGTAGAGGTTCCAGTAGTCCCTCCGACCTCCGTCCCGGGTGTGATCGAACAGGTCGCCCGAGCCCATCTCAAGCACCAGCCGGCGCGTGTCGAAAGAGCCGTAGGACCAGGCGGCGCTGGCGTGCGGCCTGCTCGTAAACGCTCCGGTCTCGAGATTCACGCTCCCGCCCAGGGACGCCGCTCCGTAAAGCGCGGAACCCACCCCACGCTGGAGCTGAACCTCTTGCGTGGAGGCCAGCAGGTCGGGATGGTCGATCCAGTACACCTCGTGCGATTCGGGGTCGTTGAGGGGCACGCCGTTGATGAGCACGCTGATGCGCCGCTGGGGGAAGCCGCGGATCGATAGGTACGAATAGCCGATCCCGTTGCCGGCATCGGAATACGCGTAGACGCCGGGCAGGGTCGCGAGCGCCATGGGGGTGTCCTGGCCCCAGTTCAGTCGCTGCACCTGATCGCGGTCGAGCACCGTCTTCGCGATCGGGGCATGGTCCTCGGCGCGCGCCGTGCTCACCTCGTACACCGGTAGCCGTACGATGCGGGCGAGCGTCTCGGGCGCCGCCGGCGCGACTGTCGGGCTCGTGCGAAGCGTGTCCTGTGCCGCTGCCGCCGCGCATCCGCAGACCAGCGCCAGTGCCACCAGCAACGTCTTCATGAGCGAACCTCCTTGCCGCCTGAGCGCGCGGCCCAGCCCGCCGCGTAGAGCGCGAGCGAGACCGCGAGCCCGGCGTAGATGGGTTCGATGGAGAACGGATATGCGCCCGCATGCCCCGCGGGCGGGAATGCCTCGATCAGCACCCAGGCGAACGATACGGCGAAGGCGACCCCCATCGCGACGCCCGTCCAGCGCGAGCCGATGCATCCGCGTCCCAGCAGTGCCGTGCCGACCGGCAGCAGCAGGGCGGGCGTCGTGATCGAGCCGATGTCGTGCCACAGCCCGATCACGCTCGGGTTCGCCAGCGCGAGCGCGCTGGCGAACACCGCCGTGACCCCGAGCCCGATCCGGGTGTAGAACGGCAGCCGCTCCTCGCCCGTCTCGCGGCGCAACCGCCAGATCAGATCGCGCCCGAGGGTGGCGGCGGCGATGAAGCCGTAGGAGTCCACGGTGCTCATCACGGTCGCGATCATCGCCAGATAGAAGAGGCCCAGCGCCAGCGGCGGCAGCGTGATGCGCGCCAGCTCGGGGAACGCGTATACCGGGTCGGCAAGCTGCGGCAGCAGCGCGCGCGCGTAGAGCCCGGTCGTGGTGGTGAGGAAGTCGAACACCATCCAGCACGCCACCGAGATGAGCACGCCGTTGCGCGCCACTTTCGGGTCGCGCGCCGCATAGGCGCGCTGCCAGAAGCCCGGGTCCACCAGGGTCGAAAGCGCGATGAAGTACCAGACCAGGATCGCCTGGGGCGGGTTGCCGCCGTTCCAGGTGAGATGGGCGGGTGGGAGCCTCCGCGCGAGGAATCCGGCCCCCCCGTTCTGGGCGACCAGGAACGCGAGCATGACCGCGAAGCCCGTGTACATGAGGACAAACTGGACCTGGTCGGTGAACACGACCGTGCGGAGTCCCCCGCGGTCGATGTAGAAGAGCGAGAGCACCGCCGCCGCGATGACGCACGGGACCAGCGGCAGCCCGAACATGGCAGAGAACAGCGTGCCCAGCATGAGCACGTAGGCCGCGGGCGCCGAGGTGACGAACACCGTCAGTGCGCCGAGCAGCGCCGGGCCGCGGCCGTACTGGCGGTCGAGCAGGTCGGGGATGGTGTAGAGCGCGGCCTCGCGCGCGCGGCGGGCGAACAGCCATGCGAAAAGCAGAGCCCCGATGTAGTAGGGCACGCCGAACACCAGCCAGTTCGAGAGCCCGTAGCGCCACGAGTACTCGCCCACGCCGAGGATGCCGCCGTACCAGGTGGCGACCAGTGTGGCGACGAACGCGGGCAGCGTCACCCGGCGCCCGGCGACCAGATATTCGAGCGCGTTCGATCGGGTCCCGAGCCGGCGCATCCACACCGCGGCGAGAAAGGCGAAGTAGGCGAGGATGAGCCCCCAGTCGAGGGGGCTGGTGCTGAACATGAGCGATCCCCTCCGGGTGGAAAGACGAAACGCCGCCCAGGCAGGGACGGCGTACAGGCAACCGGAGAGCTCGCTTGTCCTTGCCGTTTCCCTACGCTGGTATGAACCAGGTCAGGTTCGAAGGGTGTGCTCTCAGGCCGCGCGGTCCCGCCGCGTGGCCACCCCTAACGACGCGCCCGCTCGCGCAGGCGGAGGAGAACATGCGTCGGTGCGTCGGCGGATGCAAGCGGATTCGTAGCGCCCGGGCGCTCAAGCGCTATCGTGTGGTCGCAGCCGCTCCGCTCGGGCGCGCCGGGTTGGCCTCCAGCTCGTCGAGGCAGCGCTCGATGCGTTCGCACATCTGCTCCATGTCGTTGTCGAGCCCGATCGAGAAGCGGATCAATCCGTCGCTCAATCCCATCGAGCGCCGCTCTTCGGCGGGGATCTCGGACGACGTGCTGTGGCCTGGCCCGCTGAAGAGGGTCTTGAAGTATCCCAGGCTCACGGCGAGGTAGCCGACCTTTTCCTCCTGCATCCGGATCATGAGCCGGCAGGCGCGCTCGTGATCGCCAACGTCCACCGCCAGCATCCCTCCGTACCCGAAGCCGGGATTCATCAGGCGGTTCATCAGCGCGTGCTGCGGGTGGCTCTCGAGCCCCGGATAGTGGACGGGCAGGCCCCGCCGCGCCAGCCGCTGCGCCAGGATCAGCGCGTTCGCGCCGTGCTGGCGCATCCGGATGTGCAGGCCGTGCAGGTTCTTGAGGATGCTGGCGGCCCGGAAGCTGTCGAGCACCGGCCCCAGCAGCATGCTGGGCCCCGAGTTGATGTCGTTGAGCCCGGCGATGAAGTCGTGCGACGCCACCACGCAGCCCGCCATGCAGTCGCTCGTGCCGTTGATGAACTTGGTCATGCTGTGCACCACGACGTCGGCCCCGAGCCGCAGCGGCGAGAGGATCATCGGGCTGAAGGTGTTGTCCACGACCAGCCGCAGCCCGCGCTCGTGCGCCAGGGCCGTTAGCGCCGGCAGGTCGCTCACGTCGAGCAGGGGATTGCTGATCGATTCGCAGTAGAGGACGCGGGTCCGGCCCGTGATCGCGGTCCGCACCGCGGCCAGGTTGCCGACGTCGACGAAACGCGTCGTGATGCCGAAGCGGGGCAGCAGGTTCTTGAGCAGCGCGTAGGTGCCGCCGTAGATCGTGCGGCTGGCGACGATCTCATCCCCGGCGGAGCAGAGCTGGAGCAGGGAGGTGCTGATCGCGGCCATCCCCGAGCCCAGCACCTGGGCCGACTCGCCGTCCTCCATGCGGGCCAATGCCTCCGCCAAATACTTATTGGTCGGGTTCCAGTGGCGAGAGTAGAGGAAGCAGCCCTCGGTCTCGTGCTCGAACAGCTCCTCCATCTTCTGTGGGCTCATGAACGTGTAGGTGGAGGAATCGGTGATCGAGGGGTTGACGTCACCGAACTCGCCGAAGGCGAGGAACTCCTGGATACGGCTGGCCGGATCGAATGGCATGGGTCCTCCACGTCGGTCGCCGGGTGGCTGGGCGAGGAGCCGACCGTGAGAATAGCAGGGCGCTGGCCCCGCCGTCGTTGTACGCCCCGCATGGGCGCTGACTTGGAGGTGGAAGTCCTCCGAGGACTTGGTCACAGGGACTCAAGGGAACCGCAAGGTGACGCTCGCGAGGGCGGCACCGAAGGAAGCGGGAAACGAACCGACGGGCCGACGA
>CAYONG010000315.1:0-2132 GCA_964405235.1 uncultured bacterium | reverse complement strand
CACTTCGTCGAGCAGGAAGACCGGGTTCTTCGCTCCCGCCTGTTTCATGCCCTGGATGATGCGACCCGGCATCGCACCCACGTAGGTGCGCCGGTGGCCGCGGATGTCGGCCTCGTCTCGTGCTCCGCCCAGCGAGATGCGGACGTATGGCCGCCCCATCGCCCGCGCGATGGACTTGGCGATCGACGTCTTGCCCACGCCCGGTGGACCGACGAAGAGGAGAATCGATCCCTTCGATTCGGCATCCTTGGCCGGCTCGGACTTGGCGTCGTCCGCGACCGGGGCCGGCTTTTCGCGCTGACGCAGCTGCCGCACCGCCAGGAATTCCAGCACCTGGTCCTTCACGTCCTGTAATCCGTAGTGATCCTCCTCGAGAATCGTCGCCGCCCGTTTCAGGTCGAGCAGTTCCTCGGCCCGCTTGCCCCACGGCAGCTCGGCGACCGTCTCGAGGTAGGTCCGGATCACCTGACTTTCCATCGATTCCCGCCCGGCGCGCACGAGCCGGGACAGCTCGCGCTCGACCTCCTTGCGTGCCGCCTCGGGAAGCTCGAGTGCCGCGAGCCGCTCGCGCAGCTCGTCGACTTCGCCGGCCTCGTTCTCCTCGCCCAGCTCCTTGCGGATGGCCTTCATTTGCTCGCGCAAAAACATCTCGCGCTGCCGCTCGCCCAGCTCTTCTTGAACCTGGGACTTGATTTCCTCCTGGGCCTCGAGCACGCCGATTTGGCGCTGCATCGCGACCAGCACGCGGCGCAACCGCTCCTCGACGGCCAGGGTCTCGAGCAGGCTCTGCCGATCCGCCGGCTTGAGCTCGATATGTCCGGCCACAAGGTCCGCGAGCCGGCCCGCGTCGGTGACGCTCTCCAGCACCTGCTTCACCACCTCCTCGGGCAGCCCGGACTTCTGACCGAGCTCGGCAGCCCGGGTCCGCACCTCACGGTGCAAGCCCAAGAAGCTGGGATCCTGCTCGTTCAGTGGAGGGAGATCGGGCGCGTCGCGCACGACGGTGTTCAGGTAGCCATCGGACTCGGTGTAGTGTACCGCCATGCCGCGGCGCTCCCCGTGGAGCAATACCTGCACGCCGTTCAGGCCGCGTTGTACCTGGCCGATGCGCGCCACCGTTCCCATCGTGTACAGCAGGTTGGGCGTTACCTGGTCCAGGTTGTCGCGCTGCGACACCGCGAATACGAGCCGCCCCTCGGTCTTGAGGACGGCCTCCACGGCGCGCAGGGTGGCCGGCCGGCCCACGCCGATGACGGTGGTCACTCCCGGGAACAGGACGAGCTCCCGTAACGGCAACACGGGGAGCGTCAGACGCTCTGACATTGCGATTCACTCCAGAAGGGTTGGCTTGCGCGCGCCGCCAACGCATTGCGCGTGCCATCAGTGAAACACAGAGTCGTGCGGCAACGTTCCACTGGGCACCGCCAATTGGGCACAGACTGACAAATGCGCGGTCAGCGGTCAGCGAGGCGTCGGTCAGCTTGGCGGATACCGATCTAAGTCTTGGCGGCTCGACAGGTTGCACGGCTCTTCCAACGGGGCTAAATCTATGGCCGCCATGCGATTCAATCTGCAATGACTAGCCCCGATCGGTCGCTGTCCGGACGGCTGAATCAGGCGCTGGGAGGCTTGTACACGCTCGAAGGTGAAATCGGGCGTGGCGGGATGGGGGTGGTGTTCCAGGCCAAGGACCTGCGACTGAAACGCCAAGTGGCGATAAAGGTGCTGCCACCCGATCTGGCCTTCCGTGAGGAAGTGCGCATCCGTTTCCTGCGCGAGGCGGAAACGGCCGCGCGATTGACGCATCCGAACATCGTCCCGATTCACAGTGTGGGCGAGGGTCCGGAAGGATTGGTCTACTTCGTGATGGCGTTCATCGACGGTGAGCCGCTCTCGGCCCGCCTGAAGCGGCGCGGCCGGCTACCGGCCGAGGAATCCCGGCGCATTCTGATCGAGACGGCCGACGCGCTTGGCGCCGCGCACGCGCTCGGGATCATCCATCGGGACGTGAAGCCCGACAACATCATGCTCGAAGGCAGCCGGGGCCGGGTCATGGTGACCGATTTCGGCATCGCCAAGGCATTGTCCTCCTCGTCGTCCGGTGGACTCACGGGGACCGGCGTGGCGATCGG
>CAYONG010000314.1:0-11379 GCA_964405235.1 uncultured bacterium | reverse complement strand
CTGCGAGATCTCGATCACCGGCGTGATGTCCTGCCGCAGCGTGCGTGCCGCGCAGTTGGCCTTGATGCGCAGGCGCTGATCGGCGATCTCGCGCGCGAGCCGCGCGACGTCGGCGACGACGTGGGGCCCCGCCCCGGGGAGCCCGATGTCGGCCGTGTCGATGCCGAGCCGCTCCATGAGGTGGAGCAGGTGCAGCTTGTCCTCGATCGCCGGGCTCCGCACCGACGGCGACTGCAGGCCGTCGCGCAGGGTCTCGTCGTCGAACTCGATGCGGAACCCCGGAGCATCCCAGCGCTCGCCGGCTTCGTTCCAATCGTGGATGAGTTCGTGCTGGTCCATGGCGGGTCCGTTCAGGTGGGGTCGGGCGGTGAAGTCAAAGCATGCCATATGATCGCCGTCGGCACCACGCTGGCAAGGGCAGAGTCCGCCTTCAGGCTGCGCGTTCGAGCAGCACCGCGATGCCCTGTCCGCCGCCGATGCAGGCGGAGGCGATCCCCCAGCGCTTGCCGCGCCGGGCCAACTCGATCAGCAGTGTGTGGATGAGTCGGGTGCCGGTCGCGCCGAGCGGATGGCCGAGGCCGATGGCGCCGCCGTTCACATTGACCTTCGCGCGATCCAGCCCCAGATCCTTCTCGACCGCGAGGTACTGGCCGGCGAACGCCTCGTTGATCTCGAACAGGTCGATGTCGCCGAGCGACATGCCCGCCCGCTCGAGCACCTTGCGGATCGCGGGGGCGGGGCCGAACCCCATCAGCTCGGGCTCGACGCCCACGCTCGCCCATTCGCGCACCAGGCCCATCGGGGTTATCCCGGCCGCCCGAGCGCGCTCGGCACTGGTCACGACCAGCGCCGCGGCGCCGTCCACGATGCCCGAGGCGTTGCCGCCGGTGACGAACGAGTCGGGGCCAAAGGCGGGCGTCAAACGTGCGAGGCCCTCGAGCGTGGTGCTGGGGAACAGGTGGTCGTCCTTGTCCACCACCACCGTCTTCCTGCCCTGCTGCACGGTGACCGGCACCCGTTCCTCTGCGAAGCGCCCATCGTTGTTCGCGGTGTTGCTGAGCGTGTGGGAGCGCAGTGCGAACTCGTCCTGCTGCTCGCGCGTGATCCCGTACTTGCGCGCCAGGTTGTCCGAGGTCTGCGCCATGAGCAGCCCGCAATAGGAGTCCTTGAGCGCGACCCACAGCGAATCCTCGAGCTGTGCGCCCGGGCCGAGCCTCATCCCGGCGCGCGCGCCTCGCAGCACGTGCGGGGCCTGGCTCATGTTTTCCATCCCGCCGGCGAGGACCCAGGTCGCCTCGCCCAGCGCGATCATCTGCGCGGCGGTGACGACCGCCTGGTGGCCCGAGCCGCACAGCCGGTTGACCGTGAGCGCGGGCACCTGGATCGGGAGCCCCGCCTTGAGCGCCACGTGCCGCGCGCCGTAGAGGGCGTCGGCCGAGGTCTGGAGGGCGTTGCCCATCACGACGTGGTCGATGGACTCGGGGGGAATGCCGGCGCGCTCGATCGCCCCCTTCGCCGCGACCGCGCCCAGGTCGATGGCCGAAACGGATGCGAGCGCGCCCCCGGGCAGGCCGTCGCCGCGCTTGCCTCCGATCCACTCCGCCATCGGGGTGCGGGCGCCGGAGACGATGACGATGTCGGGAAGGCTCTTGCTGGACAAGGAGTTGCTCCTCGCGGTTGATGGTTCGGTGGAAGCCGCGGGGCCGATGCCGGCCGCGACCATGTTGCCTGAGGTCGGCCCTATGGATGCGTGGAATGGCCGAAAGGTATCAAAGCCCTTCCGGGCCGCTCAAGCCGGCGGTGGAGATCCTAGCAACCCGCAACGGTTCGAGCTCGTCGCGTTCCGTATCCATGATGGCACACCAGCCCTCACGAATCGCATGGACGACAGTCACGTAGCGCTCCTCGGCAAGGTAGGAGAATGGGCGCTCCCCGTCCCAGGCGATCTGACGCTCGGGGGTGAAGACGCCCCAGCCATGCAGATGGCCCACGAATACTCGCGAATGGGAACATCGGCGCAAACCCGCGATCCGCTCCTCGGCCGTCGAAAACCGCCACAGGTCCTCGAAGTTCTCCGGGTCGAGGTGGGGATCCAGATGTTGGAAGCGACACCCGGCCAGATCCACCCAGGGGCGCAGCCGCGCGAAGTACTCGAGCACACGCGACGAGAAGCGGGCGCTGACCGAAGCGGACACGTCGCCGCACAACCCGAGGTCGTGATTCCCCCACACCCCGACCCCGGGCAGCGCCGCCAGGATCTCCACGGCCTCCTCCACGAGCCCGCCGTCCTCGAGCACGTCGCCGAGCATCACGAATGCGTCGACGTGCCGCGCGCCGAGTTCGCGCACCGCGGCGCGCAGCGGTGCGACAGCCTCGTGGATGTCTGCCAGGAGTCCCAGACGCACAGGTGGCCTCCCCTCGCATGGCGGATAGCGCCCCAGGGTTCGCGGCCGCTGCCCGGGAGTCCGAGCGTAACGCATCCGTTGTGCTCAGAGGATCGGGTCTGGCGCGCGGGATGCAGTGACCCGGGCCCAAGGGCGACCATGCTAGATTCTGTCCGGCATGAAAGCCCGCACCGAATACCTCACGATGCACCTCCCGTCCCGGCGGGGCTTCGTCAACATCACCCACGACGTCGAGCGCGTCCTCGCCGCGAGCGGCGTGCGCGAGGGGCTGGTACTGGTGAACGCCATGCACATCAGCGCCAGTGTCTTCATCAACGACGACGAATCCGGGCTCCACCACGACTACGAGGTATGGCTCGAGCGGCTCGCCCCGCACGCGCCGGTCTCGCAGTACCGGCACAACGACACCGGCGAGGACAACGCCGATGCCCATCTCAAGCGCCAGATCATGGGGCGCGAGGTGGTGGTCGCGGTGACCGGCGGCAGGCTCGACTTCGGACCCTGGGAGCAGATCTTCTACGGCGAGTTCGACGGGAAGCGGGCGAAGCGCGTGCTGGTCAAGGTCATCGGGGAGTGACGATGGACCGCGAGCGCGACCTCTCCGGCCCGCCCGCCGCGGCAAGGGGCTGCGAGATCCGCGCGGCCCGGCCTTCCGACATGCCGCGGATCTGGGAGATGCTGCGCGGCCTGGCGGCATACGAGCGGCTCGAACATGAGGTGAGCGGCTCCCCGGAGCGACTCGCCGAGCACCTGTTCGGCCAGCGCCCGTCGATCGAATGCCTGGTGGCCGATTCCGTTCGCGGGCTGGTCGGGTACGCGCTCTTCTACCCGACCTACTCGTCGTTCCGCACCGCGCCCACCCTGTGGCTCGAAGATCTCTTCGTCGAGCCCGCCGAGCGGGGCAAGGGGACCGGCCGCACCCTGCTGGCGGCGGTGGCGCGCCTGGCGCTGGGTCGCGGCTGCGAGGGGCTCAGTTGGATCGTACTGGACTGGAACCGTCCCTCGATCGCCTTCTACCTGGGTGTCGACGCGCGCCAGGCCGAGGGCGGCTGGCTCCAGTACGGCCTCGACCGCGCGAGGATGCAGGCGCTCGCCGGGCCCGCGGGACCTGCTTCAAGTATCACTTGAAGTAGGCAGTGCGGCGAGGCGGGCGGCCAGGGACGTCGGAAGCGGCTCGCCGAGCAGGCGAGCGACCCGCTCGCGGTCGGCCCCGTGGCGGGCGAGATGGCTGAACAGCACATCGGATTTCCCGGTTCGCCCCAGCAGGTGATAGGCGATGGCCCAGCCCTCCGGGCTGGCGAGCGGGATCCCTTCCACCCGAGCGCTCACGATGGTCGGGATGCGGACCACGCCCCCCTGGATTTTGAACGCGAAACCGAGGATGAGCTCGACCACCCCATCGGCGAGCGTCAGCTTGCGGTCCGCGTGGAGCCCATCCGAATCCTGGGCGACGAATGACTCGCCCGCGAGCACCTCGACCACCCGCTCGTAGGGGTCGTCGCAGGTGAGGTCCCAGTCGTGCACGGTGTCGGCGAGTCCCAGCGTCGCGAGTAGTCCGCTGCCGCCCAGGGCGACCGTGAGGCCTGCGCGCTCGAGACGGTCGACATATTCCTCGAGGAGCTCAAGGGGAGGCGAAGACTTCGCGTGATGCATGAAGTGGAGGCTGCCGGACGCCGGCCCGGCGCCGCCATCGTCCACGCTCACTCTCCCAGCCTCACGACCTCCGCCGCGCCTTCGGCGAGCGATTCGTGCAGCGCGCCCACCATCTCGGCCAGCTCGGCCGTGGCCGCGCCCTCATCCGTCATGTGCCGGGCGGCCGCCTCCCCCAGGCGTCGGGTCACGGTCGCCGCGCCCGAGGCGCCGCCCGCCTGCCCGATGGTGCCGTACTCGGCGTAGCGCTCGGCGATCCGATTGCGCCGTGCCTCGTCGGCGCCGGGGTCGGGCCTCGCGTCCCGCCAGGCCGCCACCACGAGTTCGTGCAGGGTATCGATGGCCGCCGCCGTCTCGCGGTTGAAGCCGCCGGCGGCGATCAATCCCCGCACGCACGCATAGAGCGCGAAGCACGCCCATTCGCCGCGCACGCGCTCGGCCAGCACGGGGTTGTCCCGGACGGGGAGGAGGCCGGCCTCGTCGAGGTCGGCGTAGAGCCGCGGCTCGACCGTGAAGTAGAACTCTGCGAGCGCCTGGCCCCGTCGCGACGGATCGAGGAACACAGCCCACCTCCTGCGCGTGGATCGTTCATGCGCCCGGCGGCGCGAGGCGGCCGTCCCCCGGCATCGGTCCCCGCGCGCCGTCGCTCACGACGGCGGGTTCGTGCTCCAGTCGTAGAAGCCGCGGCCGGTCTTGCGGCCGTGGTGGCCGGCGAGCACCAGCCGCCTAAGCAGCGGCGGGGGGGCGAACCGTGGCTCGCGGAACTCGTCGAACATGATCTGGGCGATCGAGTACGTCGTATCGAGACCGACGTAGTCGCCGAGAAGGAGCGGGCCCATCGGGTAGCCGCAGCCGAGTTTCATCGCGTTGTCGATGTCGTCGCGGCTCGCCAGGCCCTGCTCGTAGACGCGAATCGCGTCGAGCATGTAGGGCACCAGCAGGCGGTTGACCACGAAGCCGGTGCTGTCCCCGACCGTGACGACCGTCTTGCCGGCGGCCTGGCACCACGCGGCCGCCTCTTCCACGACACCCGGGGCGGTGCGCAGGGTCTTCACCACCTCGACCAGCTTCATGAGCGGCACCGGATTGAAGAAGTGAAGCCCGATGAACCGCTCGGGGCGCCGGGTGAACGTGCTGAGCTCGGTGATCGAAAGGCTCGAGGTGTTGGAGGCGACGATCGTCTCCGGGCCGCAGACGGCATCGAGCGCGCCGAACAGCTCCCGCTTGAGCGTCAGGTTCTCGCTCACCGCCTCGATGACCAGGTCGCACCCCGCCAGGTCGGTGAGCTCGGTCGTGCCGCGCAGGTTGGCGAGCGTCCGGTCCATGTCGGCCGCGGCGAGCTTGCCCTTGTCGACGCCGCCCTGGAGGAACTTGCGGATCGAGGCGAGCCCCTTGTCGAGCGGCGCCTGCGCGAACTCGCGGACCACGGTCGTAAAGCCCGCCTGGGCGCTCACCTGGGCGATGCCGCTGCCCATCAATCCACAACCCAGCACGCCAACGCTACGGATCGCCATCGGGGGACCGCCTCCGCGTTCGGGATTGGCAGGGACCGTCGGAAGAAGGATCGCGCAGGCAGGATATGGAACACCCGCGCGGGCGGCAAGCGGGTGCGCAGCGGACGCGCGGAGCGCCTGAGCCCGCGCGCGGTGGTTGAGCGCCGGGGCCCCGAGGCTCGCGAACGTGTCGTTGCCGTCCGCCGCGGACTGTCCGGCGAGCGCGCACAGTCCGCCGCCCATGGGCAGTCGAGCGCGATGATCTCGCCGGCCGATTGGGGGTAGAGCGGCGAGCGGAAGAGGGCGATGCCGCCGGCGTTGTAGACCGGCGAATCCATCTCGCCGTACGTGCCGCCCCCGGGGCCGCCTGGTTGCCGCGGGCGCCGGTCGGCGGTGCCGCTGCGGACATGATGCTGGAGGAGATCGCGCGACGCGACCTGTTCCTCGAGCGGCGCCTGGGCCTTGTTCGCCCACTCCCCGGGGTTGCTGCTCCACGGCGCGGACCCGGCGCGCGACGCACGACGCTTCGAGGAGACCGCGCGGCCCGAGCTCAACACCACCGCGGGCCCCGAGACGGTCGCCCTGCGGCGCGAGCTGTCCGAGGGGGGCGGGTGAGCTTTTCCCCATGGGGTGCTCCCATTGCGCTTCCGCGCCGGCCGGCTATCCCTTACAGTCCGGCGTGCGACCGAGTGACCGGGCCGCGCCCGTCGCAGGGCGCGGCTTCTCCTTGTCATCCAGAGGTCATGGCGTGACTGAATCTCCCCTGGAAACGCTGGTCCTCGACGGGACCAGCCGGATCGTCCTGCTGGTGCTGGACGGAGTCGGAGACCTGCCCGACGCCGCGCACTCCGGGCGCACGCCCCTCGAGGCGGCACGCACCCCCCATCTGGATGCGCTGACGCCCCGCGCCGCGCTCGGCCGGCTGATGCCGGTCGCCCCCGGCATCACCCCCGGGAGCGGGCCCGGCCACCTGGCGCTGTTCGGCTACGACCCGATCACCACCCGGGTCGGGCGCGGCGTCCTCGAGGCGCTGGGCGCCGGCATGGATCTGCGCGATGGCGACGTCGCGGCGCGCGCCAACTTCTGCACGGTGAGCGGCGCGGGGCTCGTCACCGATCGGCGGGCCGGCCGCATCCCCGGGGAAACCTGCGCCCGGCTGGTCGAGATGCTGGCGCGCGAGGTGCCGCGGATCGAAGACGTCGAGGTGCTGCTCAAGGCCGGCAAGGGACATCGGTTCGTCGCCCTGATGCGAGGTCCCGGACTCTCAGGCGGCGTGAGCGACGCCGACCCCCATCGCGAAGGGAGTGCCATCCCGCCCGCCCGCCCACTCGACGAGGGGCAGGGGGCCGCCCCGGGAGCCGTGAAGACCGCGCGCGTCGTCAACGCGTTCGTCGCGCGCGCCGCCGACCGGCTGCGGGGCGAGCCGGCCGCCAACGCGGTGCTGCTGCGCGGGCTTTCGGCGCGCCCTGCGTTGCCGGGCTACCGCGAGCGATTCCGGCTGCGCGCCGCCGCCATCGCCGCGTATCCGATGTACCGGGGCGTGGCCCAACTCGCCGGCATGGACGTGTTCCCGGTCGGAGAGCGGGTGAGTGACGCGTTCGCCGCGGTCGCCGCGCGCTGGGCGGATTTCGATTTCTTCTTCATCCACGTCAAGGGCACGGACATGGCAGGCGAGGACGGCGACTTCGCCGCCAAGGTCGCCGTGATCGAGGAGGTGGACCGCGCACTGCCCGAGCTGCTCGCGCTCTCGCCCGACGTGTTGTGCGTGACCGGGGACCATTCAACGCCCGTGGCGGTGCACGGGCACTCCTGGCATCCCGTGCCCGCGCTGGTGCACGCACGCTGGTGCGGCGCGGACGCGGCCTCGCGCTTTCACGAGGCGAGCTGTCGCGCGGGTAGTCTCGGGGTGCTTCCCAGTCGCGACCTTATGGCCCTGCTGCTGGCCAATGCAGGTCGCCTCGACAAGTACGGAGCCTGATCATGACCCGACACACCCCGGCGATCATTGGCCTGCTCGCGGCTGCGCTCGCAACCGCGATCGTCACGCGTCCGGCAGCGGCGGATCCTCCTTCGCTGTTCACTTCGTCACTGTTCACCTTCCCCGGTTCGATCGCGAACCCGGCCTCCGCCGCTTCGGCGGGGCTGGTGCTCGCCGATCGGTGGCTGGGTGACGACCCGTTCTTCAATCCCGCCTCCGTCCCCGGCCTCGGCGTGGCGCTCTCGGGCACCATGCTGCACATGAGCCGCCAGGATCTGCGCGCGGGCAACCGGAACTTCGACGAGACGCCGGCGTTCTTCGACGGTGCGGGCCTCGCGGTGGGGCTCCCGGCGCGCGGACGGTTCGGCATCTCTCTCTATGCGTTCCAGCCCGTGCTGCGCCGGGAGACCAATGCGTTCTCGCGCGGCACCGGGGCGACGAATCCCGCCCTGCCGCCCGCCACCATCGAGACCAGCTCCAGCGCCCGCGAGATGCGCGCCGGCGCCGGCGTCTCGGTCGGCATCGGGCCGGGTCGGGTCGGGGCCGGCCTGGAGTGGACCCGTCGCGAGGATGCCTACGAGACGATCGAGCGCTCGGGCAGCCCCGCGGCCGGCACCACGCGACTGGAGCTGTCCGGCCAGGGCCTCGGATTCCAGCTCGGGGCCCGGTTCGACCACGGCGACCCCTCGCCGGGTGGGTTGAGCGTCGGCCTTGGGATCCGCCGGCTGCCCGCGCTCACGATCGACGGCCCGCTCTCGGAAGCGCTGCTGGTGGGGACCACCGACACCACGCTCCGGGCCGAGCGCGAGGCGGGGTGGGAGTTGGGCACGTCCGCGCGCTGTGAGGTAAGCCCGGCGTTGCGCGTCCTGGCGGCGGTGGGGGGCCGCACCGCGCAGCGCTGGGAGGGTTTCGATCTCACGGCGGGTCGGGCCCGGGAGTGGAAGCTCGCGGCCGAGTATCACGACACCCGCGATCCCTGGACCCTTCGCTTCGGACTGGGACAGGAGCGCCAGGCGAACGCGCCCGAGCCGCGCGCGAACGTCATCGGCCTCGGCTTCGGCTGGGGTTTCTCGTGGGGCATGGTCGACGCCGGCCTCACGCACCGCACGCTTGACCGTGAAATCGGCCCCAACTCGTTTGAAGACCGGGTGGTGCTGACCGTTCGCGCGCCGCGCTGACGCGTGCCTGCACCGCATCACCGACCGTTCCGGATCGCTGTGCTATACTCCGTCGCGAACAAAAAACGCCAGTCACACCGAACGACCGTCCGGGGTCGCGTCCGCGACCATGATATTTCCCGGGCTTGAGCGGCGAGCCACGCGAGGAAACGGGATGGCGACTTCCGGTGCCCGGATCCACCCCACGTGGGATCGGCGCGCGGCGGGTCCGACCGGGGTCGGAACGGTGCGAGAGTGGCGGAACTGGCAGACGCGCTGGATTTAGGATCCAGTGGGGAAACTCGTGGGGGTTCGAATCCCCCCTCTCGCAGTGTGCCCCCCTTGCCCTGCTCACCCTCCGGCTTTGGAGTGAACGCGACCCATGAACCTGGCGGTGCGTGAGACCGGCACATGGCAGCACACCCTCGACATCGAGGTGCCGGCCGAAGATGTCGAGCGCGGACTCGTCGAGACGGCGCTGGGCATCCAGCGGCGGGTCAGCCTGCCCGGCTTCCGCAAGGGCCGGGTTCCGCTCGACATGGTGCGCCAGCAGTTCGCCGACGCCGTCGAGCAGGAGTTCCTCGACTCGATCGTCCACCGGGTAACCGGCGAGGCCCTAAGCCAGGCGCAACTCGACCCGGTCATACCGGCGCTGGTCCGGAATGTGCATTTCAGCCCGGGCCAGCCGCTTCGCTTCGAGGCGCTGGTGGACGTGCGCCCCAAGATCGAGGCCCGGGATTACCGCGGCGTGCCCCTCACCCGGCGCTCGCATCCGGTGGACGACGCGGCGGTCGAGGCGATGCTGGCGCGTTTGCGCGAGGAGTCGGCGGTGTTCGTTGATCTGGAACGTCCGGCCGAGCGCGGCGACTTCGTGCAGTTGGACTCGGTGAGGGTGGACGCCAACGGGCGCAGGCTGCCCAGCACCCGGGCCCGGGGGCTGCGGGTGCAACTCGGGGCGCCCGATCTCATGCCGGACCTCGAGAACGGGTTGCTGGGCGCGCTCGAGGGCCAGGAGCGCACGATCGACATGCATTACCCGGCCGAGTACGCCAACCAGGACCTGGCCGGCCGGTCGGTTCGCTACCTGGTACGGGTGCGCAAAATTCAGGAGCAGAAGCTACGAGAACCGGACGATACCTACGCACGAGAGGTGTTCCGACTCGAGTCGTTCGAGGCACTGCGGACCAGGGTCCGTCAGAACCTCGAGGGGGAGGAGCACCTGCGCGTCCAGCGGGAGGTCGAGGGGGCGATGGCGGATGAGTTGATCCGCCGTAACCCGATGGACCTCCCGGCGCGTCTTGTCCAGTGGATGCTCGACCGGGTGATCCGCGAGGCCACCGAGGGGCGCGATCTGGACGAGGCCCTGCGGGGCGATCTGGAGCAGCGGTACCGGCCGGGGGTCGAGCGCTCGCTGAAGCGCGAGGTCCTGCTCGATGCGGTGGCCCGCCAGGAAAAGCTGGAAGTGAGCGACGAGGAGGTGGCGCAGGAGATTGATCGCCAGGCGCAGTCCGAGCCGCGCCAGGCGGCCCGTGTCCGGGCCCGTTACCAGTCGAGCGAGCGCAGGAATGGTCTCACGGAGTCCTTGAAGGAGCGCAAGGCGATGGCCTGGGTCATCGCGGCGGGGAACATTCACGACGAGGCCATCACGGAGGCGCCGCTGGTCGTTCCGGCGACGCGCTGAGCCTTCACCAAGAAGGAGTCGATAAGATGGGTCTGGTTCCGATCGTGGTGGAGCAGACGGGCCGTGGTGAGCGGGCGTACGACATCTACTCGCGGCTGCTCAAAGACCGGATCATCTTCATCGGTACGCCCATCGATGACATGATCGCCAACCTGGTCGTCGCGCAGATGATCTTCCTCGAGGGCGAGGATCCCGATCGTGACATCAACCTCTACATCCACAGCCCGGGCGGTCAGGTGACGGCGGGGCTGGCGATCTACGACACGATGCAGTTCATCAAGCCGGACGTCGCGACCCTGTGCATGGGCCAGGCGGCCAGCATGGGCGCGGTGCTCCTGGCGGCGGGCGCCAAGGGCAAGCGGTCGGTCCTGCCGAACTCGCGTATCATGATCCACCAGCCGTGGGGCGGCACGCAGGGTCAGACCACCGACATCGAGATCTACACGCGTGAGATGATCAAGATGAAGGACCAGCTCAACCAGATCCTCGCCCGGCACACGGGCAAGACGGTCGAGCAGCTCGAAAAGGACACCGACCGGAACAACTTCATGTCCGCCGCCGAGGCCAAGACGTACGGCATCGTCGACGACATCATCGAGAAACGGCGCTGACCATGAAGAAGCGAATCGCCACTCCCCATCCGATCCGGTGTTCGTTCTGCGGTCGCGGTCAGGACGAGGTCGCCCGGCTGGTCTCGGGACCGTCGGTCTACATCTGCAGCGAGTGCGTCAAGCTGTGCAATGACATCCTCGAGGGCGAGCTCGAGCGGGAGCAGCCGTCGGCCGCGGGTCAGCTCCCGAAGCCGGCCGAGATCAAGCGCATCCTGGACGACTACGTCGTCTCGCAGAACCGCGCCAAGAAGACGCTGGCCGTGGCGGTCTACAACCACTACAAGCGGATCTACGCCCCGCCCTCGACGAGCGACGTCGAGCTCGAGAAGTCCAACATCCTGCTGATCGGCCCGACCGGGACCGGCAAGACCCTGCTCGCCCGCACGCTTGCCCGGTTCCTCAAG
>CAYONG010000313.1:0-2577 GCA_964405235.1 uncultured bacterium | reverse complement strand
CGCCTGCGACATTCGGATCGCCTCTGACAACGCCACCTTCGGTCTCACCGAACCACGCTGGGGCCTGATCCCCGGTGCCGGTGGCACCCCACGTCTGCCCCGCATGGTCCCCCGCGCCGTGGCGATGGAGATCCTGCTCTCCGGCAACCGCATCGACGCCGACGCGGCCCTCCGCTGGGGCCTCGTGACCCACGTCATACCCTACGCCGATCTCATGGCCGAGGCAGAACGTATCGCCGCCCGCGTAGCCGATTGCGGCCCCCTCGCGATCGAGACCATCAAACGCGCCGCGCTCCAGGGCCTCGAAATGCCCCTCGCCGCAGGCATTGAATTCGAGCGGCAGCTCTCGAACCAGGTCATGGAGTCCCACGACGCCCGCGAAGGCATCGCCGCCTTCGTCGAGAAACACAAACCGGACTACCAGCGCGAGTAGTCAATCTCCGCACCAGGACGAAGGACCGCTCGTACAAAATGGCCCACCCCGCCCGGGGCGGCACCTGGAGTGCGCGAAAGACCCGCGTCTCGCCCGCGCTCGCCCCAGCTCGGCCAGCGATCGTCCTGCTCTGTAAATAGCCCGTACATCAGGCTGCGATTGGGGTGAGCGTAACGGTGAAACCGAGCTTCTCGAGCCGTTTGACGTGCGAACGCGCGGCTCGTTCGCGGTCGCGGGGTTCGAAGTAGTTGGGGCCCAGGTCGTGGAAGTCGGTGCCCTTGCTGATCAGGTGGTAGATGATGACGAGCAGCGAGTGTGCCACGGCGACCGCCGCTTTCTTGGCACCGATACGCGCCCGCAGTCGTCGATACTGTGCCCCGAGGTAGGTATCGGTCCGGCCCACGGCGTGTGCCGCCTGGACCAGGACCACCACGACCGCCCGGTTACCCCGCGGGGACCGGCCCGAGCGATTCTTGCCGGCACTCTGGTTCATGCCCGGACAGAGTCCAGCCCAGGAGGCGAGGTGCCCGGCAGTCGGAAAGTACTCCATCCGGCCACCGATCTCACACAGCACGATCTCCGATACCCGGTGCCCGACGCCCGGGATCGTCTCAAGGCGCTCCCGGGTCTCGTCGAAGGGGGCCAGGCGCGCGTCGATCTCGGCGGTCACTTCCTCGATATGCCGATCTAACTCATCGACATGCTGTAACTGCTTCCTGAGGAGAAAGCGCTGGTGCGGCTCCACCAGTCCCGTCAGAGCCGCTACTAGCAGGCTGCTGAATTAGCCCATTTCCGACGAGATTGGGGCCCGAAACGGCGCGGGAACGGGGTTTGGTGTGCTGGTGAGATCGGTCGACAGGGCGGAGAAGAGGGAGAAGAGGTGGTTGGTGGGCCTGGTACTTGCCTGCGTCGCTCGCCTTCGTTGAGAGCTACGACGAGGTCTGCCTCAGGCGGCCTTCACCCGTAAGAGGTTGGCGATCCGGACCAGGTTGTACGCCGCGCCGACCATATAGCCGGCGTGCGCGGTGCGTTCCTCGCCCCGGTAGCGGGTCCGCCGGAAGCCGCCGACGGTCTTCATCCAGCCGAAGATCTCCTCGACCAGCTTGCGTAGCCGCAGGCTGATGGCGTACCCCGGATGACGCGTCGTCCGTCCATCGATCGCACTGCGCCGCCCGCTGGTGTTCTGGGTCACATGAGGCGTAACCCCGCGCGCCCGCATACTCGCCACACAATCCCTGGTGTCATACCCACGGTCTGCCCCGAGCGTCTGCGGGTGGAACCCCCGGTCGCACGCCCGATCCAGCAGCACCGGGACCATGTCGCGTTCGGCGGTGCCCGTCGCCGGCGTTACCTGGAAGTCGACCAGTAGACCGTGCCGGTTCTCCATCAGGGCGTGCCCGCAGTACGACAGCCGCGCTTCCTTCCCGGCACCCTTGCGCGCCAGTCGCGACTCGGGGTCGGTCGTGCTCTGGTGGGTAGCGTTCCGCCGCCGTTCGCCACGAAAGTTCACGCTCGGGTTCCCCGGGTCGTCGGGCGGTTCGCCCGGCGGCTCATCCCGCGCGCGAAAGCTCTTCAGGCTCGCCGCCGCCTCGATCAGTGTCCCGTCGACGGTGAAGTGCTCATCCGACAGCAAGTCCAGTGCCTCAGCCAGTTCGACCACCTCGTCGAAGAACCGCTGGCCGATAGCGTGGTCGAGTAGACGCCGGCGGTTCTTGGTGAAGCTCGTCGCGTCGAAGCTCGGCTCCATCAGCTGCATATCAAGGAACCAGCGATAGAGCAGGTTATAGTCGAGGTCCTCGCAGAACGCCCGCTCACTCCGGGCTGAGTAGAGCGCAATCAGCAGCGACGCCTTCAGCAGCCGCTCGGGCGGTATCGAAGGGCGACCGATCGTCGCGTACATCGCATCGAACGCCGGCGACAGCTCCTTGAGTACCTCGTCGGCGAGCCGCTTGATCATCCGCAGCGGGTGGTCTAGCGGGACGCGCTCCTCGAGATCGACAACGGCCAGCATGAATCCCTGGGTCACTTGCTGTCCGCGCATTGCGTCACCTCCCGTACTCAACTCTCCTTTCGATTGTACGAGAAACAATGCATAGGGTCGATCCTTTTCGCCCTACTCTCCCCCTTTTTCAGCAGCCTGCTAG
>CAYONG010000312.1:0-16727 GCA_964405235.1 uncultured bacterium | reverse complement strand
CGGTCCGCGCCCGTGCCCTAAAGCTACCCGCCCGCCATCATGCGGGCAACCTTGAGTATACTCATCGCGTCCAAGACACCAGGACCATCGTGGCGCATGCGGCAGAACGGTCGGTCGCGACATTTGACCGCGCTGTGACAGGCACGCCATGCTCCCCGGTAAGCTGGTCCATATCCTGAATGACCCCGTCCTCCAGAGGGAGGAGGGCCGACGATGACTCGAGCAGGGAGGAGAACCATGTTTCACAATTCCAACGGTACGGTCCCACCGCGGCGCTACTACCTGGGAGCCGCCGCACTGGTGCTGGCCGGGCTGGTGATCGGCCTGGGCCTCAGCAGTGGCCTCGGCATCCAGCGCGATTCCGACGCTCAGAAGCCGACGCTGCCCGCAGCCGTCTCCTCGCCGGTGCTGCCCGAGAGTCCGTTCGTCTCGGTCGTGGACAAGGCGCTCCCGGCGGTGGTGTTCATCGACGTGCGCAAGAAGGTGGCGGCCCGAGGGGATGCCGAGGACCCGCAGGCGGAGCTGTTCCGTCGCTTCTTCGGCGACCAGCAGCGCCGGCCGCAGAACGTGCCGAGCTCGGGCTCCGGCTTCATCGTCGATGCCGCCGGCCACATCCTCACCAACAACCACGTGGTGAGCAACGCCGACGTCATCACGGTCACGCTCAACGACAAGCGCAGCTTCAAGGCCAAGGTGGTGGGCACCGACCCCGCGAGCGATGTGGCAGTCATCCAGATCGAGGGCGACCAGCTGCCCTTCCTCAAGCTGGGCGACTCGGACAGGATCCACGTCGGCGACTGGGCGATCGCAATCGGCAACCCGCTCGGGATGCTACGCGGCTCGGTGACGGTCGGGATTATCAGCGCGCGCGGGCGCGCCAACCTCAACTTCTTCGGGAGCGACGAGCTGGCGTTCCAGGACTTCATCCAGACCGACGCGTCGATCAACTTTGGCAACTCGGGAGGCCCGCTTTGCAACATCCGTGGCGAGGTGATCGGGATCAACACCGCCATCAATCCGAGCGGGCAGGGCATCGGCTTCGCCATCCCGATCAACCTGGCCAAGCACGTCGCCGACCAGTTGGTGGCCCACGGGACGGTCCAGCGCGCCTGGCTCGGCGTGTCGCTCGATGAGATGACGCCCGAGATCGCCGAGGGACTCGGCATCGGCGGCCAGGAGGGCGTTCTGATCTCGCAGGTGCACGAGGGCTTCCCGGCGGAGAAGGCCGGTCTCAAGCGCAACGACGTCATCGTGGAGTACGAGGGCGAGAAGGTGAGCGATCGGACCAAGTTCAGGCTCCGGGTTGCCGATACCGCTCCTGGGAAGCGGGCGTCCATGGTCGTCCTGCGGGAGGGCAAGCGCGTGCCGGTCACCGTCACGCTCGGCGAGCGCACCCCCGAGGTGGTCGCGGCGGCGGCGCGGCGCCCGGCGCCCGCCGGCTCGAACGCCATCGAGGGTCTCAACGTCCGCGAAATGACCGCCGACGAGATGGCGGAGGCTCAGGTGAAGAGCGGGGTGCTGGTGACCGAGGTCGCCGAAGGCAGCCCGGCGGCCGAGGAGGACATCCAGCCGAACGACATCATCGAAGAGGTCGGCGGCAAGCCGGCCAGCGGGGTGCGGGAGTTCGGCCGGCTGCTGCGGGCGGCCAAGACCAATCCGAAGAACAACACGCGCACCGCGGTGTTGCTGGTCAATCGGAACGGCGAGACGCGATTCGTCGCGATCCGTCTCTCCAACGATTGAGCGGACGAGGCGCGGTAGGGGCTCATTGACCTGTCCCGACACCGGACGGCCGCGGTGATCGGCCGGATGAACCACGACGAGGTGGCGCCCCGTCCAGCGGAGCGCCGCCTCGTCACACCAGGGAAGGTGTGACCTGCTGATGCGATTCAAGTGGCTTCGCTGGTCGGTGATCGCCCTGACCGTCGGCCTGCTCCTGGCGGGTCTGGGGGTCGCGCCCGGCCTGGCCCAATCGGCGGAGACCGCGCCGCCGGACGCCCCGGCGACGGCCCTGGCGATCGAAGGATCGGGCGCCGGGCCGCTCACCCTGACCGCGGTGCGGTCGTTCTCGGGCCCCGAGAACACACGTATGGTGTTCGAGTTCTCCCGCGCCGCGGTGTTCGTATCCGCCGACTCCGGTGAGACGCGAGCGCTCGTCATCTCGCTCCCGGGCGAGGCGACGGCGCGCGCCGTCGGCGTGGCCCAGATGCTCCAGGTGCGCGACGGCGTCGTGGACTCGGTCGAGGCCGAGACCCGTGTAGACGGGGCGAGCTTCCGACTCTGGTTCCGGGCTACGGTGCGCTTCCGGGTCGTGAAGCTCGAAGCCAAGGATGAGCAGCCGTTCCGGCTCGTGGTCGATGTGGCCCGGCCCGGCGCCGAGCACGCCGTGGCGCGCCGGCTCGAGGGCATCGCCCAGGTCAAGCGCCGGGACAGGGTGCGGGTCGTGGCGGTGGATGCCGGGCACGGTGGCGTCGACGCGGGGGCGAAGGGCCCCAGGAAGCTCAAGGTGGTCGAGAAGACCGTCACCCTTGCCGTGGCCCGCGCCCTGGTCGAGGAGCTCAACAAGATCCCGGGCGTGCGGGGCGAGCTGACGCGCGACGGCGACTATTTCATCCCGCATCGCGATCGCTATCACATGGCGGAGAAGATGAAGGCCGATCTCTTCATCAGCATTCACGCCAACTCGAGCCGGCGGCGCGGCGCGGGGCGAGGCACCGAGGTGTTCTTTCTCTCGCTCAGGGGCGCGGGCGACCAGGCCGACGCCGACCTCGCCGACCTGGAGAATGCCGCCGACCTGGTGGGAGGCGTCCCTCCCCAGGCCGAGGACGATGTCGTCAACATCCTTTACGACGTGAAGCGCGCGTCCGCCCTCGAGCAGAGCCAACTGCTCGCCGAGACCCTGCTCGACCACGTCGCCGCCGACCGGCGGCTCGAGTCGCGCGGCGTCAAGCAGGCCGGGTTCCTGGTGCTCAAGTCGGTGGAGTTCCCGTCGGTGCTGGTCGAGACCGCGTTCATCAACAACCCGGCCGAGGCGCGGCTGCTGAAGAGCCCCGACTTCCAGCGCAAGATGGCGCGTCAGCTGGCGGCGGGCGTCCATCGCTACTTCGAGCGCACCGGCGCCGAACTGCCCGGAACGAACGGTTCGGGATCGCGCTGACCGGGGAGATCCGGGGCCGTACCCCCGCGCTCCGCCCCGCGTCAATCATCGTCCCTGCCGCTCACTCCCCCGAGCCGCCGCTGCGCGTGATGCGGCCCTGCGGCCGGTAGTCGAGCGCCGCGCCGCCCGCGCACTGCTCCCGCACGAACCGCTCCAGCGCGTCCCGGACCAGGACCTGGGTGTCCAGTTTATTCCGCCCGCGCGCCAACGTGGAGCTGTCGTCCCCGCCGTCGGCCATGAAGTTGTTGACCGCAACCTTCCACACCCGCGTGGTGTCGAACGCCGTGCTGTCCCCGGCCTCGAGCGCCGTGACGCGGCCCATCTCGGGCCGGCGCGAGTCGAACGCGTAGCGCAGGCCGCTCACCTGCGTCACGCGCCCGGTGCGCAGACCGTCCTCGAGCACGCGTAACACTTCGGCGCCGGTCAGGTCCATGGTCACGATGGTGTTGTCGAACGGCATGACCTCGTAGGTGTGGCCTCGCGTTACCGCGCCCTCCGCGAGATCGGCGCGCAGTCCGCCGCTGTTCTGGAACGCGATGTCGGCGCCGACCGCGGCGCGCATGGCATCGGTCACCAGGTTGCCCACTGTGCTCTCGCCGCCGCGCGTGCGGGTGAGCCGGCTGGTGTTGCGCCCGACCGGCTCGGCGCCGATCGTGGCCACCCTTTCGTTCCAGCGCTCGACGCGCGCCTGCATCGCCGGGTCGGGGGTCACGCGATCGCCGTAGGTGGTCACCAGCCTCGCCCTGCGGTCCACCACGCGATGGGCGACCGGGTCCACCCGCAAGTCGCACACGCTGATCACCTCGCCGTGGGAACCGGCGATCATCGCGGTGTGTCCGTCCACCCGGCCGTTCACCCGGTTGTGGCTGTGCCCGCCGAACCAGGCGTCCACGCCCGGTACGCCGCGCGCGAGCCGGCCCAGATCGCCGGTCGCCCGCCCGGTGGAATCGGCGTTGCCGGGGATGTGCCCCACGCCGATGACGATGTCCGCCCGTCCGCGCCGTCTCAGCCCGGGCACCAGCGCGGCCGCGGTCGCCGAGTCGTCGGCGAAACGCAGGTGGGCGACGTTCCTCGCCAGCGTGACGGTCGGGGTCTGCGGGTAGCAGAGCCCGAGGATTCCGACCCGCACGCCCTTGCGCGTCACCAGGGTGTCGGCTCGCACCCAGCGCGGCCGCTTGCCGTCGCGGACCTGGAGCATGTTGGCGCCCAGCGCAGCGAAGCGCATCTCGTTCACGCGTCGCTCGAGCGTGTCCGCCGTCCAGTCGAACTCGTGGTTCCCGATTGCGGCCGCGGTGTAGCCAAGCGCGTTCATCTGCTCGACCACCGGACGGCCGAAGGCCAGGTTGGAGATCATCGTCCCCTGGAACATGTCGCCGCCATCCACCAGCACGGTGCCCTCGGGGTTCTCATCGCGCAGCGTCGCGATCCACGCCGCCAGCACTGCCGAGCCGCCAACCGGGCGGTTATTGCGCCGGTCGCGTCCCGGGAGGATCGCGCCATGGAAGTCCGTGGTCGCGAGCACCCGCACGCTCGGGAATCTCAGGTTCGCAACGAGAGCACCGGCCTGGGCGCGGGTGAGGGTATCGCGGAAGACGAACAGCCCGGTGCGGCCGGGCCCGCGCCCGAAGTCGATCCCGGTCAGGAGGCCGCGCCGGAACGACGGGTCGCCCCGGCCCGGCCCGATGTCGTAGCCGGCACTCTGAGCCGCTCCCTCGCACCAGTCGAGCGCCATCGAGAGCGAGACAGAGGCGAACGGCTGGAACCGCTCCTCGCGGCCCCAGATGCCGAGCACGCCACGGCGCACCAGACCGTCCAGCCACGGCTCGAGCGAGTCGGGCACGTCGGCAAAGGCCCCCGAGAGCCGCTTCTCACGCCAGCCGTACGCCCGCGAGATCCAGTAGGCGAGATCTCCCCGCCGCGCCGGTTCGTAAGGGTAGAAGCGCATCGCCTCGGCGCTCGGCAGCACGCGCTCCCTCACCAGCAGGTCGATGACCGGGCGCTCCGCCGCGCCGGCGTAGTCCGGCAGCAGCGACCAGTTGCGGGTGAAGCCGCCATCCAGTGCACGCATCCGGCGGATGTAGCTCACCAACAGATCGCGCACCGGCCGGGATTCGAACGGCAGTCGGGGCGCGCGCTTCAGGGTCTCGAATCCGCCCCCGCCATTCATCCGATAACTGTTGACCGCCACGCGCAGCCGCCGCTCAGGGTTGAGCGGTTCGCCACGCAGCGTGAGGTTCTGGATGCGCTCCCCGGGCGGGCGTGTGAGATCGATCTCGTAGCTGACGCCCTCGGCGGCATCGTAGTTGTAGCCCGCGACCGAGGAGTCCACCAGCGTGTGTCCGTCTTCGAACGAATAGGGGAGGCGCGAGAAGTAGCCCGCCGACCGCTCGAGCGTGGCCTCGAGTTCGGCGCCGGTCAGCTCGATCAACCCGAGCGTATTGTCGTAGGGGTAGATCGCCATCGCATCGCGCAGTGTGACGGGACCGGGCGCAATGCGCACCGAGGGGTCGAACAGCGCGGCGAGCGAGACGTCGGCCCCGGTGGCGTCGAGCTGGACCCGCTGGATGAGCTCCCAGAGCGCACCGTCCTCGAGACGCCCGCGCGGGGCGCCGATCTCGCCCCGGGCGATGCCGAGCGTCTCGGCGAGCGCCGCCAAGGTGGCCCGGTGGTAGGGCTCGGCGAACCCGTCCAGCGCCGGATCGGTTGGTGTCGAGTCGCTGACCGCGATCACCCGCGAACGGCGCGTCGCAAGCGCCCACCGCCCGGTCGCGGAGGGGCGCGCGAAGGTGAGGTCGACCCGGCCCAGCCCCTCGGCCCATCGGCCGGCCTGCGTGACCACCGTGGCGCCGACGCGGGTCGAGTCGATGATCGCGTGCGTGTGCCCCAGGATCAGGACATCGATCCCCGGAACCTCCCGGGCGATCCGCAGGCCGACGTCCTCCTGCGCCGTATCGCCGTCGTGCGCCTCGCCGGCGCGCGGATCTAACCCGAGACCCGTGTGGGCGAGCACCACGATCGCGTCGCAGCGCCCCTCGCCCTTGAGCCGCGCCACCTCGTCGCGCGCCGCGGCCACCGCGGACAGGAATCGCAGCCCCGCGTGGTTCGCCGAGTCCTCAAGCGACGGCACCGCCTCGGTGCAGAGCCCCACGATCCCGACGCGCAGGTCGCCAAACGTCTTCACCAGCGACCGGTCGAAGGCGGGGGTCCCGTCGTCGCGGACGATGTTGGCGGCGAGCCACGGAAAGCCGGCGTCGGCGCGGGCGCGCGCGAGCGCGCCGGGACCGAAGCTGAACTCGTGGTTGCCGACCGCCATCGCGTCGTAGCCCAGCCGGGTCATGGAAGTCATCACCGGCTCGCGCCCCTGGGTGAGGCCGCGGCGCCACACCGTCTCGAGCGGCGAACCCTGCATGGCGTCGCCGGCGTCCAACAGGAGTACCGGCGAGCCCTCGGCCCGCACGCCCCGCACCAGGGTCGCGATGCGGGTGAGTCCGCGCGCCGCCGGCCGGTCGGCCAGGTAGTCCCACGCCGTTAGCGCGCCGTGCAGGTCGGTGGTGTGGAGGATGGTGAGCCGGGTCTCGTCGGCCCGGGGCTCGGCGGCATGGGCGGCGGAAGGCCACGCGAAGAGGAGGGCGAGGGCGAAGGCGGAGCGGTGGGAAGCCATCGAGGTCGAGGACGCTAGCACCCGCCAGAAACAGGGGTCAAGGCATGCCGCCGGCGCGCAGTGCGTTTGCTCCTCCCACGAGCGCGTGCCTATAGTGCGGCGAACAGGCTGGTGACGCGAACAGAACGCCAGGAGCGGGGAAGCGAGCCATGTCCGAGACCATCCAGTGCCCGGATTGCGGGGTTCACAACCCGGCCGGCAGCCCGTATTGCGAGAGGTGCCATTTCCCGCTGATCGAGGGCGCGGTGCCGGGGAGCGTCCCGCTGCCGCCCGGGGCCCAGCCGAAGACCTCCGCGCCCGGGAGCGCCGATGTCGCAGCCGCCGCCGGCGCAGCGACGCCCGCCTCTGCGAGCCCGGACCCTGCCTCCGCCGGGTCCGCCCCGCCGCGTGCGATCCCCCCGGCCCGCCCGACCAGGCCGCGGCGCCCGCGCCCGCAGTCCAACGTGGCGCTCTCGCTGTGGCTCGGGGTGGGTGCCTTCCTCGCGCTGCTGCTGGTGCTGATCGCCGTACAGGCCAATCTCGAGCGCCACGACCCGCAGGTCGAGGGCTCGAGCGGGGATCAGCAGAAGGCGGCCGACGCGTACCGCGCCGCCCTGGAGAAGGATTCCACCGATGCGCGCTCGCGGGTCGGGCTCGCCGACATCCTCTTCGACACCGGCAACTGGCAGGAGGCGATCGTCCACTACCGCTCCGCGGTCAGACAGGATTCCAGCCTGGTCACGGCGATCGTGGATCTGGGGGTGTGCTACTACAACCTCAGCGTGCCCGAAGAGGCCGAGCGCCTCTTCAATCTGGCGTTGGTGCGCGAGCCGCACCAGCCCTTCGCGCTGTTCAACCTGGGCATCGTCCACGAGCGCGGCGGCGATACGAAGACCGCGCTCGAATACTTCCACCGCGCGCTCGAGGCTTCCCCGCCCGAGAACATGAAGGCGGCGGTGTCGGAGGCGATGCAGCGCGTGACCAAGGCGAGCGGGAAGGACGCACCGCCGCTGGACGCGCCGAAGTAGACCCCGGAAGGCTGCCCCGGAAGACTGCTAGCCGCACGATGGCAGCAGGCCCATATCCCGCAGCACCATTTCGGTCCGCGGCCCTGGCCCAGGCGGCGAGATGCTCCGATGGGCGACAAACTGCACCAGGTCCTCTGGCGTGTCGATGTCGCCGAGCACCCCGAGTGTTGCGACCTTGAGGCTATCTCGCTCCGCTCTCTCGAGCGTCTCCTGGAGGACGCGGTCCGTGCCCCACGACACCCCGGCAAACAGGGTGGGGGCTGGCCGGCGGAGTCCGATCAGGTAGTAGCCGCCATCCCGGGCCGGCCCGAGTACAAGGTCGTGCTCGCCGAGGGCGGTGAACGCCTCGCGGATCACGGCCGGACCAATATCAGGGCAGTCGGCGCCGATCACCACCGCCCGGTCCGTGGAGTCGGCCAGCATCTCTGCGAACGCCGCCGAGAGCCGTTCCCCAAGGTCAGTCCCTAGCTGCCGTCGCACGGTGACCCCGCCAGGAACGGGGAATCCGGAGCGACCGGTCGGGTCGGACGCCCAATGGAGGGAGACGGTGCTGGCGGCGGACTCGAGAGCCGATTCGAGTGTATCCGCAAGCATGGCCCTGTAGAGGTCCAGCGCCAGGGCCGGTGGCAGCGATGGGGAGAGTCGGGTCTTGACCTCCCCTGCGACCGGGACACGGGCGAAGATGGCGAGATTGTTCAGTTAGCCTCCGATACACTTGCCACCGCTGCGGGGGCAGCATGGGCAGAGAATCACGCCTATTTACAACAATGGCAACGACAAAGAGCACACCTCAGTCGGCCGATCGCGGGCGTTCGAGTCCTATGGAGGCTCTAGTGTCCATCCGTTGTCCCAAATAAGTTGTTGACTCAGATAACTAATCAAGTATTCAATTGAGTACATGATTGAATCAGATCAAAGACAGTTCTCGCTGCGGCTCTTCGAGCAGCTCGCCCGGATCACCAAGGCGCTGTCGAGCCCGCGCCGGCTCGAGTTGATCGACTTGCTCGCGCAAAGGGAGCATTCCGTCGACGAGCTGGCCGGGCTGGCCGGCATGAGCGTCGCCAACACATCACGTCACCTCCAGGCCCTGCGGGGGGCGCGGCTGGTGACGGTGCGGCGCGACGGGCTCTATGCCCACTACCGGCTGGCGGACGAGAGCGTGTTCATGCTCTGGCAGGCGGTACGCGATCTCGGCGAGCGCAGGCTCGCGAGCATGCGCGAGCTGGTGATGACGCATTTCATCGGGCGCAGTACGGCGGAACCTGTCCGGATGGACGAGCTGCTCGAGCGCATGCGATCGGGCGGGCTGGCCCTTGTGGACGCCCGCCCCGAGGGTGAGTTCCTCGCCGGCCACATCGCCGGTGCGGTCAACGTGCCGGTCGAGGAGCTGGAGGCGCGACTCCACGTCCTTCCCATGGACCAGGAAGTGGTCGCCTACTGTCGCGGCCCGTACTCCGATCTCTCCGACCAGGCGGTCGCAGCGCTGCGCGCGAGCGGCTACCGGGCGCGACGGTTCGCCTTGGGATTCCCCGACTGGCGCGCGGCCGGACATCCGACCGAGGGCGTCTCGAGCCCGTGATGCGATCGCAGCGACGCTCCGGCGCCGCACGCGAAGAGGCGTACGTCATGCCGGTGCCGCGGGTTGACACGCCGGGAGCCGGTTCCTAGATTCCCTTGGAGAAGAGCGACTCCGAGCGCGCAACCCGCGCGTCTCCGTCCGGCCGCGCCTCCCACGAGCCCAAACGCACGCATGTCCGACGCCAGGCACTTCGACGTGGTCGTCATCGGCACCGGCCCGGGCGGCTACGTCGCGGCCATTCGCGCCGCCCAGCTCGGCCTCAAGACCGCGGTGGTCGAGAAGGACGAACTCGGCGGCACGTGCCTCAACTGGGGCTGCATCCCCACCAAGGCCTGGATTGGCACCGCCCATCTCTACGAGCAGATCAAGCGCGCGAAAGATTTCGGGATCGAGGTGAGCGAGCCCAGGATCAACTGGGGCTGGTTGATCGAGCGCAAGCAAAAGGTCGTCAAGCAGCTCACCGGCGGGGTCAAGACGCTGCTCCAGGGCCGACAGGTCGAGATCGTGCGCGGCACCGCGAAGCTCACCGGGGCGCACCGGATCGTGGTCGCATTGAAGGAGGGGGGCGCCGCCGAGCTGAGCGCGGACCACATCATCGTCGCGACCGGCGCCTCCGCGACCCTGCCGCCCGGATTCAAGCTCGAGGGTGAGCGCGTCATCACCAGCGAGGAGGCGCTGAGCCTCTCGCACCAGCCGAAGCGCCTCGCGGTGCTGGGCGGCGGTGTGGTGGGGACCGAGTTCGCCTGCTTCTTCGCCGCCATCGGCACCCAGGTGACGCTGATCGAGATGCTGCCGCGCCTGGTGCCGGCCGAGGACGACGAGATCGCTCAGACCTTGGAGCGCGAGATGAAGAAGCAGAAGATCGCCCTCCATCTGAATACGAAGGTGGAGGGGATGAGCGACGAGCCCGACGGCGCCGTGACGCTGAAACTCGCGGATGGCAAGAGCGTGACGGTGGACACGGTGCTGGTCGCCACCGGGCGGCGTCCCTACAGCGCGGACCTCGGGCTCGAAGCGCTCGGGGTGGCGCGCGGCGATCGCGGAAGGATCTCGGTCGACGAGCGGCTCCAGACCTCGGTCGCGGGCCTCTACGCGATTGGGGACGTCACCGACATCAAGCAGCTCGCCCACTTCGCATCCGCGCAAGGCAAGGCGGCGGCCGAGATGATCGCCGGACACCCCGCGCAGACCAATTGGCGCGCGGTCCCGGCCGCCACGTTCACGACTCCAGAAATCGCGAGCGTCGGCCTCACCGAACGCGACGCTCTGGCGGAGGGCCGCACGCTCAAGATCGGCCGCTTCCCGTTCCGCGCCCACGGACGGAACATCGCCGACGGGGAGCTCGCCGGGTTCGTCAAGCTCATCGCCGACGCCGGGACCGACCAGATCCTCGGCGCACACATCATCGGGGTCAAGGCGAGCGAGCTGATCCACGAGTGCTCGCTGGCGATCGCCGCCGACCTCAACGCCCACGACCTGGCGCAGGCGATCCACGCGCACCCGACGATGACCGAGACCATCGGCGAGGCGGCGGAGGACATGGAGCACATGGCCGTCCACATCCTGAGGCAGGAGTCGAAGGTCGCGGCGCGCTGACCGCGACCTGCCACTCATCCATCATGGCGAACCCCACCGTTGTCGCGCTGCATCTGAACCCGGGCTCCCGCGAGCCGCTGGTCTCGGTGCCGGCCGTGAAGGCGCGGCCCGACCATGGACTCGACGGCGACCGTAAGCGCCGGGCGAAGCGGACCGTCCTCCTCATGGATCAGGAGGTGCTCGAGCGCTTCGCCCTGGCGCCGGGGGCGGTGCGCGAGCAGGTCACCGTGCGCGGGATCACGCTCGCCGACCTGCAGCCCGCGAGCCGGCTCAAGATCGGCACCGTGGTGCTCGAGGCGGGCGGGATGTGCGCCCCCTGCGAGCGTATGAACGAGTTGAAGCCCGGCCTGCGCGCCGAGCTCGAGGGGCGTCGCGGCCGCTTCTTCCGCATTGTCGAGGCTGGCGGATTCGCGGTCGGCGACGCCATCACCATCCTGCCCCCGAATCAGGTGCCGGCCGACTAGTCTCACTTCCGCACGGAGGCCGACCTGCAGCGCACGCTCTCGGCCACCATCCTGTTCGCCGTCGCCGCGGTCCTCGTCACCGGCCTCCTGGCGTGGGTCGCCTACAATGGCGTCCGCAATGCGTTGGCCGAGGAGTTCGGGCGCCGTCTCGAGGCGCTGGCGCTGACCGCCGCCTCGCAGGTGAGCCCCGCGGACATCCATGACGCGCAACTCCTCGGTGAGGAGGGGAGCGGCTACCTCGCGCTCCAGGTGCTGCTCGAGGAGCTGCGCTCATCGACCGGCCTGGTGAGCGCGGCCGCCCTCGACTCGGGCGGCACGCTGCTCTACGACACGCGCGGGGCCGAGCACCAGCGCGAGCAGAGCCCGCTCGGCAGCCTCGCGCCCGAGGCCCTGAGGCAGGCGCTGGCCGGCCGCCCGGTGGTGTCCCACGGCTATCGGCTTGACGGACACGAGCTGCGCGCGGGGCTCGCCCCGATCCTCGACGAGCGGCGGGTGGCCGGGGTGCTCGCGGTGCAATCGCGCGTGGACTATCTCGCGGTGCTGGCCGAGTTTCGGCGCACGATGCTGCTGGCGGCGCTGCTCAGCGCGCTGGGCATCACCGTGCTCGCCGTGGTCAACATCCGCGTGGCCGGCTCGGCCGCGCGGCTCGAGCGCCGCCTTTCGCGGGCGGAGAATCTCGCCGCCATGGGGCGGCTGACCGCTACGCTCGCGCACGAGATCAAGAACCCGCTCGCCATCATCCGCGGCTCGGCCGAGCGGCTGGGCAAGCTCGATGCCGACTCGCGCCGCTGGGCGGACTCGGTGGTCGAGGAGACCGACCGGTTGACCCGCACGGTCGGCCGCTACCTCCAGTTCGCGCGCGGCGAGGAGTCACCCTCCGGGGACGGCGATGCCGCCCGTGCGCTGGGCGAGACACTGGATCTGCTCGAGGGGGAGTTCCGCTCGCGCCGCGCGATCCTGGTGCGCCCGGAACCCCCGCCTGAGGCCCTGCCGGTGCGGCTCGACAACGAATCCTTGAAACAAGTCTTCCTGAACCTGATGCTGAACGCGCTCGAGGCGATCGGCGAGGGCGGCCGGCTCGAGGTCACGGCCGGCGAGCGAGGGGGGCGCGTCGCGGTGAGCTTCGTCGACGATGGCCCGGGCATCCCGCCCGAGACGCTGCGACAGCTCGGCAATCCTTTCATGACCACCAAGGCGCGCGGCTCGGGGCTGGGTCTCTTCCTCAGTCGCCGGCTGGTGCAGGGCGCGGGAGGGACGTTGGAGATCGAGAGCGAAGCGGGACGCGGCACCACCTGCACCGTCCATCTGCCGCGGACGAGAGGCTAGATCGTGCGGATCCTGGTCGTGGATGACGAGATCAAGAACGCCGAGCTGACGGCGCTGGCACTTGGAGATTCGGGCCACGCGACCGAGTTCGTGAACGGCGCAGACGCGGCGCTCAAGCGCATGGCGGCGACCCCGTTCGACGCGGTGGTGACCGACCTGCGCATGCCCCGCATGGACGGACTCGAGCTGATGCGCGAGATGCGCCACCGCTGGCCGCGCACCCTCCTCATCATGATGACCGCCTATGGCGACCTCGAGATCGGGCGCCGCGCGATGCGCGACGGCGCCTGCGCCTACGTCAACAAGGAGGGCGACTTCGCCGGGGAGATCGCCGCCCATCTCGCGCGCGCGGCGCGCGAACGCGAGCTCGAGACCGACAACCTTCGCCTCGCCGGCACGGTGGATTCGCTCAAGAAGGGGCTGGCGACCGTGATCGGCGACTCGCCGGCGCTCCGCCTGGCCCTCGGCCTCGCCCAGAAGGTGGCGCCCACCGATTCGACCGTGTTGCTGCGGGGCGAGAGCGGCACCGGGAAGGACCTGTTCGCGCGCGCGATTCACTTCTCGAGCCGCCGCTCGGCCGGGCCCTGGGTCAAGGTCAACTGCGGCGCGCTGCCCGAAAACCTGCTCGAGAGCGAGCTGTTCGGACATGAGCGGGGCGCCTTCACCGGCGCTGTCCGTCAGAAGATTGGCCGTTTCGAAGACGCCGGGGGTGGCACGCTGTTCCTGGACGAGATCGGCGAGCTGCCCTTGAGTCTTCAAGTCAAGCTGCTCCAGGTGATCGAGGAGAAGACCTTCACGCGGGTGGGGGGGAACCATCCGATCACGGTGGACGTGCGCATCATCGCCGCCACCAATCGCGACCTCGACGAGATGGTGGCGAGCCGTCAGTTTCGCGAAGACCTGTTCTTCCGCCTCAACGTGTTCCCGATTCGCCTGCCCGCGCTTCGTGAGCATCCCGGTGACATCGCCTCCTTGGTCGGGCACTTCATGGTTGGCCGTGGCGCCGCGCGCGAGCAGGTGACGCCGGTGGCACTGCGCGCGCTCGAGCAGTACGCGTTCCCGGGCAACGTGCGCGAGCTGGAGCACACGCTCGAGCGGGCGATGATCCTGGCGGGGAGCGATCCGATCGGCACCGAGCACCTCTCGTTCGCCCGCCCGGAGCTGCTGGGTGGCGCGGGCATGGGCGCGGCCGCGGGCACGCCGCACTGGGTGCCGATGATCCCACCTGGCGGGCTCTCGCTCGAAGTCCTGGAACGCGAACTGATCCTCCAGGCGCTCGAGCTGGCGCGCGGCAACAAGAGCCAGGCGGCGCGGCTGCTCGACCTCACGCGCCGCACGCTCTACTCGCGCATGGAGAAGCACGGCCTGCGCGAGCCCGGCGAGGGCCCCGGCGAGGGTGATGAGCGCGGCGACGACGACGAGGCGACGGACGCTCGTGAATCGGGTGACGTACGCAATGCTGGCGCGGCCGGCCCCGGCCGGGAAGGGAGCGGCCGATGAGCCTGCTGCGCAGCTGGTTGTTCGACAACCTCGGGATCAAGCTGGTGGCGATCCTGCTCGCGCTGCTCGTCTATCTCAACGTCTACACCGACCGCCCCGCCACGCTGATCGTCTCGTTCCCGCTCCAGATCGCCGAGCTGGCGGACTCGCTGTCGCTTTCGGGGCCGGTCCCTTCGGCCGTGCAGGCCGAGCTGCGCGGCACCGGCAAGCAGCTCATCCGCATGCGGCTCACCGAGCCGCCGGTCCGGCTCTCGCTGGCCGGGGTCGGCACCGGGCGATACGAGCGGGCGCTGACCAGCGCCGACCTGCCGCTGCCGCCCGACGTCGAGATCCAGGTCGAGCGGCTGGTGAGCCCGCGCACGGTCGAGCTGCAGGTGGACCGCAAGCGCAGCCGCCGGCTGCCGGTGGCCGCACGGGTCGAGGGATTGCCGGCCGGCGGCGTGATCTGGACCGGGCAGCTCGAGGCGGACCCCGCGTTCGTCGAGGTCACCGGGCCCGAGCGCGAGATCATGGCGCTCGACAGCGTGCGGCTAGATGCGGTGCGGATCGGCGGCAAGCGCGACACCCTGCGGGTCGCCGTCGGCGCCGACGCGCTGCCCGACTGGTGCGTGATGGAGCCCGAGCAGGTCACGGTGTCGGTGCCGCTGGAGCCCGAGGCCACGCGCCGGGTCACGCTGCGCGTCGAGGCGCCACGCGGCGCTGCCGGCTACACCGTGGTCCCCGAGCGGGTGACGCTCACGTTGAGCGCGCCGCGCAGCGTCCTCACGCCCGGCGCCTTGACCGCCCAGCGCGTGCACTGGACCGCGCCCGAGCCGGTGGCGGAGTTCGTCGGGCGCAGGGTGGGGCTGCGCCGCCTCGGCGACCTGCCCGAAGGGGCGCGGGTGCGGCTGGACCCGGACTCGGTGACGCTCCAGCGGGAGCGGCGGTGAGCCTTGGTCGCCGATGCCGGTCGCCTCAAGCGCGGGCAGAACGGAATGGTCGTTCACTCAGTCTTCAGCAACCGTACACTCTCCGGGCTCGTGGGGATCGATACGGTCCAGGTGCTGAACGGCCTGCACGACCCGTAAGGAATGGCGATCGTGGGAGGCACTGAGCGTGGGTGGCGGCAGGACGTAGAGCGGATCGTGTGGACCCTGTTGCTGGCCGTTTTTGCCGTCGTCGCGGGAATCGGTGTCATGTGGGTGGCGGGCATCGTCGCTCGGGTGCTGCTCGAGGCCGCTGTTCCCGGCGGAATTGGAGGGATCGGCTGGTACGATTTCGTGCGCGTCATCGCCTTCATTCTGCTCGGCATGAGCCCGCCGTCCGCCTTGCTGGGGGGATATGTCGCCGCATTGGCGGCTCGCCGGTCAGCGGTCGGCCACGCGCTCGCGGTCGGCATCATTCAGAGTTTCCTGGTGCTCTCCCTGGGGTTTCCGCTGGTCATGGCCCATCCGCCGCTCTGGCTCCTGGTGTGGTATCTGGCCACGCTCGTTCTCGTGATTCCGTCCGCCTTGCTGGGCGGCCGCCGGGGGCAGCGCAGGAAGGAAAGAAGGGCCGCAGGGGCTGCGACCGAACCTTGACATCGCCCCACCGGCCGCATACGATTCTTCCGTCGGTCGGGAGTCAGGACGAACAGCTTCCGCGCCGACTCGAACCCCCAGGACCTGCCGCCGGAACGGAGTCCGGCCGGGCACGTCACCTCCGCAGGAGCCAACGGATCGGCCGTTTCGATCCTCCTTAGCTCAATCGGTCACCGCAGCACACGGTCAGAGAACCCCGTTCGAGGCTTCTCGGCACCCAGGAAACGACCACCACCACCACTCCACCCTCGGCCCGCGGGCCCATCCGACGCCCGCGACCACGGCCCCAGCCCCTCAGGCGCGCGCCCTCGGCGTGACGCCCAAGGGGACCGCCGCAACCCACAAAGGTGACACCGGCGATGGAATCGCAGACTGAGATCCCGACCCAGCCCCAGCCGCAGCCCCAGACCCAGTCCATGGAGCTCACCCAGCTCAAGGGCAAGACCATGGCGGAGCTCCTCCACCTCTCGCAGGAGCTCAACATCCAGGGCCTCAGCGGCCTGCGCAAGCAGGAGCTGATCTTCAAGATCCTCGAGGCGCAAACCGAGAAGAACGGTCTTATATTCGCCGAAGGGGTGCTCGAGATCCTGCCGGAGGGCTACGGCTTCCTGCGCTCGCCGACCTACAACTATCTGCCGGGGCCCGACGACATCTACGTCTCGCCCTCGCAGGTCAAGCGTTTCGACCTGCATACCGGGGATACGGTCTCCGGCCAGGTGCGCCCGCCCAAGGAGGGGGAGCGCTACTTCGCGCTGCTGCGCGTCGAGGCGGTCAACTTCGAGAGCCCGGAGGCGGCCAAGGACAAGATCCTCTTCGACAACCTGACGCCGCTCTACGCGCAGGAGAAGCTCAACCTCGAGACCAAGGACCGCTGCATC
>CAYONG010000311.1:0-15498 GCA_964405235.1 uncultured bacterium | reverse complement strand
CAGTGGCCGTCACGCCGAGGCTCGATACCCGCGCCGAAGGCCGCGGAGGCTCCTCTTCGCGCAGCACGCGCTGGATCTCCCGCAACGCCAGGGAACGCAGCCGCCGGGGATCGAAGAGTTTGTCGCCGGTCAGCAGCTCGTAGAGCAGCGCCCCGAGCGAGTAGATGTCGCTCCGCGTGTCGATATCCAGCCCGCTCATCTCCGCCTGCTCGGGGCTCATGTATTCCGGGGTGCCGATGAGCTGCCCGTACTCCGTGAACAGCGTGCGCTCGGTGAGCCGCTGGTGGATGGCGCGGGCGATCCCGAAGTCGATCACCTTGGGCACCGGCGTTCCGTCGTGCAGGGTGATCAGCACGTTCGAGGGCTTGAGATCGCGGTGGATCACGCCCTTCTGGTGCGCATGCGCCACCGCCTGACACACCGGGATGAACAGCTCGAGCCGCTGGCGCGTGGTGAGCCGCTCGCGATCGCAGTACTCCGTGATGGGCACCCCGCGCACCAGCTCCATCACGAAGTAGGGTCGTCCGCTCTCGGTCGCGCCGGCGTCATAGATGCGCGCGATGTTGGGATGGTCCATGAGCGCGAGCGCCTGCCGCTCGCTTTCAAAGCGCGCGATCACCTGCTTGGTGTCCATGCCCAGCTTAATGACCTTGAGCGCCACCTTGCGGACGATCGGCTCCTGCTGCTCGGCCATGTGGACGACGCCGAATCCGCCCTCGCCGATCTGCTGCAGCAGCTTGTAGGGACCGATGATCGTGCCGGGCGTGGGACCCGCCGCGCCGAGCGTTCCGGCCAGGGAGTCGGCCTGCGGTCCCGTGGGCGCCGCCAGGAATCCACCCGCAGCGTCGTGCGCGGACAGCATCGCCTCGACCTCACGGCGGAGCTCGGGATCGTCCCCGCACTCGCGATCGAGCAGGCGAGCGCGCTCGGCCGCATCCAGGCCGGCCGTGCGGTCGAACAGGTCCCTGAGACGCGTCCAATCGTTCTTCGGGGCCATGGGGCCATCTCCTCGATTCCCGTGAACCGGCGGAGGATACACGGAGCGGGGCGCTTCACCTGTTTTAAGCGCCGGATGGTCTGACCAGGGGCCACAGGTGGGTGATGCCGCCGTGCGCTTCGGCGTCTCCGGACGGAGCTGGCGACGCCCCCCCCGGGTCGCCTCTCGACAGAGTGGCCCCCTCGCGACCGGTCTGGCGCACGAGATGATAGGCGCCCCTGCTCCGCGGACTGGGCGCCCCGCAGTCGGTCTGGAACGTGCCTCTATCGAAGGAGGTCAGAAGATGAACGCGCACAGACTTATCACCGCCCTTGCCGCGGCGCTCGTGCTCGCCTGCGGCTGCGACGCTCGCTCGCCCCTCGCTCCCGCTCCGCTCGGAACCGAGGCCATGACGGCCCAGGCGGCCCGGAAGCCGTCGAGCGAGCCTTCCACCACGCTTGCCGAGCGTCACCTGGAAGGAAAGCTGGGTCCCGGGGCGCTCTACACGATCGACGTCCCGTCGCAGTGGAACGGCGACCTCGTGCTGTACGCGCACGGATATACCCTGCCCCAGCTCCCGGTCGGGCTGCCGTCTGGTGACAACCTGCCGGCGATCCGCGAGGGAATGATCGCGCGTGGGTTCGCGTTTGCCGTCACGAGCTACTCGGAGAACGGATACGTCGTGGCCGAGGGCGCCAGGCAGGTTCACCAGCTACGCGGGGTGTTCTCGGACCTGATCGCGCCCCCGAGGCGCACGCTGCTGCTCGGGTTCTCGATGGGCGGGCTGATCGCGCTCGAGCTGGCCGAGTCGCATCCCAACCTCTACGACGGCGCGCTGCTCGTGAGCGGGGTGGTCGGGGGGACCCGTGCCCAGGTCTCGTACATGGGGGACGTGCGGGTGCTCTTCGACCGCTTGTTCCCCTGCCCGCTGCCCGGGGGCGTCACCGACGTGCCGGACGAGCCCTTCCCGCTGCCTTCGGTGTTCGCGTGCGTGTCGGGAAATCCGACCAGCATCGGAGCGCTCGCGTGCACGTTCCGCGATCCCAGATTCCTGCTCCCTGGTCGCAGCGGCCCCGAGCTCGCGCAGTCCATCATTCGCGTCCTGGGCTTCCACTGGTACGCCGCCGAAGACCTGTTCGACCGCACGCACGGGCACCAGCTCTACGACAATCACGACGTCACCTACACGAGCTGCGCCCCGGGTGTGAACGACGGCGTCGCCCGTTACACGTCCACGCCGGATGCCGAGAACTTCATGCGCCACCACTACGAACCGACCGGACTGCTCCGTAACCCGGTGCTGACCCTGCACGCCCGGCACGACCCCGTGGTACCGTCCGGGCACGAGACGCTGCTCCGGGAGCGGACCGAGATGGCTGGCTGCGCGCATAACCTGTTGCAGCGGGTGACGGACCTCTACGGTCACACGGAAGCGTTCAGCGCGACGGACGTCCTGGGCGCGTTCGACGATCTCGTGAGCTGGCTCGGCTCGGCGCAAAAGCCGCCAGCGTGAGGTGGTATCCCATGCGACCGATCAAGCTCCCTGTCCTTCTGCTGATCGCGGCGTCGGCCGCGGGCTGTTATGACTTCACCTACAGCCTCGACCCGCTCTTCTCGGGAACACGTACGTCGATCGAGCCTCGGCTGCTGGGAGCATGGGTCGATGAGAGCGATTCGTCGACACGCTGGTTGTTCACCGTCGAGAGCGAGTCGACGTACTCGGTCCGCATCGACCAAACGGGGAAGATCTGGGGCTCGTTCGTCGGCCAATCCGGGCGGATCAAGGGAGCTCGGTTCCTGGATCTCTATCCCCAGGAAGCCGACAGCGCATGCCAGGCGAAGGAGAAGGCACTCGAAGATCTTCCATGCCTCTACAACTTGTATCTGGCCTACCCCGTGCACCTGCTTCTGCGTCTCGATCTCACGGACTCGACGCTCGTGATCCGCGAGCTCGATTCGCACGAAATGGCGAGCCACTTGCAACGGAGTCGGCGGCCGCTTGAGTTCCGGTCACACGACGAACAGATCCTGATCATGGGCCGAAGCAGCCAGGTTCGCGCTCTGATTGGCGCGGTCGTTGATTCATCGGCCGTGTTCGACGACCTGTGGACCCTGCGTCGGGTCAACGGTGCATCTGCTTCACCCCACTGATTGGCCGCCGAGCTTGTTCAGCCCGGAGGGAGGATTCGATGCGCAAACTCCTGATCGCATCCTTGATGTCCATCGCGGCGACCGTGTTGCTCTGCCCCGATATTGCCGCAACGGCAGGAATCTCCGCTGGCGGCATGAAGGGTGGGCTTAGCCTGGCACGCCAGAATGGTGTGCGGTTGTTTCCCGATCACCGGGTCGGTCTGGGCGCCGGCGTCTTCGCCGAGATTCCGATCACGCAAGTCATTTCTGCCCAGATCGAGCTGCTCTACGTCATGAAGGGGGGTGCGTCCCCCCAGATCGACCTGATCGACATGTCGGGGAATCCAATCTCCACGGTGAGGATCGTTCACAAGGTCGATTATCTCGAGCTCCCGCTCCTCGCCCGCGTCAGGGTTCCCGTGCAGGGCCCTGTGGCGCCGACCTTCGTGGTCGGACCGAGCTTGGCGTACAAGCTCTCCGAGAAGTACAGCCCGCCGGAAGTTGGAGTGGACGAGGACTTCCCAGGAGGCGGGAACCTCTCGAGCACCGACCTGGGTTTCGCGTTCGGGGCGGGAGTCGAGCTGGGCCGCGGCCGGCGCAGATGGCTGATCGAAGCGCGCTACACGTTCGGCGTGACGAACACGGTGCGGGATCCCGACGCCCGGAGCGTTCGCAACGGGAACTTCCTCCTCATGTCGGGCTACTCGCTCCGCCCATGATTCCCGATCCGCCGGTCCGCCCGGCATGCCGACATGCCGGTTCTGGTTCCGCATGGCGGTGCGGTCCCGGCACTCGAACGGGCGAGGGGTAGGACATGGTCTCGAAACTTCGCACCTGGCTCCGGTCCGACATGCGCGTCATGCGCTGGGTCTTTCTCGCCCTCTACGTGGCGCTGCTTGCGGGGATCGCTGGCCTCGTGTTCGGTGACCCGAACAACAGGTGGAGCGAGCTCGTTCAGCTAGCCGCCATCGTCGCCTACCAGGTGGCATTCGTCCTCGGTGCCGGCACCACTGACCTGTGCGTGCCCATCCGGCGCCGTCGCCTGTGGATGCCGGTTGCGGTGACCGCACTGATGCTGTCAACCCTCGCCCTCGGAGCCCTCATTGTCCTGGTCGACTTGATCGCCTGGGATCCCTGGGTGTACGAGGACGGTGTCGTGATCTTAGTGATTGCGACCTTGCTGACCTGTTGCGCGCTGCCCTGGAGCTACGCGAGTCACGTCCCGCGGATGCAGGCGCTGGGGAAGCTCACCCGCGCCCTGTTCGCCGCCGGCCTGGCCGTGCTGCTCACCAGCGTGATCGCTCATGTCCTCGCGGATCGCAGGCATGACGTTGACGTCAGCTTCAGGCTTCTAGCCCCGCGGGTCGGGATCATTGTGGGCGGCTACGTCATGCTGTTCAGCTTCGGCCCGGCCATCGTGTTGCTGTTCCTGCGCCCCCGGTATCGACGCGAGCGGATAGAAGCCGAGAGCGGGGGCGCCGGAGCCACGACAGAGACCGGCAAGTCGACGACGTACAGCAACAGCTCAGAAAAATCTATACTATGGCATTCGCTTGACCGCACGAGAGATCGCACAGTAGCGTCCGCGCTGCCTCATCGCCCAACTCATCGCCCCCCGCAGAGAACGGCCGCAGTGCCGCCCATGGAACCACGGATGACCCGAGCGGTCGCGTCTCCTGAGATTCGCCACAAACAGGTCGACTACTGCGCGCCCGCCGTGCGCCTCACTACGCTCGCCCTCCTCGTCCTGCTCCTCGCCGGCTCCACTTCCTGCTCCATCAAGAAGATGGCGGTCAAGAGCGTCGCCAACTCGCTCACCAGCGGGCCCGACGTCTTTAGCACCGACGAGGATCCGCAGCTCGTGCGCGACGCGATCCCCTTCGGGCTCAAGACCATGGAATCGCTGCTCGAGACGGTGCCGAAGCACCGTGGCCTGCTGCTGGGGCTGTGCCGCGGGTTCACCCAGTACGGCGTGGCGTTCGTCCAGTCGGACGCCGACGAAGTGGAGGCGCAGGACTACGCGAAGGCCAGCGCCATGCGCGACCGCGCGCTCAAGCTGTTCCTGCGCGCGCGCAACTACGGCCTGCGCGGCCTGGAGCTGAATCACCGCGGCATCACCCAGCGCCTCCAGATCACGCCGGATTCGGCCGCCCGCGAGATCAGACTGAAGGAGCTTCCCATGCTCTACTGGACCGCGGCGGCGTGGGGGTCGGCGATCAATCTCGGCAAGGACCGGGCCGAGCTGCTCGCCGACCTCGGGGCCGTGCACGCCCTGATGGAGCGTGGCTTGAAACTGGACGAAGCCTACGACGGGGGCGCCTTCCACGAGGCGATGATCATTCTCCAGGCCCTCCCCAAGGACATGGGCGGCTCGCCCGACAGCGCCCGCCATCACTTCCGGCGCGCGGTGGAGCTTTCGAAGGGGCAGCGGGCCTCTCCCTATGTCACCCTCGCCCAGAACGTGTCGGTGCTGACCCAGAACCGGACCGAGTTCCGCGAGCTGCTCGAGAAGGCCCTCGCGGTGGACCCCGATCGCGAGCCGACCCAGCGCCTCGCCACGCTCGTGCTGCAGCAGCAGGCCCGCCAGCTCCTCAAGCGCGAGGACGACCTGTTCATCCCCGCGCCAGATGCCAAACCAAAGGACTCCCGATGAGATCCCGCCGCGTGAAGTCCCTGAGATGGGTGGCCCTGGCCGCGCTGGCCCTGATGCCGGCGCTCATCCCCGCCCCCGCCGTGCCGCAGGCCCCGACCGTCGTCCGGCTCGCGACCTTCGTCCCGGCCGGCTCGGTGTGGCACAAGGCCATCAAGGAAATGGGCGCGGAATGGAGCCAGGCGACCGGGGGCCGCGTGGTGCTCAAGGACTTTGCGGGCGGCATCGCCGGTGACGAACCCGACTACGTGCGCATGATGAACGTCGGGCAGATGCAGGCGGCCGCGGTCACCACCGCGGGGCTCGCGCAGATTGACCCGGCATTCCAGTTGTTCGGCGTCCCGATGTTCTTCGACTCCTATGCCGAGCTGCACGCCGTGCTTGCCAAGATGGAGCCGGTATTGAAGCAACGCCTCGACGCCAAAGGCTTTGTGCTGCTCAACTGGGGGCATGGGGGATGGGTCTATTTCTTCACCCGGCAGAACGTGCGCACGGTAGCCGAGATTAAGAAGGTCAAGATGTTCGCCATGGCCGGCGACGACAAGTGGGTGCAGCTCTGGAAGAGCAACGGGTATTCGCCGGTGGCGCTCGCGCCCAACGACATGCTCATGGGACTCCAGACCCGGATGATCGACGGCACGTTCACCACGCCGCTGCTGGCACTCACGCTTCAATGGTACAAGCAGGCACCCAACATGGTCGGCATCGGGATGAACCCGCTGGTGGGCGGACTGATCATGAAGAAGACGGCGTGGAGCAAGATCTCCTGGCCCGACCAGGCGAGCATGCTGGCCGCCTGCCGTCGATTGGAGGAGAAGCTCCGAACCGGCGTGCCCCACCAGGACACGTCCGCGGTCGAGCAGATGAAGCTGCGCGGCCTCACCGTGAACTCCGTGCCGCCCGCCGCGGTGGCCGAGTGGCGCACGGCCGCCGACCAGTTCGCCAAGGGGATGCGAGGGTCCATCGTCCCCGCCGAGATCCTCGACATGGCCACGCGCGAGCGCGACGCCTATCGAAAGAGCGTGGCCGGGGGCTCACGCTGAAGCCCGCGCTCGGCCGCCTCGAGAGCGGCATAGCGAGCGCCGCGCTGGTGGTGATGGCGGTGCTGCCGCTGCTCGAGATCCTCTGGCGCCCGCTGTTCAACCGCGGCATTCCCGGCTCGGGACCGTTCGTCCAGCACCTGACGCTGTGGGTCGGGTTCCTGGGCGCGGCGATCGCCGCCCGCGAGGGCCGCCTGTTGGCGCTCGCGACCGGCACGTTCATCCCCGAGGGACGCTGGCGGCACGCGGCCGAAATCACCGCGGCCGCGGTGGCTGGGGGCGTGGCGGCGCTGCTCTGCCGTGCCAGCCTCGACATGGTCCTGGCCGAGCGTCAGTTCGGCTCGATCATCGCCGCCGGCATACCCAACTGGGTCGGGCAGCTCGTCCTACCGGTCTCGTTCGCCCTGATCGCCCTGCGCATCGCCTGGCGCGCCTCACCGCGCTGGCCGGGCCGGCTGGTCGCTGCGCTCGGACTTGCGGTGGGGCTCTGGCTCTCGCAGGTCCCCGGCCTGCTCGAAGGGAAGAATCCGTGGCCGGGCGTGGCGCTGGTGCTGATCGGCACTGCGCTGGGGGGGCCCATCTTCGCCCTGCTGGGCGGCCTCGCGGTGCTGCTCTTCATGAAGGACGCCGTGCCGATCGCGTCCGTGCCGGTCGCGGCCTACCGGCTCGCGGTCTCCCCCACACTCGCCGCCATCCCGCTCTTCACGCTCACCGGCTTCCTGCTCTCGGAGAGCAAGGCGTCGGAGCGACTGTTGCGGGTGTTCCGCGCCCTGCTCGGCTGGCTGCCGGGAGGGACCGCGATCGTGGTCGCGGTGGTGTGTGCGTTCTTCACCGCCTTCACCGGCGGCTCGGGGGTGACCATCCTGGCGATGGGGGCGCTCCTTTATCAGGCGCTGCGCAAGGAGAGCTACCGCGAGAACTTCTCGCTCGGGCTCATCACCGCCTGCGGCTCGCTCGGCCTGCTGTTCCCACCCTCGCTGCCGCTCATCCTCTACTTCGTGGTGTCCCAGCAGGTGGCGATCGAGGACCTGTTCCTCGGCGGCCTGCTGCCCGGACTCTTGCTGCTCGGGCTCACTGCCGCCTGGGGCGTGCGCGAGGGGCTGCGCTCGCAGGCCCCCCGCACGGCGCCGCGGGCGGGCGAAGTGGCCGCCGCAATCTGGGCGGGCAAGTGGGAGCTGCTGCTGCCGATCATCGCACTGGTGGCGATCTTCGGCGGCTTCGCCACCCTCACCGAGGCATCGGCCCTCACCGTGCTCTACTCGTTCGTCGTGCAGTGCTTCGTGACGCGCGACCTTTCCGTGCGGCGCGATCTGCCCAGGGTGCTGGCCGAGACGGTGGTGCTGGTCGGCGGAGTGCTGGTCATCCTCGGCGCCGCGATGGGGTTCAGCAGCTACATGGTGGACGCCGAGGTGCCCGCGCAACTGGTTGCCTGGACCCAGGCCCACATCCACTCGCCCTGGGCGTTCCTGCTCGCCCTCAACGTGTTCCTGCTGATCGTCGGCTGCCTGATGGACATCTTCTCGGCGACGGTGGTGGTGGTGCCGCTCATCATCCCGATTGCCGCCACATTCGGCATCCACCCGGTGCACCTCGGGATCATCTTCGTCGCCAATCTGGAGCTGGGCTACCTGACGCCGCCGGTGGGCCTCAACCTGTTCCTCTCCTCGTACCGGTTCGGGCGGCCGGTGATCGAGGTGACCCGCGCGTCGATGCCGATGTTGCTCATCCTCGCGTTCGGCGTGCTGGTGATCACCTACGTGCCCTGGCTGACCACCGGGCTTTTGGAGTTGCTCGGGAGGCACTGAGGGGCGCGAGGGAGCGTCACCTGTAAAGCGACTTGATCTGCCCCCAGGTGCGATTTGCCGCCGGCACGATGAACGGGCAGTTATAGACGGGTGCCTGCCACTGGAGATAGTTGTTGGTGTCGCGTCCCGTGAGGGCCGGGCTTCCGCCTGGCGTGCCGGCCGGCTGGACGAGCCGGATCTCGTTGAGCACGATGCACGCGGGGTACAGGCAACCACCGCACGCGCCGGGTCCCACGGTGTCGGTGTTGCGGATCCGGACGGTGAAAGCGTGATACTCCGTGCCTGGCTCGACGGGCCCGGCGTACTGTGGATCCATCGAGACCGACACCACGAGGCGGGCGCTGTCCCAACCCGAGTAGCCCGCCTGGTAGGCGACCGATGCGCTGCCCTGACCCTGCCAGTAGTCCGCGCAATTGGATGGTCCGCCGACGTCGATCGCGACCGCGCTCAGCGCGGTCTCACGGCAGCTTCCCGCGTTGAACTGCCACCAGGGCGCCAGGTTCACGCCACCCAGGCATAGGTCGATGATCCCGATCGCGCCGGTGACCATCGTGAGGCCGTCGGGCGGGACGAACGACGCGACGATATCGTTCGTACCCGCGTTCGTGTTGCAGGCAAACGATTGCATCGTCCAGCTGCCGCGGCCACAATAGCTCCAGAATGCGTTGATCCCTGCCGCCCCCACCGGCGCGGCGGCGAATTGGAGCAGCATGGCGATCGCGAGAACATGACGTCGCATGGGATCCCTCGCGTGACTCCGCAGGCTCGATCGTATCGCCACCTGTCCGTCCACGCCATCCCCATCTTGACACCCCAGCGGGCCGACCGGGGTCCCGTGCCTCACCCCTCCTCCACCCACTGGGCCGGGGCGATCGCCGGGCCGGTTTGTCGCCGCGCGAGCAGCACGCGGGGCCGACCGGAGAGATCATCGAGCAACGTGACGTGCTGCCAGTCGCGGGCGCCCTCCAGCCAGCCCGCGACCTCGCGGGCGCGCATCTCGGCCAGCTCCAGCGCCAGCAGCCCGCCACCCACCAGGTGCCGCGGCGCCTCGTCCACGATCTCGCGTAGAGCTTCGAGCCCGGTCTCGCCGGAGAACAGCGCCCGCTCGGGTTCGAACTCGCGCACCTGAGTCTGAAGCGCATCACGCTCGCCGGTGGCGATATAGGGCGGGTTCGAGACGATGACCTCGAAGCGTTCGTCGGGCGCCACCGGCTCGAACCAGTCGCCGTGCAGCATGCGGACGCGCTCCACAAGCCCGCAGGCGGCGGCGTTCGCCCGCGCCACGGCGAGCGCATCCTCGCTCGCATCGGTGGCGGTCACGACCGCAGTCGGCCACTCGGCGGCGATGGCGAGCGCGATCGCGCCCGAGCCAGTGCCGAGGTCGAGCACGCGAGGCTCCCGCCAGCGTGACAGCTCCTCGCGCAGCACCGCGAGCACCGCCTCGACCAGCCCCTCGGTCTCGGGCCTCGGGATGAGCACCGTCGGATCCACCGCGAGATCGAGCCCGCGGAATGCAGCGCGCCCGGTGATGTACTGGACCGGCTCGCCACGGACGCGGCGTCCCAACCAGCGGTCGAGCCGCTGCCATTCTTCGGTGCCCAGCTCGCGCGTGCGCTGCAGGTAGAGATCGGCGCGCCCGAGCCCCAGCAGGCGGCCCAGCAGCTCCTCGGCCTCGGCGCAGGGGGAATCGGTGACCGCGCTCAATCGCGAGGCGGTCGACTTGAGCGCGTGATCGAGGGTGGCGTCCATCGGGACGGGAGTGTAGTCGAGGGCGGGAACGGGGCCCATGGAGCCGCGGGGGGAGGCGCGGGGGAACCGCGGAGGGGGCCGCGCGCGATGCTTCGCCGGCGCGGCCCCTCCCCCTTACTGGGTGGTCAGTACGTCGAGCGCGGCGAGACCGCACCCGGCAATGCCGGCGGCGAGGACATACGGGTTCATCCCGATCGCCGGGGCGCGGAGGATGAGCCGGATCTCGCCCCCGCAAATCGCGGCGCCCAGAACTCCCCACCAGCGCTCGATCTCATTCGTGGGCTCGCTGGATCCCTCCTCCCACACCGCTTCGGTGGCCGGCTCCGTCCCGGCCAGCACCTGCGCGTCCGCGACGGGGGTCAGGGGCACAATCGTCGCCGCCAGCAGCATCATCACAGCCGTCAGGAGACGACCGCCGTTCACGCTCCATCCTTCCTGTCTCATCTCTCCAGCCCTCCCACGTGGCCTTACTCCGTCCAGAACGCGGTCGCCGCCTTGCCGCAGGCGATGACGGTGAGCAGCCATCCACCCGTGCCGACGCCGATCGCGATTGACGCGGCGCATCCGGCATAGGCCCAGAATTTCTCCGAATTGAAGCCCTCCACCGTCGCGTCATCCACCGCCTGCGCGGCCACGTGCGGCGGCTGGAACGTCGCGGTGAGTACGAGGAGCACCGCCACCAGGATCGATTTCCACTTCATGATCTTGTCCCTCCTTGCTTCATTGTGACGGGGGCCACATCCTTCGGGGCGAGCCGCCGCGCGAGTCGCAGGGCCTCTTCGCCTGATACCGTGCGCAGGTACCCACCCGCGGCATCGAATCCGATCAGCTCGCCGTAGAGCCGGTGTCCCCACCGCCGGCGCCAGATCCCGTCCCGATCCCACCACACGGGCATCGGTGGGAGCGTTCGCAACGCTTCTGTATCGGGCCGAACCGTCGTGTCCACGATCAGCGCCGCCAGTCCCTCATGACGGGAGGACCGTGCCCACCGTGCGTGCAGCAGTCGGAGCGTGGTGACGCACCGGGAACAGCGCGGGTTGATCACCACCATCCAGGTCGCGCGTCCGTCGGGCCCCGGACGTTGCTCCGCCCGCAGCGGGATGAAGGTCCCGGCGATCCATCGTGGCTCCTCCCAGCGGCGCGCGCGGTCGCCAAGCCATAGACCTCCCAGGATGAGCGCACCGGCCAGCAGCGCCCCCGCGACCCCGTTGACGGTGGTACGAAGTTGGAGGCTCATGGCGCCGGACTCAGACCCTTCATCAGATCCACCGACCACCAGCCGATCAGCCGGGTCAGGAGCCAGAGGGCGGTGGTGAGAAGCAGTGGGCCACCGAGGCTTCGCCCGATACCGCGCGCCTGCGCCCATGCGGTCATGCCCACGCGGAGCAGGGTGAGGACGCCGAGGTTCCCGAACGCCGCATTACTCCCCGTTTCGGAGACGCTCGCGGCGTTCACGGCCGCCGGTCCCGCGATCACGCCACCGAGCATCCGCAGCGCGTCCGGGGCATCCTCGACCGCCCGCCGGAGAGAGAATCCGAGCAGGTCCACGGTCGAGAGCGCCGCCACCCAGCAGACGAAACGCCAGTAGGGCAGTCGCGCACGCCGGCTCTTCCACCACAAAACGTAGACGGCCGACTCGGAGAGCACGGCGAGCGCGCGTCCGGCGACGGCCGCGGCCGCGAGCGTGGTCGCGTCCATGGACGCGACGCTCTCGGCAACGGCTTCGAGTTGAGACCGGATCTCGATCCACCAGCTCCACCCGATCCACAGGTACAGGACGGGCAGGAACGCCGCCAGGATCGGCCAGGGCAGGTCATGGCTGCGGGCGGCGTCGGTGGTGGCATCGTCGGTCGGCATCGATCACGCTCCTGGCGCGGGGGCTGCGGCCCCGGGTGGCGTGGCGATGGCCATGCACTGGGCATGCCCGGCGCGCTGCGGCAGATCGGGAAGCGTGCGATGCGGCGGGAGGAGCCGCTGGGCTGCCTCGGGATGCTCAAGGGATCGACGGAGGCCCTGGATCTGGCGGGAGGCGGGAGTAGGCAACGCCGTTCACACCGTTCGCACCATCGGTGACGGTGTCAGGCCTTTCGGTTCACCTGCGCTTGCCCACCAGCCGCGTTACGTGGTGCTACCATGCTCCAGCGTCACGAGCCCCTAGCCCCGCGCCTCGCCGCCGTGCACACGTGATCCCCTCGAAAAGGAACCTTCGACCATGTTGCTCGTTCCCGTCGCTATCGCAGTACTCGTGATCGTGTTCGTCGTCGGGATGTACAACGGTCTCGTGGGGCTTCGCAACCGCGCTGCCGCCTCATGGGCGGACATCGAGGTGCAGCTCAAGCGCCGCCACGATCTGGTCGGCAACCTGGTCGAGACCGTGAAGGGATACGCGAAGCACGAGCAGCAGACGTTCGACAAGGTCATCGAGGCGCGCGGCCGCGCCATGGGCGCGACCGGCGGCGGCGGACCGCGCGAGGCCGGCCAGGCGGAGAACGTGCTCACGTCGCAGTTGCGCTCGCTGTTCGCGCTCGCGGAGGCCTATCCCGATCTCAAGGCCAGCCAGAACTTCCAGGACCTGCAGCGCTCGCTCGAGGCGCTCGAGACCGAGATCCAGACCGCGCGCCGCTACTACAACGCCGTGGTGCGCGACTTCAACACCAAGATCCAGTCGGTGCCGGACATGTTCGTGGCCGGCATGTTCGGCTTCGTGGCGCGGGATTTCTTCGAGTTGGCGGATCCGGCCGAGGGACAGGTCCCGAAGGTGCAGTTCTAGGAGTGCCGGTGCGACCGCTCATGCGGCCACTCGCCTGGTCGCTGCTTGCGTTCCTTGCGCTGGCTGCGAGCCCCGCCGCCGCGGATCGCGGTGGCTACGTCATCCACCGCTTCGACACGCAGATCATCGTCGAGCCGAACGCGGCGCTCACCATCGAGGAGCGGCTCGAGGTCGAGTTCACCGAGCCACGTCACGGCATCTACCGCACGATACCGGTGCGCTACACGGATCCCCGCGGCTACGCCTACACACTGGGCCTGCAACTCATCGGCGTCACCGACGAAGCCGGCCACAAGGTCGCCACGCACGTCTCCGACGAGGGCCGCTACACGAAGATTCGCATTGGTGACGCGCACCGCACGGTCGAGGGCCGCATCGTCTACCTGGTTCGCTATCGCGTGCGAGATGCGCTCGGGCACTTTCCCGAGTACGACGAGATCTACTGGAACGCCACCGGCAACGAGTGGAATACGACGATCGATCGCGCGACGGCAAGCGTGCGATTGCCGGCACGCCTGTCGCAGGACCAGCTCGAAGCCGCGGGTTACACCGGCAGCTTCGGCAGCCGCGATCGCGCGGTGGAGATCTCGCATCCCGAGCCCGGCGTCGTGCGATTCGAGTCGACCGGTTCGTTCGCGCCGCTCGAGGGGCTGACGATCGCCGTGGGCTGGCCCCACGGCCACGTGCGATTCCCCACCACTCTGGAGCGCGCCGGGCGCCTGATCGCCGACAACTGGGTCATCCTCCTGCCGTTCGGCTGGCTGGTATTCTTGATGCGGCGCTACCGCAGCCTGGGTCGCGACCCGGATGCAGGCGCGCCGGTCATGGTGCAGTACGAACCGCCACCGGGCCTCTCGCCTGCCGAAGCGGGCACGCTGATCGACGAATCGGTGGACCTCGCCGATATCTCGGCAACGGTGGTCCATCTGGCCATCCGGGGCCACCTGACCATCCACATGGAGGAGCGCCCGCAGCTGTTCGGCCTGCTCCAGCGCGACGAGACCGTGTTCAAACGGGCGAAGTTGCCGGCAGGGGACACCCTGGCCCCGCCCGAGCAGAAGGTCATGAACGCGCTATTCGCCGGCGGCGACGAGGTCGATGCGGGCGAGCTCGCTAACAAATTCTACGCGCACATCCCCGGGATCCGCGCCGCGCTCTACGATCGACTGGTCGCGAAACGGCACTTCGACGCTTCGCCCGAGAAGGTGCGCTCGAAGTATGTTCTGCAGGGATTCCTCTGGGGGTTCGCGACCGGGCTGCTCAGCGCCGGCTGGATGGTGTTCCGCGGTGTCGGGGAGCCGGCTGTGCCGATCATTCCCATGATCGTCGGGGCGCTTGTCTGGCTGCTGTTCGGAGCATACTCGTCGGCGATGCCGCGTCGCACGGAATCCGGCGTGCGGGCGCGGCAATGGGCGCTCGGGTTTCAGGAGTTCGCGGGCCGCGTCGAGGGCGACCGGCTCGAGCGCTCGGCGAAGAACCCGCGCGAAGCGTTCGAGGCGCTGCTGCCCTACGCGATGGCGCTCGGAGTCGGCCGGGAGTGGGCGAAACGATTCGAGGGTATCTACCGGGAGGACAAGCCGGGCTGGTATGTCGGCTCGCACAGCGGGCGCGGGTTTTCGACGCAGGCGTTCGAGCGCAGCCTGTCATCTTCCATGACCCGCGCGGGGCAGTCGATGACCGCTTCGCCGCGATCATCGAGCGGCTCGGGCGGCGGCGGCTCATCGGGTGGTGGGGGCGGTGGGGGTGGGGGCGGCTCGTGGTGATGCTCGCGCTGCGTGGACGGAAAGCCCTGGGGAGTCGCTGACCTCTCGGATGTGATTCATGCCCCGCAAAGGCCTGCGCCCTGACGCTCACCGCCCCCTGCGTCAGCCCGCCGGGTTCTCCGCCCCCGCCGCGGCCAGCCGCTCGGCGGCATCCGCCGCCCCGAGCGCCTCGGCCAGCTCGTCGATCGCCCCTTCCATCACGGCGGGGAGATTATGGGCGGTGAAGCCGATGCGGTGGTCGGTGACGCGCGCCTGGGGGAAGTTGTAGGTGCGGATCTTGGCGCTGCGATCGCCGGTCGAAACCTGCGACTTGCGCTGCGCGGCGTACTTGGCCTGCGTCGCCTGGAGCTTGGCGTCGTAGAGCCGCGCGCGCAGCACCTTCATCGCCCTTGCGCGGTTCTTGATCTGCGAACGCTCGTCCTGGCAGGTCACGACCAGCCCGGTGGGCAGGTGCGTAATGCGCACCGCCGAATCGGTGGTGTTGACCCCCTGGCCTCCGGGGCCGCCAGCGCGATAGACGTCGACGCGCAGGTCCTTCTCCTCAACCTGGACGTCCACCTCTTCCACCTCGGGCAGCACCGCGACCGTGGCGGCCGAGGTGTGGATGCGGCCCGA
>CAYONG010000310.1:0-3215 GCA_964405235.1 uncultured bacterium | reverse complement strand
GTGCCGGATGAAGTCCGGGATCATCTCGGGCGGGTCCTCACCGTCGACGTCGATGAAACAGATCGTGTCGCCGGAGGCCTGGCGCATACCGGCCGGCATGGACTGCTGGTCACCGAAGTTGCGCGACAGGGTGAGCAGTTGCACCGAAGGGTCGGCCGCGCGCAGCTCCAGCACGCGCTCGGCGGTCCGATCGGCCGAGCGGTTGTTGCTGAAGATGATCTCGAACTCATAGCGGTCGCGCAGCGGCGCTAGCGCCTTCGCCAGGCGCTCGTAGAACGCGCGTACCGTCAGCTCCTCGTTGTACACCGGGCTGATGATGGAGACGCGCTTGCGGGTCACGATCGCCCGCGGGGTCGGCCGGGCATCAGCCGTGCTGCAACGACCAGTCGTACGCGATGAGGTCGTTGTGGTGGGGGTCCATGCGCAGGATCTCGGTGGGATCATGCTCGATCGTCGCGCAGTTGGCGATCAGTGCCGGCTCGGTCCCGATCCCCTTGAAGCCGTTCCAGACCCCGGCCGGCACCTGGACCAGGTCGTAGCGGTCGGGGCCGAGAAACAGCTCCTGCATCCCGCCTTTCGTGCGCGAGCCGTCGCGCGCGTCGTAGAGCACCAGCTTGATCCGGCCCTGCGGCACCGCGTAGTTGAGCACCATGCGCGTGTGGAGATGCCAGCCTTTGACCACGCCCGGGTAGACGACCGAGAAGTAGATCTCACCGAATCCGAGAAAATGCGGATCGCTCGCCCGCAGCATGTGCATCACCCGGCCGCGCTCGTCCGGAATCTGCCGCAGCGGGTGGACGATGACGCCCTCGATCGCGCCCTCGCTCATGGGCGCGGCGCTCTGTTCGCGAGGAATCGGCGGTACCACTCCACCGTCTCGCCGAGCCCCATAGCCAGTGTGTAGCGCGCCTGCCAGCCCAGCACCGCGCGCGCGCGCGCCGACGACAGGTATTGGCGTGAGATCTCGGCCACCGCCTCGCCGCGCACGTCGGGCCGGTGGACGTGCTCGGCGAGCGCGAGGTAGGCCTCGGCGACCTCCTTCACGTAGACGTAGTCGCGCACCAGGGTGCCGTCGGGGCGGTGATGGTTGAGCGCCCTCAACAGTGTGTGCAGGGACTGGACCTCCCCGTTCACCACCGTCGTGCGCGCGAGGTCGCCGCTACGCAGCAGCTCGGACTGCGGATCGGCCTCGCGCACCAACGCGGTGACCTGGCTGCCCCGTTCGAGCAGCGCCCGCACCAGCCAGGAACCGACCAGCACGGTGGCGCCGGTGACGAAGCCCCGCCGTCCGTCCCAGGCGCTCACGACGTCTTCACCCACGGCGGCGCCCCGCTCTTCCACAGCGCGGTCAGCGCCCGCACGTCGCGCAGCGAATCCATGGCCTGCCACAAGCCCTCGTGCCGGTAGGCGCACAGCTGGCCCTCGGCGGCGAGATCGGTGAGGACGTCGCGCTCGAGCACCGTGTAGTCGCCCGCGATGCGCTCGAGCACGGCGGGCTCGAGCACCATGAACCCGTCGTTGATCCAGCCCTGACGGACCTGCAACTTCTCGGCGAACGAGGTGACCGAATCGTGGTCGAGCTCCATCTCCCCCCACCGCGCCGGTGGGTGCACGGCCGTCACGGTCGCAAGCTTCCCGTGCCGCCGATGGAACTCCAGGACCGCGCGCAGGTCAACGCTCGAAAGCCCGTCCCGATAGGTCCGCATGAAGGTCTCGTTGCGTAGGTGCGGAGTGCAGCGTTTGAGGCGACCCCCGGTATCGGTGCCGTTGCCAGACTCGATCAGGCTCACTTTCCAGTCGCGGCTGGCGGTGGAATGGCGGGGGACGCTTCCGCTCGCCAGGTCCACGCCGAGATCGCCCGACAGCGTCGTCCAGTCCATGATGTGGCGCTTGATCATGTGCCCCAGGTGGCCGAGCGCTAGCACGAACTCGATGAACCCGTGCGCGTCGTAGAGGGCCATGGTGGAGGATCGGCCGGTCGCCGATCTCGACCATGGGCTTGGGACGCACGCTGGTCTCTTCGGCGAGCCGGGTACCGAGCCCACCGGCGAGGATCACCGTCTGCATCGCTGCCCGCCCTCCTGTCGATCCCCGACGCCACCGCCCGCCCCCGATCGCGGGCAAGTCTCCGTCACGAGCGCCATCACCGACCCCGCCGTCCGCGACGTCCCCAGGTCGGAGCAGGGGGAGCCGCGGGGACCGAGGGTGGAGGCGGAGGTGGTCCGGTCTCGGGATAGCGCGGTCCCTCGTCTTCATCCTCGTCGACCCTCGTCACGGGCAGCTCGGCGAAGAACTCGGGCTCTTCCTCTTGCACCCCGGCCTCGTGCGTTGGCTCGGCCGGGGCGAGATCGTCCGTCTGTACCGCGTCGGATCTGTCCTCGAGCGGTGACGGCGGGAGCGGACTCCTGGTCGCGACGACCGGGGCGCTCTCGGTCGCAGCCGGCACCGGCCGGGGCTCCCAGGCGTACGGATCCGCCCGGCGCTCGTCCCGCGGCCCTTCCGGACGACCCACCTCCTCGTTCTCGTCCTCCTCGTGCGCTGGCGGCATGGGCTCGATCTCGGCCGGCCGCGCCACCTCCGCGAGCTGGGTCTCGACCCGGGTGGCCGACCCGCGCTCTGGGCGCGGGAGCCGCCGCGGCTGCAAGGGCCGCGCAGTCGTCTCCCCGCGCTCGCCACTCACTTCACGTTCGCCGCGCGCTTCAGGCTCTGCGCGCTCTGCGCGCCCTGCACGCCCTGGGCGCTCGGGCGCCGGTGCGGGCGATGCCTCGATGGCGCTCCCCTCGCTGCGCTCGCGACGGCCGCGCCCTCCGCGGCGACCGCGGCGGCGACGGCGACCGTGCTCGTCTGCGCCCTCAGCCGCGTCCGATTCCGCTTCGGACTCCGTCACGGCCGCGCGCGCAGGCGCCGCTGCGCGTCCACTTTCCACCGGCGTTTCCTCGCGGGGCTCGTAGCGATCATCCCGGCGTTTGTCGCGGTCCGAGATCGGTCCGCTCTCGACCGCCTCGAGGGCGTTGCGCGCCGCGGCCTGCTCGGCTTCCTTCTTGTTCTGGCCCCTTCCCTCGCCCAGCGCGCGGCGGCCCACCATCACCTCGACCATGAACTGCTTCGAATGATCGGGGCCCATCTCGCTGCGGATCCGGTAGACGGGGTGCGTGCGGAACGTGCTCTGCACGTACTCCTGCAGGTGGCTCTTGTAGTTCGTGTGCCGCCGGTCG
>CAYONG010000309.1:0-8838 GCA_964405235.1 uncultured bacterium | reverse complement strand
GCGCGGCGCTCGAGACGCTCGCCGGCTGGCCCGGCGCCACCCGCCGCATCGCGGTGCTGGGCGACATGCTGGAGCTGGGCGCGGACGCCGCGCAGCTCCACCGCGAGACCGGCGCCGCAACGCGCGATGCCGCGCTCTGGGTGGTTGGGGCCCACGCCGACGATTACGCGGCCGGGGCGAAGCGCGTCGGGATCGAGACCCGCGTGTTCCCGGGCAAGCCGGCTCTCGCCGAGGCGTTGTGCCTGTTGCTCGCGCCGGGCACCGTCGTGCTGGTCAAGGCGTCGCGCGGCGCAGCGCTCGAGGACGTCATCGAGCGACTGGGCGAGGAGCGCTGAGATGTTCTACGAATGGGTCTACCCGCTCCACACGGTCGAGGGGCTCGGCGCATTGAACGTGTTCCGCTACATCACGTTTCGAGCCGCCTACGCGGCGATCACGGCGCTGCTCGTGTGCTTCGTGCTCGGGCCACCGATGATCGAAGGGCTGCGTCGGCTCGGGCTGGGACAGAAGATCCGCGCCGAGGGCCCGCAGGCCCACCTGGCCAAGGCGGGCACCCCGACCATGGGCGGGCTCCTGATCGTCCTGGCGATCGTGGTGCCAACCCTGCTGTGGGGAAACTTCCATTCGCGCCCAGTGTGGATCGCGCTCGGGGCGACCGTGTGGCTGGGGGCGCTCGGGTTCCTGGACGACTACCTGCGGGTGGTGCGAGGGTTACCGAAGGGCCTGCTCGGTCGCTATAAACTCGCTGGGCAGATCGTCTGCGGCATCGCCATCGGGCTGGTGCTGGTGATGTGGCCCGAGAAGGGTCTCCCTGTGTCCTTCACCCACGTGCCGTTCGTCAAGTTCCGGTTCCTCGACCTCGGTATCCTGTTCGTGCCGTTCGTCATCCTGGTCGTCACCGCCACATCGAACTCGGTGAACTTGACCGACGGGCTCGACGGCCTCGCCTCGGGATTGGTGGCGATCGCGGCGATCGCCTTCGCCGGCATGTGCTACCTGAGCGGCCACGTCAAGTTCAGCGAGTACCTCAACATCAGCCACCTACGCTACGCCGGGGAACTGACGGTGTTCTGCGCGGCGGTGATCGGCGCCTCGCTCGGGTTCCTCTGGTACAACTGCCATCCCGCCGACATGTTCATGGGCGACACCGGCTCGCTGGCGCTGGGGGGCGCCCTCGGCACGGTCGCGGTGCTCATCAAGCGCGAGTTCTGGCTGGTGCTGGTGGGCGGCGTGTTCGTTGCCGAGGCGCTCTCGGTCATGATCCAGGTGGTCTCGTTCAAGATCTGGGGGCGGCGGGTGTTCCGGATGTCGCCGCTTCACCACCACTTCGAGCTCTCGGGCTGGTCCGAGTCACGTGTTGTGCTGCGGTTCTACATCGTCGGCGCGCTGCTCGCACTGCTCTCACTGTCGACCTTCAAGCTGCAATGACGATCGACCCGCGTCATCCGCTCCCCGGCACCACGCCGCTGGTCGTGGGCGCGGCGCGCTCGGGCCTGGCGGCGGCCCGACTGCTTCACCGTCACGGCGCCCGCGTGCGGGTGTGCGACCGCCGCACGGCCGCCGAGGCGTCCGAAGCCGGCGAGGCCGTTGGGGCGCTCGCGGCGCTCGGCATCGAGGCGATCTGGGGGCGGGACGACCCCTCACTGCTCGAGGGCCGCGATCTGGTGGTGTGGAGCCCCGGCATCCCGGACACACACCCGATCGCGGCCGCGGCGCGCGCCCGCGGCATCCGCGTCGTCTCCGAGCTCGAGCTGGGCTTCCTCGCCGCCCACGCGCCGCTCATGTGCATCACCGGCACCAACGGCAAGAGCACCACCACCGATCTGATCGGGGCGCTGGTGCGCGCGGCCGGGCGCGAGGTGGCGGTGTGCGGAAACATCGGCCGCGCCGTGTGCGAGGTGGCCGAGACGGTCGGCCCCGCCGGACTGCTCGTGGTCGAGGTCTCGTCGTTCCAGCTCGAGACCGTGGACCGCCTGCGGCCGTTCGTCGCCACCTGGCTCAATCTCACCCCCGACCATATCGAGCGCCACGGGGACTTCGCGACCTACGGCGCCTTGAAGCAGCGGCTGTTCGCGCGCCAGGAGGAGAGTGACTGGTCGGTGTGGAACGTGGACGACCCCGAGGTCATGGCCCGCATCACCGGACGGGGCTCGCGGCTCGAGTTCTCGCTCGCGCGGCCGGTCGCCGAGGGGGCGAGCGTGCGCGAGGGGCGGATCGCCCTCGCCTGGCGCGGCGGGGACGAGCCGCTGCTCGCCGCTCGCGAGCTGCGCCTGCCGGGCGCCCACAACCTCGCCAACGCCCTGGCGGCGCTCGCCACCGTGCTGCCGCTCGAGATCGCGCCCGACACGCTGCGCGAGGTGCTGCGCGCGTACCGCGGCCTCGAGCACCGCCTCGAGCTGGTGGCAAGCGTGCACGGCGTGAACTTCGTCAACGACTCCAAGGCCACCAATGCCGACTCGCTCGCGGTCGCGCTCAGGAGCTTCGACCAGCCCGTCGTGCTCATTGCCGGCGGGCGGGACAAGGGGCAGGACTTCACGCCCCTCGCCCCGCTGGTCACGCGCGCCGTACGCCACCTGGTGCTGATCGGCGAGGGCGCCCCGCGCCTCGCCGCCGCCTGGAGCGGCGTGTCCGCGAGCCGCGCGGCCTCGCTCGCCGAGGCGGTGGATCTCGCCTACGACGTCGCGCGCCGCGCCGGCGGCGGGACCGTGCTGCTCTCGCCCGCCTGCGCCTCGTTCGACATGTTCCGCGATTTCGAAGACCGCGGGCGCCGCTTCAAGGCCGAGGTCGAGCGCCTGGTCCCGCAGGGGGCACGAGCATGAGCCGCGGCGACCGCTGGCTGCTGCTGCTCGCCCTGGGCCTCGCCATCGTCGGGCTCATCATGGTCTATTCCTCGAGCGCGATCCTCGGCATCACGCGCTACCAGGACCCGAACCATTTCCTCAGCCGCCAGACGATCCGCGTGCTGCTCGGCGTGGGGGTGCTGCTCGCGGCCTCGCGGGTCAGGCTGCGCTGGATCGAACGCTTTGCGCCCTGGCTCCTGGGCGGAGCGGTGGCCCTGCTCGTGGTGCTCGAGGCGGTGGGGCACGTCTCGCACGGCGCCGAGCGCTGGCTGCGGATGGGGTTCGTGAGCCTTCAGCCCACCGACATCGCGCGCCTGATGACGGTCGTATTCCTCGCCTGGTGGCTCAAGCGGTCGCCGCCGGCCGAGCACGGCTTTCTGCGCGGGATGGGGCCGCCGCTGGCGGTCACCGGCGGGGTGGCGGGCCTGATCCTTCTGCAACCCAATCTGAGCAGCGCGGTGCTGCTCGGCGGCACCGGAATCCTCATGATCTTCCTCTCCGGCGCGCGGATGCGCCACCTGGCGATCCCGGTGGTGGCGGGCGCCGCCACTGTCGCCGTGGCCCTGGTGACCCATCCGTATATGATGGAGCGGTTCCGCACCTTCGTCGGGGCCTGGTTCGGCGGCGTCACCGACGCGCGCGGGTCAGGCTGGCAGCTGGACCAGTCGCTGATCGCCATCGGCTCGGGCGGCTGGCTGGGCCGCGGCCTTGGCGGGGGACTGCAGAAGTACCTGTTCCTGCCCGAGGCACATACCGACTTCATCTTCTCGATCGTGGGAGAGGAGACCGGGTTCCTGGGCGCGACCCTGCTGCTCGGTCTGATCGCACTGCTGCTGTGGCGCGGGATGCGCGCCGCGGCGCGTGCCTCCGATCCGTTCGCGCATCTGATGGCGGGCGGCCTCACGCTCCAGATCGGCCTGTACGCGCTGGCCAACCTGTCCGTGGCCACCGGACTGGCACCGACCACCGGGCTGCCGTTGCCCTTCGTCTCCTACGGCGGTTCCGCCCTGCTCGTCAACATGGCGGCCGTCGGGTTGCTCTACCGGGTCAGCGCCGAAAACGACGAGCGCGAAGCGCTCACGAAGCAGCGCTGGCGGGAGGCACCATGAAGATCATGATCGCCGGCGGCGGAACCGGGGGACACGTCTACCCCGGGATCGCCGTCGCCGAGGAGCTCATGCGTCTGCAGCCGAGCGCCGAAGTGGTATTCGTCGGCGGCCGGCGTGGACTCGAAGCGCACGCGGTGCCCGAGAGCGGGTTCCGCATCCGTTACGTCCTGACCCGCGGGTTCCCGCGCCGGGCGTGGTGGCGTTGGCCGGGGGCACTGCTCGCCAACCTCATCGGCCTGCTGCAGGCGCTGTGGGTGGTCGCCCGCGAGCGCCCCGACGCGGTGCTCGGGACCGGCGGCTACGTGAGCGGGCCGGTGGCGACGGCGGCCTGGCTGCTGGGTCGGCCCTTGCTGCTGCAGGAGCAGAACAGCATCCCCGGGCTCGCCAACCGCTGGCTGGCGCGGGTGGCGGACGAGGTCCACCTTTCCTTCACCGAGGCGCGCCACTATTTCAAGCGCAAGGACAATCTCAAGGTGACCGGCAACCCGGTGCGCTCCCACATCCTGGGTGGCGACCGGGCGCAGGCGTTGCAGGTGTTCGACCTCGCCGAGGGCAAACCGACGGTGTTCATCTTCGGCGGCAGCCGCGGCGCCCACCGCATCAACGAGGCGGCGCTCGACGCCATGCGGCGGCTGAAAGGTCGGGTGGACCTCCAGTTCATCCTGCAGACCGGTCGCGACGACTTCGAGTGGGTCAAGGGCGTGGCGGACGCCGAGCAGCTTCCCGCGCGCGTGATGCCCTTCCTCAAGGACATCCACCTCGCCTACGCGGTCGCCGACCTGGTCGTGTGCCGTTCGGGCGCGATGACGCTCGCCGAGATCGCCGCCTGCGGCACGCCGGCGATCCTGGTGCCCTACCCGCACGCGGCCCACAACCACCAGGAGGTGAACGCACACAACCTGGTCGAGCGGGGCGCCGCCGCGCTGCTGCTGGACCGCGAGCTGACCGGCGAGCGGCTGGCGAAGGAGATCGCCCACCTGGTCGCCGATCGCCAGACGTTGCGGCGCATGTCGGTCAACGCCCGGACATTCGCGCGGCTGGACGCGGCCGAACGCATTGTCCGAAGCCTCGAGCGCTGGGCCAAGGGTCGCGGGACCGTAGCCGAGACGCCAGCCGAGAACGAGGGGAGCCACTGATGTACGGCCGAACGCACCGCATCCACTTCGTCGGCATCGGCGGGGCCGGCATGTCCGGCCTCGCCGAGGTGCTGCTCAACATGGGCTACCCGGTCTCGGGCAGCGACCTGCGCGCCTCCGAAGTCACCGATCGCATTGTCCAGCGCGGTGGCCGGGTGTTCGTGGGGCACGCGGTGAGCAACGTGGAGGGCGCGCAGGTGGTGGTCTATTCGACCGCGGTGCGCGAGGACAATCCCGAACTGCTCGCCGCGCGCGCCGGCCAGGTGCCGGTCATCCCGCGCGCCGAGATGCTGGCCGAGCTGATGCGCATGAAGTACGGCGTGGCGGTCGGCGGCGCCCACGGCAAGACCACCACCACCTCCCTGGTCGCCGCCGTGCTCGCGCGCGGCGGTCTCGACCCGACCATTGTGGTGGGCGGACGGCTGCACGCGCTCGGCGCCAACGCGCGGCTCGGCTACGGCGAGTTCCTGGTCGCCGAGGCCGACGAGAGCGACGGCTCGTTCCTGCGACTGAGCCCGGCGCTGGCGGTCATCACCAACATCGACCGTGAGCATCTGGACCACTACCAGGATCTCGACGAGATCCGGAGCGCGTTCCTCGACTTCGCGAACCGCGTGCCCTTCTACGGCGTTGCGGTGCTGTGCGTGGACGACCCCGAGGTGCGCGGGATGCTGCACGGGGTGACCAAGCGCACCATCCTTTACGGCACGCGCCCCGAAGCGGGCGTGCGGGCCGAGGGCGTCGAGCTCCAGCCGCACGGCGCGCGCTTCCACGTCAGCAGCCAGGGCCGGCCGCTGGGCAAGATCGAGCTGAGGATCACGGGACGTCACAACGTGCTGAACGCCCTCGCCGCGGTTGCGGTCGGGCTCGAGGTCGAGGTGGGGTTCGCGCACATTGCCGAGGCGCTCGCCACATTCCCCGGGGTCTCGCGCCGGTTCGAGACCCGCGGCGAGGTGGCCGGCGTGCGGGTGGTGGACGACTACGGCCATCACCCGACCGAGGTCGCGGCGACGCTGGCCGCGGCGCGCGGCCTGGGCGGGCGGGTGCTGGTCCTGTTCCAGCCGCACCGGTACTCACGCACCCGGTCGCTGCGCCGCGAGTTCGGCAGCTGCTTCGCCGAGGCCGATCGGGTCTGGGTGCTCGACATCTACGCCGCCGGCGAAGCCCCGATCCCCGGCATCTCGGCGATGACCTTGGTCGAGAGCGCGCGCGAGCAGGGCGCCACCCACGTGGGCGAGGCGGGATCCCCGGCCGAGGCGGTGGCGGCAGCGGTCGCCGAGGCGCGGCCCGGCGACACCGTGCTGACGCTCGGCGCGGGCGATGTCTGGAAGCTCGGCGACGAGGTGTTGCGCCAGCTCGGCGCCCGGCTTCCAGACATCACGGCGGGAGCGAGGCGCTGATGGGCTGGTACCAGGGACGCGCCCTTGAGCCCGGGCTCGGCCGACCGCGCCGCCGGGTCTCGCTGCCGCGTCGGATCATGATGGGGGGCGGCGTCCTCGCGCTGCTGACGCTGATCGCTCTCGTACCGTGGGAGGGTCTGCGCCGGCGCTTCGCGCGGCTCTCCGACGTGCGGGTCGAGGGCACGCGCTACCTCGAGGCCTCGCGCGTCATCCAGGTCGCCGGGCTCGCCACCGGGCAGGACCTGTTCACGCTGGACCTCGGGCGCTCGCGCCAGGCGCTGCTGCTCGAGCCGCGCGTCGCCTCGGCCAACGTGGACCGGCGGCTGCCGCGCGGGGTGCGGGTACGCATCGTCGAGCGCGAGCCGGTGCTGCTGGTGGACCACGGGGTGCCGTGGGAGATCGACTCGGCGGGCGTACTCCTGCCCCCGCTCGAGACCGGGGTCGTTGCCGACGTGCCGTTGCTGGTGGGGCCGCGCTTCGATGGCCTCCCCGGCGGGGTCCAGGTGCATCGCAGCCAGGTCCAGCGCGGCCTCGCCTGGGTGAGCGCGCTCTCGGCTCGCGAGCTCCAGCTCGCCGGGCAGGTGTCCGAGGTGGACGTTTCCGACCCCACCCTGACCTCGCTGACGCTGCTGGACGGGACCCGCGTGCTCGCCGGCGGCTGGCCGCCCGGCACCCCGCGCCTGTCGGCGCTCCGGGTGGTCATGGCCGATCTCAAGCAGCGTGGCACCACCGCAAGCGAAGTCGATCTGCGTTTCGAGAACCAGGTGATCGTGCGACCCGCCGCCACCACGGGGGGCGCGCACGGAGGATAGGAGCTGCGCTCCCGGCCGGCCGCGCGGCAGCGCAGCCGGGCCGGGGCACAAGGAGGTGATGCGCATGGCAACAGCGACACGGACATTTGTGGGTCTGGATATCGGCACGACCAAGATCTCCTGCATCATCGCGGAGATGAAGGACGGGGCGGAGCTGAGCATCGTCGGCATCGGCAATGCCCCGAGCGAAGGCTTGAGGCGCGGCGTGGTCGTGGACCTGGAAAAGACGGTCGGCAGCATTCAGCGGGCGGTGGACGAGGCCGAGCACATGGCGGGCGTGACGGTGAAGGGCGTCACCGCCGGCATCGCCGGAGATCACATCCGCAGCATCAACAGCCGCGGTGTCATCGCGGTCTCGCGCCGCGACAACGAGATCAGCCAGGCCGATGTCGATCGCGTGGTGGAGGCCGCCAAGGCGATCGCCATCCCGATGGACCGCGAGATGATCCACGTCATCCCGCAGGAGTTCATCGTCGACGACCAGGACGGGATCAGCGATCCGGTCGGCATGAGCGGCGTGCGGCTCGAGGCCGAAGTGCACATCATCACCGGGGCAGTCACCTCGGCGAAGAACATCTGCCGCGCCATCCAGCGCGCCGGCCTCAAGGTGCACGACCTGGTGCTCGAGCCGCTGGCATCGAGCCACGCGGTGCTGGGCCGCGACGAGCGCGACCTGGGGGTCGCCCTGCTCGACATCGGCGGCGGCACCACCGACGTCGCGGTGTTCTTCGAGGGCACCATCCGCCACACCGCCATCATCCCGTGCGGCGGGGCAAACGTGACCAACGACCTCGCGATCGGGCTGCGCACCCCGATCGACAAGGCCGAGGCGATCAAGATCCAGCACGGCTGCGCGCTCGCCGCCCTGGTCTCCGCGTCCGAGAGCATCAGCGTGTCCGGGGTGGGGGGGCGCGGCGACCGCGAGATTTCGCGCCACGTGCTCGCCTCGATGATCGAGCCGCGGATGGAGGAGATCTTCGCCCTCGCCAACAAGGAAGTGAAGAAGAACCACTTCGCCGAGCTGTTGGGCGGTGGCGTGGTCTTGACCGGTGGCACCTCCCTGTTGCCCGGGGTGGTCGAGCTGGCCGAGCAGGTGTTCGAGATGCCGGTGCGGCTCGGTGTCCCAAGTGGCCTCGGAGGTCTTTCCGAAAACGTCGCCGATCCTCGGTTCTCCACCGGCGTGGGGCTGGTCCTCCACGCCGCCCACGGCGAGAGCGGCGAAGCGATCCCCACGCAGAGGCGGACCAGCGGTGATCGAAGGAATCCTCTCGATCCCCGCCGCTGGTTCGAGGAGTTGTTCTACCAGTAGACACAGGGAGGTGCAGGGTGTTCGAGCTCGAGATCGACAGCACATCGACGGCGAAGTTGAAGGTCATCGGTTGCGGGGGGGCAGGGGGTAATGCCGTCAACCGCATGATCGGCGCGGGGCTGCGCGGCGTGGAGTTCATCAGCGCCAATACCGACATTCAGGCGCTCAACCAGTCGCTGGCGCCCACCCGGCTCCAGATCGGCGTCCAATCCACGCGCGGCCTGGGCTCGGG